>JAKZSU010000154.1:0-2897 GCA_047517485.1 Alphaproteobacteria bacterium
CCCGGAAAGCCACCTCGGGCCACCGAAGGCCGCTCGATTTTCGTCGCTGGATGCGTGGCGGGACGCTTGACGTGGGGTCGCACGACAGCGCGCCCCGCTCCTACCCAGCGGCAAAAATCGAGCGGTCAAATGAGTCATTAACATCCACCCTTGGTATAAGTCCGCGCGGGTGCCCGGCGCTCGGTCACCGTGGCACGGACTGCGCGCGTAACGTCGTCCAGTCCCTGACCCAGCAACAGAAGTGATCGTAGTCCTCACGAACGATAATTCGCGTTTTGCCGGGGTCAGTCATCCGCGCGCGGTAGGACCACGCCACCGCGACAGGAACCACCGAATCGTCGCCGCCGACAAAATGCGTCTGCGGAATGTGCTCGAGCGTCGCCGCGAAATCGGCGGGATTGAGCGAGCCAGCCATTGGGGTGATCTCATGATGTTGCGTCCAAGCGGCATGGTCGAGGGGCGCGACCACGGTGGTCAGACCAACCACGTCGCCGCGCCGCGCCGCGATCAACGCGGCCACCGCGCCGCCTCCCGAGTAGCCGACGAGTTCGATTTCGCTCGCGCCGAGGGTTAGCTTGTAGTGGTCGATCGCGCGGTCCATGGCATCGATCACTTCTTCGGCGAACCGATGGGTCGCCCAATAACGCGGATGGCAGCCTCTTCGGTCGCGATCGCGGGTGTATTGACAAGGTCGCGCCAAGTACACCGCGAGAGGCGCGGTGTCCCGTACCGCCAAGTCAAGGCCAACCGGATTCACCGGCGTTGGATCGACCGGCGGCGAATAGCGGGTCTTCCAGGATCGGCCATCGCCTTCGATATAGACCACCAGTCGCTCGCCGGCGCCCCGACGCCCCTTCGACGCGCTGTACACGGTGAACGACCCCGCCTTTACCAAGGCCGGTTGAAAACCGTTTTCACTTATCGTGCGAAGTGCCCGCGCGCGCCCGTCTTCCAGGAGACCACCGGTGCAGGCCGCCATGGCGGCGGCGGCGCTCAGCCCGAGCAGAAGGCGCGGAATCAATGAGGCCCAGCGTCGCCGCTGGGCCCCATTTACGAATCCGCGTTTCACTCTAGGATCAGAACTTTATACGCAGATTTCCGCTCAACGTCGTCGAATCGAAGTTCTCGCGACCAACGTGCGTCGATCCTTCGAATCCACCGATCACACGATCGCTGAGCATGAAGTTGATGCCGCCGCCAACGTCAAAGCCCGACCGGTCATTCTTCGGCGAAGCCTGACCGGCACCCACCGCAACCTCGGTCATTTGGGCATCATAGACATAGGTCGTCAGCAAATACGGCTCGACCTTGCCAAGCTGATAGCCAACCGTGCCGCCGAGCCGGAACTGACCGATGGTGTAGTCGCGGTCGGTATAGGTCGTGGAATTGCTCTCGGTGAAGCCATCCATATTCTCGCGGGTGTAGGAATATCCCATCTTGCCGCCAAGCGTGATCCGATCGATCGCGTAATAGGCGTTCACGTTACCGGCGATGAACCACCGAGTGCTTTCGGTACTGCCGCTTACCGAGCTGCCGGACGCGGTGCGCCGGGTGTCGTAATCCACAAACGTGAAGCCGCCGCTAACATCGACCGTGAAATAGCGGTTGAGCACGTAGCCGGCGTACGGCGCGATCGTGAAGCCGTCGGATTCCGAATGACCGGTGTTAAAGGTCGTGTCGATGTCGCTCGATTCGTAACCGAGAGCGATGCCCGCGAGGAAACGATCGTTCATCTGATAATCGGCGCCGAACAAAGCGCTATAAAGATTGCCGTCATACGCCGTGGACACGAGATCGTTATCGATCGAACTCCAAGCGCCGGACACCCAAATACCAAGCCGCCCGTCACCGCCGCCTGCGGACATGCCGGTTCCGATATTGCCCAAGGCAAATAGCGACGCGCGATCCGGATCGACGCCCTGGGCGTTGAGCAATTGTGGGCTGAGGAAGCCACCGATGCGCGCGCCGATCCCACCGACGGTCATCGCCGAGAGTTCGCGCACCACGGCCTGACCGGTTACCACGTTACTGGCGGTCTCATTGGTCACGGACGGATTAGTGGTTGCCGCGAACGCGGGCGCGGCGATTAACACGGCCCCCGCCCATATGCCTACGAAAAGGCTCTTATTCATTCCAGCAATCCCCATCGGTTTTCCCGCCTACCATTCCGGCAGATTACGATTACGCGCCAAACAAGGTTCGGCACCTCATTGAACTAGATATTCTCGTACTTGATCGTGACCAGTTCCGTCAAACGAAACCCCCACTAAACGACCACGTCGATACGGAAATTTGCTCACACTGTTGCACCAATACCACAGTGTGACACCCTTCGACCCCGCCGCTCGCGAAAGTGCCGATCATGGTAGCCTCATGGGCTACGTAAACGGCTACGTAATCAGCTACTTAAAAACAGGTATTTGACGGAAAAATCACACCTATTTATTGGTGCTACCGCCCGCGGACGATTTATCCTCCGCCGCCGCGCGTGCGCCCTGGGATGCGGCGCTGGACACCATTTTCCCCATTTGCTGCGACATTTCCCGCGTGATCTGCGGGGCAATAACATTGATCGAAGCGCGATTGGTCGTCAAAGTGCCGGCGACCGCCGACCCCCCGAGCACGACGCCGAATAAACCGCCGAATACAACCGCGGCGAATTTCGAGTTTGTCATGGCAATTCTCCTTAACTAACAAATAATACTACAATTAAGGCCAACATATGACCAAAAATCAGGTCATCGGCCGTTAGTTCGTATCACTGCTGTCCGGTTAACTGAGCGGTGCTGGCTTTGAGAGCCAGGATTTCTGCGGGGTTTGAAGCGAAAATGCATGGTGTCGATTTGAATTGGATGGAGCACTTTTCGGAGTTTCTCCGAGGAGATGCTCATGAACAC
>JAKZSU010000155.1:0-5703 GCA_047517485.1 Alphaproteobacteria bacterium
GCATGCGCACAAGTTCGATCATCATCCTCTCAGTTCCGGATCGTCAGCGGCTTGAAGCGATCGTTCGGGACCGCAACACCCCCCAAGGCCAAGCCACCCGAGCCCGAATCATTCTGGCGACCGATAATGGGCTCGGGACCAACGCCATCGTCCGCGAGCTCGGCACCACCAAGAACACTGTCTGGCGCTGGCGCGATCGCTTCCATGAGCAGGGCGTCGACGGCCTTCTGCACGACAAGACCCGACCGTCTCGCATCCTGCCGATTGAGGCCGACCAGGTCCAGAAGGTGATCGATCTGACCCTCGGCCCGCCGTTGGGGGAAGCCACCCATTGGACCGGCCGGGCCATGGTCGAAGCCAGCGGGCTGTCGCTCTCAAGCATACAGAGGATTTGGCGCGCCCACGGTCTGGCGCCGCATCGCTGGCGGCAGTTCAAGCTTTCCCGAGATCCCGCTTTTGCCGATAAACTCCAGGACATTGTTGGACTTTACGTCGATCCGCCGGCCCATGCGGTGGTGCTGTCGATCGACGAGAAGTCCCAGATCCAAGCGCGCGACCGGACCCAGCCGGGTCTGCCGATGAAGCCCGGGCGCTGCGGCACCATGACCCATGACTACAAGCGCCACGGCACGACCACCCTGTTCGCCGCCCTGAACATCCTGGATGGCACGGTGATCGGGCGCAACATGCAGCGCCACCGTCATCAAGAGTTCATACGGTTCTTGAACGAGATCGATCGCATCGTGCCGGCGAGCAGGACGATCCACGCCATCGTCGACAACTACGCGACGCATAAACACAACAAGGTGCGGGCGTGGCTCGCCCGGCACCCTCGCTGGACCTTCCATTTCACGCCAACTTCGTGCTCCTGGCTCAACGCGGTCGAGGGTTTCTTTGCCAAGCTGACCAGACGCCGACTGAAACGCGGCGTGTTCCATTCCCTGGTCGACCTCCACGGAGCGATCAACCGCTTCGTCACGGAGCACAACCAGAAACCCAAGCCTTTCATCTGGAGCGCCGACCCCAACGACATCATCGCCAGCGTCAAACGTGGGTTCCAAGCGTTAGACTCAAACCACTAGCGCGACGGGCTGGTCTCCGACGGCATGCCGCGCACCATCTCGCGCAGCTCATGGAGCAGACCCGTCGTCGCCTTGCCGTCGTCGGGCAGACCGGCGAAGCTCTGGTACAGCTTGATCTCGCGAACGGTGCGGCGGCCGAGAACGCCGTCCGCCGGGCCGGGCTTGAAAGCGAGCCGGGCAAGCAATCGCTGAACCTCGGCGATTCCGGCCTTGTCGAGCAGCATATCGGCAGGTAGTGCCGGCGCCGCGGGAGGTAGTGCCGGCTTGGCGGCAAGGGCGGATTTCTCGGGCGCAGCCGGCTTCGCCGCGGCCCGCGCCGCGAGCTTCTCTGCCCGCGCCACCGCACCAGCATGACCCTTGGCGGCCGCGCTGGCATACAATTCGGCCGCCTTTGCGGCGTTTCGTTCGATGCCGCGCCCGGTCTGGTACCGTCCGGCGAGGAGGACTTGGGATTCGGCATTGCCGGCGAGGGCCGCGCGCTGGAGCCAGACGGTGGCGCTCGCTTCGCTCTGCTTCACGCCGCGCCCGGTGGTGTAGGCCAGCGCGAGCGCATGCTGTGACGCGGGGTGACCTTGCGACGCGGCACGAGTGTGCCACATGGCGGCTCGGTTGCGGTCCGCCTTGACGCCTGTGCCGTCGTCATACATGACCCCAAGGCGATGCTGCGCCGATGCCATGCCCTGCGACGCGGCGCGTTCCAGCCACTTCTTCGCCAATTCGAGATTGCGCGTGACGGTCTTGCCATCGAGGTAGCGGGCCGCGAGATCATGCTGGGCGATGGCGTCACCCTGCTCGGCAGCCGCGGTCAGCATTTCGATGACGCCCGGCTCCAACGGGGGCGGCGTATCGTCGTGGCGCGCGCGTTCGGTTGCCGGCGGCGCGGGTGTCGTGGTTGCCGAGGTGGCCATGCCTTCGGAGGTCGATGCCGACGGGTCTTGATCGTCCGACCCGGTAAAGCCGACACCGTAGACCAGCACGCCTGCCGCGATGACGATGGCCGCTGCGGAGATGGCGATCCTCGGCACACCCGCGCCGAACAGACTCGCCGCGCTCGGCCACCTACGAGGCTCAGGCGTGTCGACCGTTTCGACCGTCGCTTCGAACCTCTCCTCGGGATCCACCTGCAGGCCGATCGTGATGGGTGCGTAGGCAGGGTGTTGCTCACCGGCATCGAATGATTCGGTGGGTGTCTCGTCGATACCTTGCGCAAGCGGCGAGGCACTGGTGTTCAGGGTCGACGGTTCGTCAACCTCGACACGCGCGCCTTGGACATCGGATGACTCTTGCATATCCGGAGTCGCGGACACGGAGACCTCGGAAATCACGCCATGATGGTTTGTTGACTCTTGGGCAACCGAGGTCGCTGCTTCGGCGGCTTCAATATTTTGGCCTCTATCCTCGGACACCTCATCGGCATCGGGAGTAATCCGGTCGTCGACTCCAAAATATTCGCCTCGATCGTCTGGCGACTCATCGGTGAGGGTAGTGCTGACGGTAGTGCTGAGCGCGAATTTCGACTCCTCGGGCGCCAATCCAGTCGATATTTTGATCGCCCGGTCGATCCAGGCGCCCAGGGTCAAACCCGCCGCCTGCGCCGCGTTTCGGGCCAATTCGCGGGCGTCGTCATCGACGCCTTTGACGCTCCAGGGGCTAATGGGCTTCATGACAGTTCGAGTATGACCAGAACATCGGTATTCCACTATAACTCTGACACAATCCGGATTAATAGAACTTTACGTCGGCGTTTCGAAAAATTGACGTGGCCGGTAGTACCCGCGCACAATGGCGCGGACGATCATCGCCGCAAAAATCGGCGCAGGTATGACCGGCGGGGCTGGCGAAACACAAAAGTCTCGATGGCGTCAAGTCGATCGGCAATACGGACTAGCGCATTTTCCACCGGTAGTACCGCATCGATGGATTTCTGCTCGGTCTCGACTATCCTGGCTTCGAGCCGCACTACTGCTTCTTCCCAAGTTGTGGCCGACGATGGAGAAGCGGCATATGCGGCGCGAGCGGGCATATCTTGCTCTTCAGAGCCGACCGGCTCGATCCCCTCAGCGGCGCTGGTTTTGCGAATTACCTGACTTAGCCATCGGCCGAGCGGTTGTCGCGATATTCGTGCACCCTCCTTGGCGGCGTCGCGTGCCGCGGGGCTCACGCCCTTGATGCTCCACGGCGAGCTGGGTTTATTCATGGTTCAATGGGCTTTCGATCGATCACTCTTAATATAGCACAAACTGGTCGAAAATTCATCGGTGGCGCACCGGGGCAAGCGCCGAGGTCGAGATCTCGCCTACGCCCTCTCCGCCCCGATGCGACTGCTCGCGACCATCATGCTCAAATAATTTACAGATTGCTTATTAATTGAGCAGCGTGTATCCGAATGCCGGTTCGTCCCGGACCGGATTCTCGCGGTTTTCCGGCATCTTTGACAATGCATCGAATTGGCACGGAACGTGCATGGTCGAACGGGTCGAACCGCGCAACGCGGACCGAACCATAGAGTGATCGTCCGATGAAAAAGATCGAAGCCATCATCAAGCCGTTCAAGCTCGACGAGGTCAAGGAGGCGCTGCACGACGTCGGCGTCAAGGGCCTGACCGTCACCGAAGCCAAGGGCTTCGGGCGCCAGAAGGGCCACACCGAACTCTATCGCGGCGCCGAGTACGTGGTCGATTTTCTGCCCAAGGTGAAGATCGAAGTGGTGCTGGAAGACGGCCAGGTCGACCGCGCCGTCGAGGCGATCCAGACCGCCGCCCACACCGGACGCATCGGCGACGGCAAGATTTTTGTCTGCGCGGTGGAAGAGGCGCTCCGCATTCGCACCGGCGAGAAAGGACCCGATGCACTGTGATCGCCGGGCACCGCCACACATCAACACGCGCCGCCGGGCGCCAACCAGCGAGGCGCGCCGCGCCTCCGTCGTTTGTAGAGTGCAACCCGCGTACCGCCGAGCGGCGCGGCCACGGTTTCGGTCGCGCGGCTTATTCTATTGCCTCTGAACGGAACCATCTGCTAGGGACGTGGCCGCGTCGCGGCTCCCACCCTCGGCCATCCGTTCACCATCTCTGGAGATCCCAGCATGTCCGCCACCGATAAAGTCTTCGAGCTGATCAAAAAACACGACGTTCAGTACGTCGACTTCCGTTTCACCGATCCGCGCGGCAAGTGGCATCACACCGCGCAGGCGCTGCCCACGATCGACGAGGACACCTTCGTCGACGGCATCATGTTCGACGGCTCGTCGATCGCCGGCTGGAAAGACATCAATGAATCGGACATGTGCCTGCTGCCGGATCCGGAGTCGGCGGTGCTTGATCCGTTCGCCGCCCAGGTCTCGCTGATCCTGTTCTGCGACGTGCTGGAGCCGACCACGGGTCAGGCGTATTCGCGCGATCCGCGCTCGACCGCCAAGCGCGCCGAGGCCTATCTCAAGACGACCGGCATCGGCGACGCCGCGTTTTTCGGCCCCGAGCTCGAGTTCTTCGTGTTCGACGATGTCCGCTTCGACGTCTCCATGAACAGCACCTTCTACGCCATCGACGAGCAGGAAGGGGCGTACAATGCCGGACGCGCCTTCGATCACGGCAATGTCGGCCACCGCCCGGCCACCAAGGGCGGCTACTTCCCGGTGCCGCCGGTCGATTCCATGTCCGACATCCGGGCCGAGATGCTGACCGTGATGGCCGCCATGGGCGTCGACGTCGAAAAGCATCACCACGAGGTGGCGCCGAGCCAAAACGAGCTCGGTGTGAAGTTCGCCGAGCTGTTGAAAATGGCCGACGCGACCCAGATCTATAAATACGTGGACCACAACGTGGCCCACCAGAACGACAAGACCGCGACCTTCATGCCGAAGCCGGTCATCGACGACAATGGGTCCGGCATGCACATCCACCAATCGATCTGGAAGGCCGGCAAGCCGGTGTTCGCCGGATCGAGCTACGCCGATCTGTCGGAGACCGCGCTGCATTATATCGGCGGCATCATCAAGCACGCCAAGGCGCTCAACGCGTTCTCCAACCCGGCGACCAACAGCTACAAGCGGCTGATCCCGGGCTTCGAGGCGCCGGCTCTGCTGGCCTACTCGGCGCGCAACCGATCGGCCGCGTGCCGCATCCCGTTCTCCACCAGCCCCAACGGCAAGCGGGTCGAGGTGCGCTTCCCCGATCCGGCGGCCAATCCGTATCTCACCTTCGCGGCGATGCTGATGGCCGGCCTCGACGGCATCGCCAACAAGATTGATCCCGGCGATCCGATGGACAAGAACCTCTACGACCTGCCGCCCGAAGAGCTCCAGGATGTGCCGACCGTGTGCCACTCGCTGCGCGAAGCCGTGAACCAGCTCGACGCCGACCGCGATTTCCTCAAGAAGGGCGACGTGTTCACCGACGATTTGATCGATGGCTATCTTGCGCTCAAATGGGAAGAAATCTACCGCTTCGAGCACACGCCGCACCCGGTCGAGTTCGCGATGTATTACAGCGTCTAGGATCCGGATACCGACCGGCCGCGTCAGGCATCCGCGGTCTCTCTCGATCCACCGTCGTCCCAACCAAACCACCAATGCCACCCCGGCCCACCCTTGGACTTGATCCGAGGAGCCGGGGTCCATTGG
>JAKZSU010000156.1:0-26164 GCA_047517485.1 Alphaproteobacteria bacterium
GCGTAACGCAAGCGCTACACGAAGCAGCGCGGGTCCCTCCTATGGACTACCGGGACAACCCCCCAACACCGCATACCGCATAACATTAAGTGGACTAGTTTTGCTCCGCCCGGGTGGACTAATTTTGCTCCGCCGTTGACAGCACTGTAACGTTTGTATCGCTTCGCCTTCGTCATAGGACACCTCCTCGCGCTCATCGCGCTGATTCTAGGTGTCCACTAATTCAGGGCAAAACCAAACAGCGGACATCCGGACCACGCTGATTGGACGCCCGCTCTGCCTCAGGGAGCGGACCAAAACCAGGGAAAAGCGGATTTAAATTCTAGGCTTCGAATTCGCCAATAATCTGAAAATAATCGTCGGCTCCATCCGTTATCCGTCCTGCTCGAATGACATTGGATTCGTAGCCATCCCAGCTTTGATCGCGAGCCACCAAATACGACTGGACTTCCGCCCGAATGTGAGCATTGCTAGAGGGCGACAGAACATGACGGGCCGCCTTCGGCCCCGCCCCGACCGGGTGACCGGCGGGGCTCAGGGTGGTGGCAGCGCCGCGACACCCGCGGGGCCGAGCACCGAAGGAGTCGATCATGCCACGTCTGACGAATCCCCAACGCACCATTCTGACCGCGGCTGTAAACCGTCCAGGCGGCGTTGTCCTACCGTTGCCAAAGTCGATCAAGAACCATGGCGTCACGCTCCAAGCCCTTCGCAAAAAAGGCCTGGTCACGGAAAAACGCGGCCGGCGCAAAACACTGGTCATCACAGAAGCGGGATCGCGGGCGATCCGCGTTGGATCAGATCAGAAATTGATTGGGAGAACTCAGCCAAATCTTCAACGCCGAAATATGCGGAATGCGGAAGCCAAGCGCGGACTGGGCGACAGCCAACTTGGCCGCGGGACGCCGCCTCAGAGGTCTCAACCGACAACCAAACAGGCACTTCTCATCGATTTGCTAGCCAGAGAGAACGGCGCCACGATTTCTGAGGCGGTTGAAGTGACGGGCTGGCAACCACATTCTGTCCGCGGCGCCATAAGCGGCACCCTTAAGAAGAAGTTGGGCCTGGACGTGATCTCTCAAAAGGTTCAAGGGGGCAGCCGCGTCTATCAAATCATAGAACGATCCTAATGCCGCCACCTAAGGGTGCTGCTGCGGCAGTCTGCGGTGTCGGAATAACCGACCTTGCAAGTGAAGAAATCTCGGCGATTCCAGATCTGTCGCGCAGTGATCTGACCGAGCTATGGATTGAGGCCTACGGCCAAGCTCCATCTACAGGCTTAAGTCGGCGCTTGCTCGAACATGCTGCTGCCTATCGTTTGCAAGCGAGAACTGCTGGTGGTCTCAAGCCGGCGGCCAGACGCAAACTTCGAAAATGGTCAACAGCGAGTCCCAACAACGCCCCACCGTCTTCCGAACCCGCCGGTCTCCCGCCTGGATCTCGGCTTTTTCGAGAATGGCATGGGCGGATTTATACGGTCGATGTCCTTGAGACAGGGTTCTCTTATGACGGAAACCAATACGGCTCACTATCTCAGATCGCCCGTGCGATCACCGGCGCTCGGTGGTCAGGCCCGAGATTCTTCAATCTATGACTCCGAAGTGCCGGTGTGCGATTTATACCCGAAAGTCCACCGAAGATGGGCTCGATCAAGAGTTCAATTCCCTCGACGCACAGCGTGAGGCATGTGAGGCGTTCATTAAATCCCAGAAAAGTCTGGGATGGAGGCCAGTGGCAACACGTTATGACGATGGTAGATTGTCCGGTGGCACGATGGATCGTCCCGCATTGCAAGTCTTACTGGTCGATATCGAAAAAAAGAGAGTCGATCTGGTGGTCGTTTACAAGGTCGACCGCCTGACCCGATCGCTGACCGATTTCACAAAATTGGTCGAGATATTCGAAGCTCACGACATTTCGTTTGTTTCCGTCACTCAGCAGTTCAACACGACGACCTCGATGGGCCGGTTGACGCTGAATATGCTGCTCTCCTTCGCTCAGTTCGAGCGGGAGGTCACGGGAGAGCGAATCCGCGACAAGATTGCCGCGTCCAAGAAAAAGGGAATGTGGATGGGTGAGTTGGTGCCGCTTGGCTACGATGCCGTCAATAAAAAGCTCATTGTGAACCAAGACGAGGCCGAGACCATCAAAAAACTCTTTCGTCTGTATTTGGACCTGGGGACGGTAAAAAATCTTTATCAAGAATCAAACCGTCTCGGGTTGATCACCAAGCGACGCAGAAATTCTTGCAATTGGGAAACAGGCGGACGGCCATTTAGCCGAGGCCACTTGCACCAATTGCTCACGAATCGGATTTACGTCGGGGATATCACCCATAAGGGTGTCGCCTATCTGGGCCAGCATGCCGCCATAATCGATCGATCCACCTTTGACGCGGTCCAGGATCAACTTGCAGAAAACGCGGCACAACGATTCGCCACGACCAACATAAAGGCGCCGAGCATTCTGACCGGGTTGGTCTACGACGAGACTGGTGATCGCTTTTGTCCGACCCACGCCAACAAGGGAAGGCGCCGTTATCGGTATTACATCTCGAAGCGCTTAATGCACTCTACCGATTCGTCAGATGGCGGTTGGCGCCTTCCTGCGAAGGAACTTGAACAGGTGACGATCCAATCGATCTGCGAATTTCTCACGGACGAGGTTCGGATCATCGACGTCCTACAAGAAACCGATTCCCCGCTAGACCAGCTGGCCGCAATCCTGCGCCGCGGGCAGAACTTCGCGGCTGACTTACATAGCAAAAAAAATAGAGCTTCAACGTCAATTGCTCCATTCCCTTATTCACCGCATCGTGCTTTCCGACGACTCGCTTCGGATGGAGATCAATCGGTCAGGGCTCAGGGACTTGCTCCTCAAAATCCAAGGTGATGCAGTCACACGTCCACTGGACCTGTATACATTCTCCGTCCCCATCAAGCTGAGGCGTCTAGGGGTCGAAGCAAAGTTAGTCATCCGTGGAACCCACGACAAAATCCAGGTCACCGATCTAAAACTGATAAATCTGCTCGCCTGGGCCCATCGTTGGCTGGACCTACTGACGGAAGAGAAAGTCACCTCCGTCAAAGAGATTGCCAAATGCGAAGACATCAATGCCAGCGACGTTGGGCGCACCATCCAACTTGCTTTTCTGGCTCCAGATATCGTCGAGTCTATCCTCGCAGGCCTTCAGCCGATTGAGCTAACGCCTAGATGCCTCATGCGTATCGGCGCAATGCCACTGCGATGGGACCATCAGCGGCGCTTATTGGGCTTCCCGCAACCGATCTGACTGCGAAGATCCCTCTCTCATTTCCAAAGTGTTGGCTTAAATTTTTGGCCGCAGAGACGAATGACCGGAATGAGGATTTACGTGCTCCACGTACCGTCTCCGCACGCCAGGGTCTTACCGACAACCGGCATTATTCCGCAGAATTCTGCGGTTGTACGCGGTCGATGAATTGGCCACCTAAAAGGCGGAAGGTGGGTGGTGGGCCCGGCAGGACTCGAACCTGCGACAACACCGTTATGAGCGGCGCGTTCTAACCAACTGAACTACGGGCCCCACGACCGAGATGGTTGTCGTGTATCGCGCCCTCGCTCAGGTGTCGAGGAAACTCCGCAACTTGCGGCTTCGGCTCGGGTGCTTGAGCTTGCGCAACGCCTTGGCCTCGATCTGGCGGATACGTTCGCGGGTGACCGAGAACTGCTGGCCGACTTCCTCGAGGGTGTGATCGGTGTTCATGCCGATGCCGAAACGCATGCGCAGTACCCGCTCCTCGCGCGCGGTCAGGCTGGCGAGGACCCGGGTCGTGGTCTCGCGCAAGTTCGACAGAATCGCCGCGTCGAGCGGGATGATCGCGTTCTTGTCCTCGATGAAATCGCCGAGGTGAGAATCCTCCTCGTCGCCGATCGGCGTCTCCAGGCTGATCGGCTCCTTGGCGATCTTGAGGACCTTGCGTACTTTCTCGAGCGGCATGGCGAGCTTTTCGGCGAGCTCCTCGGGGGTCGGCTCGCGGCCAATCTCGTGCAGCATCTGGCGCGAAGTGCGCACCAGTTTGTTGATCGTCTCGATCATGTGCACCGGAATCCGGATCGTCCGCGCCTGGTCGGCGATCGAGCGGGTGATCGCCTGGCGAATCCACCAGGTGGCATAAGTGGAGAACTTGTAGCCCCGGCGATACTCGAACTTATCGACCGCCTTCATCAGGCCGATATTGCCTTCCTGGATGAGATCGAGGAACTGCAGACCGCGGTTGGTGTATTTCTTGGCGATCGAGATCACCAGGCGAAGATTGGCCTCGATCATCTCTTTCTTGGCTTGGTTCGCCTCGCGCTCGCCCTTTTGCACGGTGGCGACAATGCGTTTGTAGTCTTGGACCTCGAGCCCGGTATCGCGCGCGACCATGGCGATTTCGCGGCGCAGCTCGTCGATGGCATCGCTGTGCTTGCGAACGTAGTCTGCCCAGCCTTTTTCCTTGAGCTCGCCGACCGCCTCGGCCCAGCCGGCGACCAGTTCGTGACCGACATGGCGTTGCAGGAAGTCCTGGCGATTGACCCGGCATTGGGTCGCCAGGCGCAACAGGCGACCCTCAATGCGGGTCAATCGTCGGTTACGCCCGTACAATTCGTCGACCAGTTCCTCGATGCGGAAATTGTTCAGCCGGATGCCGGTCGACAGTTCGTACACTTCCGCCTTGAGTTTGTCGTAGCGCTTCAGGGTCGCGGGCTTGAGGACCTCGTCCGATGCCGCCGCGTCGAGCCGTTGATCCTCGATCCGCCGCATCTTGGTATAGGCTTTGGCGATCGCCGCAAAGGTCTCGAGGACTTGCGGGCGCAGCGCTTCCTCGATCGAGGACAGCGACATCGTCGCTTCTTCGTCGTCGGTGTCGCCGCTGTTGTCTCCGTTGGCGTTGGTGTCGCCGCTGCTTTGGCTTTCGCCGCTGCCCTGATTTTCGCCGCTGCCTTGGCTTGCGCTAGTTCCCGGCGCATCGGCGGCGCTGGCGTCGGCGCGGTTGGCGTCCGCTCCATTGATCGCGGCACCTTCGACGGCACCCGCGCCGTTGGCCGGCGGCACGCCGTTGCCTTGGCCTTGGCCTTGGCCTTGGCCTTGGCCTTGGCCTTGGGCTTGATCCACCTGCGCCGCGGGCTGGTTCGCCGCCGCCACCGTCGTTGCCTGTCCACCGGCGCCATTGGCCATCGCCGGATTGGCATTGGCGCCGTTGGGCCCGCCGCCGTATGTCGCCTCGAGGTCGATGGCCTCGCGCAGCAGCATTTCGCCGCCGTCGATCGCCTTCAACCATTCGGTGATCGCGCGCAACGTCAGCGGGCTGCCCCACAGCGCGCCGATCATCATCTCGCGACCGGCCTCGATACGCTTGGCGATGGCGATCTCGCCTTCGCGCGACAACAGCTCGACCGAGCCCATTTCGCGCAGATACATGCGCACCGGATCGTCGGTCCGACCAAGGTCGGCATCGTCGGTGGTGGTGGTGGTGGTGGTGGTGGTGGTGGTGGTGGTGGTGGTGGTCGCCGCCGGCTTCTCGGGCTTCTCCTGGCTGTCGTCGCTTTCCTCGGCCTCGATGAGATTGATCCCGAGTTCCGATATCATCGACATGGTGTCTTCGATCTGTTCCGAAGAGACCTGTTCCGACGGCATAGCCGCGTTCAGCTCGTCATACGTGATGAAGCCGCGCTCGCGGCCCTTGGCGATCAATTTCTTGATCGCGCCACCAGCTGTATCCAAGACGGGTCCGTCGCCGGAGTCTTCGCGCGTTTCCCGTTCTTCCGAAGCCGCAGTTTGCTTCGACATTCGCCCAGTCACCTCGATTTAGCCACAGAAACACCCCCCAGCCTGGATCTCGATCCGGGCGGGCACTCACCCATTAAGTGGTGCCTACAACACGCGAAGCAAGACCCTACGCCCGCCATTCCGCAGCCGGCGCGTCCTGTAGATTGTCAATATCATCCAGTTGATGCCGCAACGCGACCAAATGAGCAAGGGCTTCTTCGTTCATCGCCTCCGCTAAAGTGGCCTCCGCGGCCCGCAGATCGTCCTCCAGGGCGGCTCTTCTATGGCGAACCGCCAGATGATGAAAACCGTCGCGGGCTTCCGCGTCATCGGCCTCGGAGCGAGCAAACGCCTCGGCCAACTGGCTGCCGTCCCACGCCATGCTCGAGGTCAAACGCGTGATTTCCCGGCCGAATCCACGTTCGGCGAGGGCCGCGCGCAGGCTGTCGCGATCGACGGCATCCCCATCGGCGGCGATATCGGCCAAGGCACTGCGAATCGCATCGTGGGCAGGGGACGAAAAACTGAGCGCCGCCAGATCCTCGGCAAAAAGATCGAGCAAGGCCGGATGATTGAGCAGACAGACCAGCATGATGCGTTCACGACGCGCCGAATCGGGGTCCGCGGCGGGCTTCTGTCCGCCCTGATAGATCATTCTGCCGGGCCGCGACGCGCGATCGCCGGCGCGGCTCCGACCACGCCCTCGCGCGTATCCGAAGGTGGTGTCGAAGCGCGCGCGAAATTCGCTTTGGTAAAGGCCGCGAACCGTGGGGTCCTTGATCGTTGCGACCTGGTTATCGAGGGTCTTGCGCAAATCGGCGCGCCGCTCGGGCGTATCCACCCGGTGGCCGCTCAGCGCTTGCTGCCACAACACGTCGACCAAGGGGTGGGCGTGCTCGATCTTGTCGGCGAGAACCGCCGCGCCCGCCTTGGCGAGCAGACTGTCCGGATCCTCGCCCTGGGGCAGAAAAGCGAACTTCAACGACCGTCCCGGCGCCAACAGCGGCAGCGCCCG
This sequence comes from Alphaproteobacteria bacterium, assembly GCA_047517485.1. Lineage (GTDB taxonomy): Bacteria > Pseudomonadota > Alphaproteobacteria > UBA7887 > UBA7887 > JAKZSU01. The sequence goes on from JAKZSU010000156.1 coordinate 6,807, forward strand.
CTCGGCGGCGCGCGCGGCGGCCCGGCGGCCGGCGGCATCGCCGTCGAGACACAGCACCGGCTCCGCCGCCAAGCGCCATAGACCGTTCAGCTGATCCTCGGTGACCGCGGTGCCCAGCGGCGCGACGGCGTGGTCGAGCCCGGCACGAGCGAAGGCGATCACGTCCATATAGCCTTCGGCGACGATCACGCTGGCGGCATCTCGCGCCGGCCGTCGCGCGGCACTGAGATTGTAGAGACACCGCCCCTTGTGAAACAGATCGTTCTCGGCGCTGTTGATGTATTTCGGCTGACCATCGCCCAGCGTTCGCCCGCCAAATCCGACCACCCGGCCGCGCCCGTCGGCAATCGGGAACATCAAGCGGCCGCGGAAAAAATCGTACGCCTCGCCATTATCCGGATTTCTCAGCAAGCCGGCCTCGATCGCCGCCGAATCGGGCACGCCTTCGCCGGCGAGAAACGTCTTCAGCGCGGCCCGTCGGTCGGGCGCCCAACCCAGCCCGAAGCGCTCGATCACCGCCTGGTCGAGACCACGATTCGCCAAATAAGTGCGCGCGGCGGCCCCGTCGTCGCGGGCCAGGGCGCGGCGAAACCAGACCGCCGCCTTGTCGATAATCTCGTACAGCCCGGTCTGGCGTTCGGCGCGGGCCCTCGCTTCCGGGGTTCGCTCCGGCATCGCCAAGCCGGCCTCCCCCGCCAGGCGCTCGACCGCCTCGGGAAACGCCAGGCCTTCGTTCTGCATCACGAAGCCGATGACGTCGCCGTGCGCGCCGCAGCCGAAACAGTGAAAGAACGCCTTGTCGTCATTGACCGTGAACGACGGTGTCTTTTCCTTATGGAACGGGCACAGGCCGGTATGTTCGCGGCCCCGGTGGGTGAGACGAACGCTGCGGCCGACGATCTCGCTCGCCGGCAGGCGGGCGCGAATTTCATCGAGAAATTGCGGGGCAAAACTCATCGTAGGCATTACCCGCCGGTCAAAATCGTCTTGACTAGCCCGCTCGCCCGCGCGGTGTCCATGCGCCCGGCATAGTGCTTCTTCAGCGCCGCCATCGTTCGTCCCATATCCTTGATCGAGGTCGCGCCGAGATCGTCGATCACCGCCCGAACCGCCGCCTCGGTTTCCGCCTCGTCGAGCGGCGTCGGCATATAGCCCTCGATGATCGCGATCTCCTCGGCCTCGCGCGCCGCCAGCTCGCTTCGCCCCGCCTCTTGGTAGATGGTGACCGATTCGCGCCGCTGGCGCACCATTTTGACCAGCATGTCCAAGAGTTGGTCGTCACCAATTCCCTCGTCGCGACCGTCGCCCCGGGCGGCGATATCACGGTCCTTGAGGGTTGCCAGAATGAGCCGCAAGGTCGCCACGCGACATGAGTCCTTGGCCTTCATCGCCGTCTTAAGGTCGTCCGCAAATCGCCTTCGCAACATCGGATCCTCGTCAAGTAGTTAAGCCGCCCACGCTATCGTCCCCGCGCGACGACAGGCGCAAGGGTGAGCAACCCGCGCCCGATTGTCCATTCACAATTATCGCGCCAATTAAGCCATTGTTTTTTCACCATTATTTAGCGCGACACGACGCTTGACGGGCGTCCGGCTTGAGCGTACTTTCCGGCCACTTTGCCCGCAAGCTGAGCATTTCAGCGCGTCACACGCGAATCACCGCCCATGCCCGAATTCTCATCGTCCAGAACACCCGACGCGCCCGCGCGCGCGTCAGGCGTCCTGGTATTGGCCGATGGCCGCGTTATCGAGGGCCGCGGCCTCGGCGCGGCGACTTCCGCGATCGGCGAGGTTTGCTTCAACACTGCGATGACCGGGTACCAGGAAATCCTCACCGACCCGTCCTATGCCGGACAGATCATCACCTTCACGTTTCCCCATATCGGCAATGTCGGGACCAACGCCGAGGACCTGGAGGCGACCAACCCGGCCGCGCGCGGCTGTATCTTGCGCGCCGATATAACCGAGCCGGCGAGTTGGCGCGCCACCCAGCATCTCGATGCCTGGCTGAAGGCCCGCGGGCTGCCGGCGATCGCCGGCATCGACACCCGCGCGCTCACCCGCATCGTGCGCGCCGGCGGGGCGCCGAACGGAGTAATAGCCCATGCCCCCGACGGCGACTTCGATCTCGCCGGCTTGCGCGCCGAGGCGGCGGCGATCCCCGGGCTCGAAGGCATGGATCTCGCCAAGGACGTCACCTGCGCCCAGACCTATCAATGGGACCAGACCGCGTGGTCGCTGGGTGCCGGCTTCGGCGCGCAAGGCTCGCCCACGCGCCACGTCGTCGCCATCGATTACGGCGCCAAGCACAATATTCTCCGTTGCCTCGCCAGTGCCGGCTGCCGGGTCACCGTGGTGCCGGCGAGCGCGAGCGTCGACGAGGTGATGGCGCACGCGCCGGACGGTATCTTCCTGTCGAACGGCCCCGGCGATCCCGCCGCGACCGGCGTGTACGCGGTGCCGGTGATCAAGGCGCTGTTGGACCTCGGCCTGCCGATATTCGGCATTTGCCTGGGCCATCAAATGCTGGCGCTCGCGCTCGGCGCGCGCACCGAAAAAATGCGCCAAGGCCACCGCGGCGCCAACCACCCGGTCAAGGATCTGCAAACCGGCAAGGTCGAGATAACCAGCCAGAACCACGGCTTCGTGGTGGTCGCCGACTCGCTGCCGGCGGGGGTCGAGCAAAGCCACGTCTCGCTGTTCGACGGCACCTTGGAGGGCATTCGTCTAATCGACCGCCCAGTGTTCAGCGTCCAACACCACCCTGAAGCCTCGCCAGGCCCGCAAGACAGCCACCACCTGTTCGAACGTTTCACCGCGATGATCGATGCGAATGATTAGATGAGCAGGTTTATGACGATAGGCGCCCCCCCCACCCCGGCCCTCCCCCGCGAGGGGGGAGGGAGTTCGCGCGGTGCTAGTGGCGGGCTCGAGCCCTCTCCCCTCGCGGGGGAGGGTTGGGTGAGGGGGCGTTATGCCTAAGCGCACCGACATCTCGTCGATCCTGATCATCGGTGCCGGGCCGATTGTTATCGGCCAGGCTTGCGAGTTCGATTATTCCGGAACCCAGGCGTGCCGCGCCCTCAAGGAGGAGGGCTACCGGGTGATCCTGGTCAATTCGAACCCGGCGACGATCATGACCGATCCGGACACCGCGGACGCGACCTATATCGAGCCGATTACGCCGGAAATGGTCGCCAAGGTGATCGCGCGCGAGAAGCCCGACGCGCTGTTGCCGACGATGGGCGGGCAGACCGGCTTGAACACCGCGTTCGCGCTCGCCGAGGACGGCACGCTCGACGCTCACGGGGTGATCCTGATCGGCGCCAGCCGCGACGCCATCGCCAAGGCCGAGGATCGCGATCAATTCCAGGCGGCGATGGCCAATATCGGCTTGGAGACCCCGAACGGCGCGACCGCGCATTCGCTCGAGGAGGCGCATGCGGTGCTCGCGACCATCGGTTTGCCGGCGATCATTCGCCCGTCGTTCACCCTCGGCGGCACCGGCGGCGGGGTCGCCTATAATCGCGCCGAATTCGAAAGCATCGTGGCCGGCGGCCTCGACGCCTCGCCGACCGACGAGGTGCTGATCGAGGAATCGGTGATCGGCTGGAAAGAGTTCGAGATGGAGGTGATCCGCGACCACGCGGACAATTGCATCATCGTCTGCTCGATCGAGAACATCGATCCGATGGGCGTGCATACCGGCGACAGCATCACCGTCGCGCCGGCGCTGACCTTGACCGACAAGGAATATCAAATCATGCGCAACGCCTCGATCGCGGTGCTGCGCGAGATCGGCGTCGAGACCGGCGGCTCGAACGTCCAGTTCGCCGTCGATCCCGAGACCGGCCGCCTGGTGGTGATCGAAATGAACCCCAGGGTGTCGCGGTCGTCGGCGCTGGCCTCGAAAGCGACCGGGTTTCCGATCGCCAAGGTCGCCGCCAAGTTGGCGGTCGGCTATACCCTCGACGAAATCCAGAACGACATCACCGGCACCACCCCGGCGTCGTTCGAACCGACCATCGACTACGTGGTCACCAAGATCCCGCGCTTCACCTTCGAGAAGTTCCCCGGCACCGAGGCGGTGCTCAGCACGGCGATGAAATCGGTTGGCGAGGCGATGTCGATCGGCCGCACCTTCGCCGAGTCGCTGCAGAAAGCGCTGCGATCGCTGGAAACCGGCCTGGTCGGTCTCGACGAGGTCACGATCCCCGGCTATGAGTCGGGCGGTGATGCCGGCGCCATCGACGCCGCCCTCGGCCGCGCCACGCCGGACCGCCTGCTGGTCATCGCTCAGGCCTTCCGCGAGGGCCTGTCGTTGGCGAAGATTCACGCGGCGTGCCACTACGACCCCTGGTTCCTAGCCCAGGTCGAGACGATCGTCGCCACCGAACAAGGCGTGCGCGACAACGGTTTGCCGACGACCGCGCGCGGTCTGCTCGACCTCAAAAAAATGGGCTTCTCCGACGCCCGGCTCGGCCAATTGGCGGGATGCGAGGAAGCCGACATTGCCGCGTTGCGCGAAACGCACGACATTCACCCAGTTTACAAGCGGGTCGATACCTGCGCCGCCGAGTTCGACGCCGGCACGCCCTATATGTACGCCACCTACGAAGGCGACCTAGGCGATTCCGGCCTCGCCGAGAACGAGGCGGCACCGAGCGAAAGGCGCAAGGTGATGATCCTCGGCGGCGGGCCCAATCGCATCGGCCAGGGCATCGAGTTCGACTATTGCTGCGTGCACGCGGCTTACGCGCTGCGCGAGGCCGGGATCGAGACCATCATGGTCAACTGCAACCCGGAAACCGTATCGACCGACTACGACACCTCGGACCGGCTCTATTTCGAACCGCTGACCGCCGAGGACGTGATCGAGATCGCCCGTCTCGAGGCCTCGCGCGGCACCTTGCTCGGTCTGATCGTCCAGTATGGCGGCCAGACCCCGCTCAAACTCGCCCGCGCTCTCGAAGCGGCGGGGTTGCCGATCATCGGCACCTCGCCCGACGCGATCGATCACGCCGAGGATCGCAAACGGTTCCAGACGCTGCTCACCGAACTCGGGCTCAAACAGCCGCCGAACGGCATTTGCGGCTCGGTCGAGGAAGCGAGTCGGATCGCCGAGCGCATCGGCTATCCAGTACTAGTGCGTCCGTCTTACGTGCTCGGCGGCCGGGCGATGCAGATCGTCCGCGACCGCGCCGGCCTCGAAGCCTACGTCGCGGAAGCGTTGCGCCTATTCGGCGACGACCCGATCCTGATCGATCGCTTTCTCGCCGACGCGATCGAGGTCGATGTCGATGCGTTGGCGGATCGCGAGGACGTTTTCGTCGCCGGGATCATGGAACATATCGAGGAGGCCGGCATTCATTCCGGCGATTCGGCGTGCTCATTGCCCCCCTATTCGTTGCGCGCGGACGTGATCGACGAGATCAAGCGGCAAACCGTCGACCTGGCCAAGGCGCTCGACGTGTGTGGCCTGATGAACGTGCAGTTCGCGGTCAAGAACAACGAAAGCGGCCAGGCCGAGGTCTACATCATCGAGGTCAATCCGCGCGCCAGCCGTACTGTCCCGTTCGTCGCCAAGACCACCGGCGTGCCGATCGCCAAGATCGCGGCGCGGCTGATGGCCGGCGAGCGTTTGGCGAGTTTCGAACTCGAGGACCACGACTTCGACCATGTCGCGGTGAAGGAGGCGGTGTTTCCCTTCGCCCGTTTCCCCGGCGTCGACGTACTGTTGGGACCGGAGATGAAATCAACCGGCGAGGTGATGGGACTCGACATGGATTTCGGCCGCGCCTACGCCAAGTCACAGGTCGCCAGCGGCACCGTTTTGCCGACCGCGGGAAGCGTGTTCATTTCGGTCCGCGACGGCGACAAAAGCGCGATGGTCACCATGGGCCACAGCTTGGTTACCATGGGCTTCGAGATCATCGCCACCCGCGGGACCGCGGCGGCGCTCGAGGCCGCCGGTCTGCCGGTAACCATTATCAATAAGGTGCTCGAAGGGCGCCCCCACCTGGTCGATGCGATCACCGACGGCGAGGTCGCGCTGATCTTCAATACCACCGAAGGCAGCCAGGCGATCGCCGACAGCTACAGCCTGCGCCGCGCCGCGCTAACCCACAAGGTTCCCTACTACACCACGGTCGCCGGCAGCCGTGCCGCGGTCGAGGCGATTGCCGCTCTGAGAAGGGGCAGTCTTGAAGTGGCCCCGCTTCAATCCTACACTTAGGATCGATAACGCCACATCGTCGGTGGCGTCGTTTCAGTTGATCAGACCAAGGCGTGGCGATGGAACGTGTGCCCATGACCGCCGGAGGCTTTCGGCGGCTAGAAATCGAGTTGAAGACCCTCAAGACCGAGGAACGCCCGGCGGTGATCAAGGCGATCGCCGAGGCGCGTGAGCATGGCGATCTGTCGGAAAATGCCGAGTATCACGCCGCGCGCGAGCGCCAGAGTTTTATCGAGGGCCGGGTTCGCGATATCGAGGACAAGATCAGTCGCTCCGAAGTGATCGACGTATCCAAGCTCTCGGGCGATACCGTCAAGTTCGGCGCCCAGGTCGGCTTGGTCGACGAGGACACCGAGGCGGAAACCGCCTATCAAATCGTCGGTGTCGACGAAGCGGATATTTCACGAGGCCTGTTGTCGGTCTCGGCGCCGCTGGCACGCGCGCTGATCAACAAGGCGGTGGGCGATTCGGTCACCGTCGATACCCCGAAGGGCTCCCACAGCTACGAAATCATATCCATCGAGTTCAGTTGATAGAACAGGGGGCACCCCTGATCTGGGTGCTCGCCGACGACCGCGCGGGCCATGCCAATCAGGCGCTTGGCGTGGCCGATGCCCTGGGTCTGCCGTACGAAGTCAAATCGCTCGAATATTGGGGCCTGGCGAAACTGCCGAATATTTTGCTCGGCGCGACGTTTGTGCATCTGTCGGGCGACGCCCTGGCGCCGCCCTGGCCGGATCTCGTCATCGCCGCCGGACGGCGTACCGTGCCGGTCGCCCGCGCCATCAAACGGGCTGCGGACGCGCGGTGTTTTCTCGTGCAATGCATGTGGCCCGGCGCCGGCGCGAGCGCTATCGACCTGATCGCGCCGCCGGCCCATGATTCGCCGCGCCGCCGCGCCAACATGCTACGCACCGTCGCCGCGCCGCATCGGATCACCTCGGCGGTGTTGGCCGAGGCGAGACGGGAATGGCAGGCCAGGGTGGGCACCTTGCCGGCGCCGCGACTCGCGCTGCTGGTCGGCGGCAGCACCGCCGCGCACGACTTCGATGCCGCCGCCGCGCGGGCGCTGGCCGGGCGCGTCGCCGCCCTCACTCAGGCACTTGGCGGCTCGCTGATGATGACCACCAGCCGGCGCACCTCGCCGGCGGCGCGCGACGCGCTCACCGCCACCCTCGACCCGGACCACCGCTTCGATGACGACGGCGACAACCCCTATCTCGGCTATCTCGCGTGGGCGGATGCGATCGTGGTCACCGGCGATTCAACGACGATGTGCGCCGAGGCCTGTGCTACCGGCGCGCCGGTTCTCATCGATGCGCCGGACGCGATCACCGGGCTAAAGCACCGCGCGCTCCACCGCGCCCTCTATGATCGCGGCCTGGCGCGGCCGCTCGACGAGGACGCGGCCGCTTTCGTGTCGCAGCATACAATTCCAGCGCCGCTCGACGATGCCGCCGACGTCGCGGCCGAAATCAGGCGGCGCCTGCCCACTCTGCCCGAGCCAGGCTCGGCTTGAATCTCATTGGCCGCGGCCGGCGCGCGGGTTACTCTGCAAAGTGTTCACCAACTTTTCGAAGAGCCGACGACGATGACCGACCGCCTGCATAGCAAAGTGCTTATTTTGGGCTCCGGCCCAGCCGGATTGACCGCCGCCGTCTACGCCGCGCGCGCCGGCTTGGAACCGCGCCTGGTGCACGGCATCCAGCCCGGCGGCCAGATGACGATCACCACCGATGTCGAGAACTACCCCGGCTTCGCCGATGTCATCCAGGGCCCCTGGCTGATGGAGCAGATGACCGAGCAGGCGGTTAAAGTCGGCACCGACATGGTCAACGACATTATCGTCGCGGTCGACTTCGCCGCCCGGCCGTTTACCGCCACCGGCGATTCGGGCGCGGTCTATAGCGGCGATACGGTGGTGATTTCGACCGGCGCCCAGGCGCGCTGGCTGGGTCTCGAGTCGGAGCAACGCCTGCAAGGCTTCGGCGTCTCGGCGTGCGCCACCTGCGACGGGTTTTTCTATCGCGAGCGCGCGGTGGCGGTGGTCGGCGGCGGCAATACCGCGGTCGAGGAGGCGCTGTTTCTCACCAATTTTGCCGCCAAGGTCACCCTCATTCATCGCCGCGATGCGTTACGCGCCGAAAAAATTCTGCAGGATCGCCTAGCACGCAACGACAAGATCGAAATGCTGTGGGACCACACCCTCGAGGAAATTCTCGGCGAGGGTAAACCGGAAGCGGTGGCCGGCGTCCGCGTGCGCAACGTCAAAACCGGCGCGACCCAGGATCTTGCCGTCGACGGTGTCTTCATCGCCATCGGCCACACCCCGGTGACCGCCATATTCAAGCACCAGATTACGCTCGACGGCGACGGTTATATCATCACCGCGAGCGACAGCACCGCGACCTCGGTGCCCGGCGTGTTCGCCGCCGGCGACGTCCAGGATAAAATTTACCGCCAAGCGGTCACCGCCGCCGGCACCGGCTGCATGGCGGCGCTCGAGGCGGAACACTATCTCGCCATGTTGGAGACCGCGGAAGCCGCGGAATAAGGACGGAGTATGGCCGCCGCGATGGACTGGGACAAACTGCGGATCTTCCATATCGTCGCCGAGTCCGGCAGCTTCACCCGCGCCGGCGATACGCTGAATTTGAGCCAGTCAGCGGTTAGCCGGCAAATCAGGGCGCTGGAAGAATCGTTGAAAGTGCCGCTGTTCCACCGCCACGCACGCGGCCTCATCTTGACCGAGCAGGGCGAGCTCTTGCACCGCACCACCGGCGAGGTGTTCGCCAAGGTCTCGGTCGCCGAGGCGATGCTGACCGAGAGCAAGGAGCAGGCCAAGGGCCCGCTCAGGATCACCACCACGGTGGGCTTCGGCTCGATGTGGCTGACCGGCCATATCGGCGAGTTTCTCAACAATTATCCCGAGATCAAAGTCACCCTGCTGGTCACCGACGCCGAACTCGATCTGTCGATGCGCCAGGCCGATGTCGCGATCCGCGTCGAATTGCCGAAACAGCCCGACCTCATTCAGCGTCACCTGTTCACCGGCCGCTTCGGCGCCTTCGCGGTGCCCGACTACCTCAACCGCTACGGCACCCCGCACACCATCGCCGACCTGGTGCGACACCGCATCGTCACCTACGGCGACGATCTGCAAGTGCCGTTCAGCCAAATGAATTATCTCGTCGAGGCGGTACGCGCGATCGATCCCGAGTTCGAGCCCGCCTTCGTGGTCAACAATATCTACGGCATGCTGCGCGCGATCGAGACCGGTATCGGCATCGCCACCCTGCCGAGCTTCATGGTGAACCAAAACCCGCGCCTGGTGCGCATTTTGCCGGACATCGACTCGCCCGAGGCGGATGCGTATTTCGTCTATCCGGAAGAAATGCGCCAATCGGCCAGGGTCACCGCGTTCCGCGATTTTTTGTTGCGAAAAGTCGCCGAGACCAAGTTCTAGCCGGCAGGCGCCGGCGGGCCTTTTTTTTGCGACCTCAGAAACCCACCCCAACCCTCCCTTATCAAGGAGGGCGCAGAAGTGAAGTGTCCCCCTGACAAGGGGGAGACAGGGGGTTTAACGGCCCAAGTCCGTAATGTTCCGATATCGCACTCATGCCTCGGCGATCAGCCCATCAAGGTCCGCCATGTTCGAGAAAACCGTCGCGCCGGCCGCCTGAAGGCGCGCGCCGAGCGCCGTGTCGGCGTGCCCCCCACCGACGAACCCGAGCACCGCCATCCCCGCCGCCCGCGCCGCCGCGACCCCCGGCACGCTGTCCTCGACCACGAGACATGACCCGGGCTCCACCCTCATTTCCTCGGCCGCGTACAGAAACAGATCAGGCGCCGGCTTACCCCGCGCGACCATCGCGGCGCTGAACAGATGCCCGTCAAAAAACCGCGCGAGCCCGGTGAGCGAAAGCGAATGCGCAATCTTGTCCGGTGAGCCGGAAGAGGCCACACAGACCGCCACATCGAGCCCCGCCAAGGCCTCCGCCACCCCCGGCATCGCCGTCAAATCACGCTCGAACGCCGCGAAAGTCCGCGCCTGAAGCGCCGCGACAAACCCACCAGGCAGCGCCCGCCCAAGATCGAGTTCAACCATCTCAACCACCGCCGCCATACTCCGCCCGACAAACCGCGTGACGGCCTCGTCGAGGGTGATCGGGTAGCCCGCGCCCGCGAGCGCCTGGACCAAAATACGATTGGCGATCGGCTCGCTATCGACCAGCACGCCATCGCAGTCGAAAATGATTAGGGCGAATTTCATTCCAAGCCGCATTCATGTTGAGCCAATTTACCGTATCCTTTGCCGCACAGAGGCGCGCCGACCTCGCTTCAATAGAGAGTCGGTCGGGTGAGGTACGGCGAGATTCAACACAAGACTGAGATCAGGGTCGCGCCGAATTGGGTCCTTGTAGCATCGTCTTGGCGGCACGGAGGTCTCTCGCCATATTCGCGGAATCGCCCCACGTCGATAGCCAGATGAGGGCGTCGGTCGATGTTGAAATTATCGTCGTCAGAAGCCGCGTCCATGGCGTCGTTCCCGCGATGCGTTCCAACGCATGGTTCAAGTGGCTCTCCTCCTCGATCTGAATAGCTTTGATTTGCGCATAGAGTTCGGCGTCCTTATCGCGGAAAAAAAATAGTTGATCTTCCAGATGTCTATGCACCGCGGCTTCTACCGACACGGTACAGATCCAAATTCCACGACGACCAACCAGCGCCGTCAGAAAGCCGAGCATTAGCCCTCCGCATCCCCACAAACCCATTATTCGACAGGGGCGAGCGTGTCGATGGCCAATGGAACTCAGAAATGATGCGCAATGATTTAATTCGTGACTCAGTGTTCGTTCCAGGAAATCAAGGGTGTCCGGATACCAACGGCGCGCCACGAATATTTGCGCGCGATAGATGCGGATCGCGCCGTACTCGCCAGCATGGTTAACCTTCAAAATTCTGGAGATCGTAAGTTCGGTGTGCGCTGCCATTATAAGTCGAGCCAAAAAGTAGCCTCTCGAGACTCAATTTGTGCGCCGAGAGTCCAATCCGACCGCGTGAGGTCGAAGAGATTCTAGCTCGGCGAGGCACCACTGATGCGGCCCTGGAGCACGCTTTGGTGCCAGCACAGCACTTTCCACGACCCGCCGTCGAGTGCCCAGGTCAGGGTGAAGCCCATAAATCTTTGGCGGAAACCGGCGTCGCGCGGCTTGCCGCGAAAGGTTGAGAATCCGGCGATGTGCCCGGTGGTCCCGACCACCACGAAATTGCATTCGCGGGGGATCCACTGGAAGAATTCCCACAGCCCTTGGCCTACGTTGCTGGTCGCGTGGTAGGCGATGTGATCGATGAATTCGTCCTTGGTCATCCGCCACGGATAGTCTTCGTCGAGGGTGTCGCTGTCGGCGTGGAAGTAGGCAAAGAAATCGTCGAGCCGGCCTTCGTTGAGACAGGTGCTCCAGTCCTCGAAGGTCGCCTTCAAGGACCCCACGGTTGCTTTATGTGCCATTTTTATTCCTCGGATTGACTAGTTTCTTGCTGTCCTACTGGACGGCCCGGATTTTCTCCGCCCCCGCCCAGCTTTCGCCGTGCGCCGCGTCGAAGTTGAACAGTATGTCCAATTTCTTGATCAGCCAGCGCCCGTCGATGCGCACGAAGTCGTCGCGGTAGTCGATCAGGATGAGGTGGCTCTTGCTCTCACCGTCCTCGACGAACGTGCCGTACAGCAGGCAGCGCCATTGCGCGGTCGCGGTGTCGCCATCGACGTCGATGATCGGGTTCATCCCGACATGGGCGCAGAACGGCAGCAGTTCCGAGGCCCCGTTGAAGAAAGTTCTGATCGCCTCGCGGCCCTCGTAATGGCCGAGCTCGGCATTGGACCAGACGCCGTCCTCGGTAAACAGCGGCGCGATCTTGTCGCCGAGCAGGCCAACATCGTTGTAGTGCCAATAGGTATGTTTGAGTTTGGTGATGTCCTGGATCGCCTCGAGCCGATCGAGGCGCGCGGCCAGATCAGTGGTCATGGTTACCATCCCCCCTCTCGTCGAATCGGAAATCCACCGCCCTCACATAAACAGTCGACGATCCTGCGGCATATCGGCGTACATGTGGGCGACGAACTCGCCGTAGCCGTTCCACAGCTTGGTCGAGACGCGTTCGTCGGTGCCGAGGTCGCGCTCGCTCGATTGCGACCAGCGGGGATGCGAAAAGCCCGGATTGACGTTGGCCCAGAAGCCGTACTCGCTCGGCCCGATAATCTCCCAGAAGGTCTTCGGCCGCTCCGCGGTGAAGCGGAAGCGGACGATCGATTTGACGTGCTTGAAGCCGTATTTCCACGGCACCGCGAGACGCAGCGGCGCGCCGTATTGCTTGGCCATCGATTTGCCGTAGGCGCCGGTGACGATCATCGCAACCTCATTCGTGGCCTCGACGATGGTCAGGCCCTCGGTATACGGCCAGGGGTAAACTTTCTGCCGCTGACCCTTGGCTACCTCGGGGTCGTGGAAGCTGGTCATTTCGAGATATTTGGCTTCCCCCAGCGGCGCGGCAAACTTAACCAGATTAGCGAGCGGAAAGCCGGTCCACGGAATCGTCATCGCCCACGCCTCGACGCAGCGATGCCGGGTGATGCGTTCCTCGAGCGGCATCTGGCGGATCAGATCGTCGGCCTCGATACGGATCTCTTTTTCGACCAGGCCGTCGATCACCACTTCCCACGGCCGGATCTCGAGCTTCTGCGCCGCTTTCCAGACATGCTTGTGCGAGCCGAATTCGTAGAAATTATTGTATTTCGAGGTGATGTCCTCGTCGGTCGGCGGAAACGGCCGCGACAGTCTTTCGTTGCGCGCCGCCGGATAGAGATCGGCCAAGGGATCGTCGGCGGCATTGGCGGCGGCAATCGCCGCGTCGTCTTCGTCGCAAGCGCCGAGCAGCGGCGCCGCGCCGGCCAGGATAGTGCCCGCGGCAATCCCCTTGAGCAGCGATCGCCGATCGCGAAAGCGGGCCTCGGGCGTGACGTCGCGTTCGGGCAACACCCATCCGGGCGGGGTCTTGATCAGCATTTCGGTCTCCACTTACTCGTCGTGATTATGGTTTCGCCGCCTCTCATATGGCCGAGGCCGTGCGACGGTCAATCCGCGTTCACCGCGAGTTGATCAGGCGGCACGCACCCACACCGCGGTATCGTGGATCACCGCGCCGCCGTTGGGCGGTCCGGCATCGGCGCTGAGCAGCGTATTAATCCCCGCCCCGCCCTCGAACGCGCTGTTCGGCCAGATGCTTTCGACCACCACCACGCCTTGCTGCATGCCGTCGAAGCGTTCGACATGGACGATCACCGCGCCGAGGCGATTTCCCAAGCGCACCCGCGCGCCGTCCTCGACCCCGAGCCGATCGGCGTCCGCGGGATGGATCTTGACCACTGGCCGCGCCTCCTTGGCGATCGAGGTCTTGGTCTCGGTGAACGACGAATTGAGATAATTGTGCGCCGGCGCGGCGATCAGGCGGAACGGGTGCTCGTCGTCCGCCGCGTCGATGACGGCGAAATGATCGGGCAAGGCCGGCATCACCTCGTGATCGCGGCCGTGCGCCGACCAGTCCGGCGCGAAGCGGAATTTGCCGTCCGCATGGGCGAAGCCAGTGATGAAATGCGCCTCGTCGAAGTCCGGCTGGCATTCGAGCCAGCCCTTCTCGCGCAACACGTCGAGCCCCGGCCAGCCCGACGCCTGCAAGGCCTGGTCGATGAGTTCGTTCTCGGTCATCTCGAACCCGGGATGCGCGGCGCCGAGACGCTTGGCGAGCTCGCAAATGACGAAATGATTGGCGCGGGTCTCGGCCAGCGGCTCGATGACCTTCGGCCCAAGGGTGATGTACTGGTGGCCGCCGCCGAGATAGATGTCGTCGTGCTCGAGGAAAGTCGTCGCCGGCAGCACGATATCGGCGTGCTTCGCGGTATCGGTCATGAACTGTTCGTGCACGCAGACGAACAGATCGTCGCGCGCGAGGCCACGATTGACCAGCGCCGATTCCGGCGCGATCGCCGCCGGATTGGTGTTCTGCACGATCATCGCGGTCACCGGCGGGCCGTCGCCGATATCGCTCGCCTCGCCGGTCAACACCCGGCCGATTCGCGACATATCGAGCATCCGCACGTTTGGGTCGCGCACGTCGAGCCCCTCGACCAGCGTATTGTCCCATTTGTAGATGTCGAAGTTCGAATAGAACGCGCCGGCGCCCTTGTGCCGCCATTTGCCGGTCACCGTCGGCAGGCAACTCACCGCATGAATATTGGCGGCGCCGTTGCGCGAGCGGGTGAAACCATAGCCGACGCGAATGAAGGCGCGTTGGGTTTCGCCGTAGAGTTTGGCGAAACGTTCGATCTCGGCCACATCGAGCCCGGTGATCGCCGCCGCCCATTCCGGCGTCTTTTCCGCCAGATGCTGGTGCAGGCGCTCGGGACAATCGGCATATTGTTTCATGTAGTCCCAGTCGGCATGGCCATCGCGGAACAGCACATGCATCACCGCGCACGCCAGCGCGCCGTCGGTGCCGGGCTGGAGCGCGAGATGGATATCGGCGACCTTGGCCGAGCGCGTCCGATACGGATCGATCACCACCAGCTTGGCGCCACGCCCCTTGCGCGCCTTCTGGATATGGCTCATCGCATTGACCTGGGTCGACGCCGGATTGCCGCCCCAGACGACGATCAGATTCGCTACCGCCATCTCGCGTGGATCGGGACCGCGTACCGCGCCGACCCCGGCGTTCCACCCCGCCCGGGTGAGCGACGAACACACCGTCGCATGCTGGCCGGAATAGCCCATCGCGTGGCGCAGACGGTTGATCCCGTCGCGCTGTACCTGTCCCATCGTGCCGGCGTAGAAATAAGGCCATACCGCCTCCGCGCCGTGCGCCTGCGTCGCGGTGACGAAGGCTTCCGCGACCTCGTCGAGCGCCGCGTCCCACGAAATACGCTCCAACTCGCCGCCCGGTTTGCGGCGCAGCGGATGGGTCAGCCGATCGGGATGATGCACTCGCTCGGCATAGCGCGCCACCTTGGCGCACACCACGCCGTTGGTGTAGTCGTTGTCGCGTGCGCCGCGCACCCGGCCGATGGTGCGCGCGTCCAACCGCTCGACTTCGAGCGCGCAGGCGCTCGGGCAATCATGCGGGCAGACCGAGGCGACGATTTCGAGCGCGGTGTCGGTATCCATGGCAATCGTTCCCTAACTTAGTGCCTTGTTCGCTTTATCGATGCGGTCGCACGCCGCCTCGAGCGCCGAATCCGCGGTCGCGTAGGATATACGAAAATGCGGATCCAGGCCGAACGCGGCGCCGTGGACAACCGCGACCCCGACGCTCTCCAGCAAATACGTCGCGTAATCCTCGCTCGAGGCGATCGTCGTGCCGTCGGGTGTCACGCGGCCAATGACTCCGGCGCAGCTCGGATAGACATAGAACGCGCCTTCCGGCGTCCGGCATTCAAGCCCAGGAATTTCGTTGAGCCGTCCCACAACCATGTCGCGGCGTTTCTTGAACGCGGCGTTGCGGGGCGCGAGAAAAGTTTGGTTGCCGTTCAACGCCTCGACCGCCGCCGCCTGGCTGATCGAGGCCGCGTTGGTAGTGCTCTGCGACTGGATCTTCGCCATCGCCTTGATCAGATCGACCGGCCCGCCGGCATAGCCGATCCGCCAGCCGGTCATGGCATAGGATTTCGACACCCCGTTGACCGTTAGGGTGCGGTCGTAAAGCGCGGGCTCGACCTCGGCGACCGAGGCAAAGACGAAATTGTCATAGGTGATCTTCTCGTAAATATCGTCGGTCATCACCCAGACATCGGGGTGGCGCACCAGCACGTCGGTCAGCGCCTTGAGCTCTTCCCGGGTGTACGCCGCCCCGGTGGGGTTCGACGGCGAATTGAGGATCAGCCATTTGGTGCGCGGCGTGATCGCCGCCTCCAACGCCTCCGGGCGCATGCGGAAGCCGTCCTCCTGGGTGGTCGCGACGATCACCGGATCGCCGCCGGCGAGCAGCACGATGTCGGGGTACGACACCCAGTACGGCGCCGGGATGATCACCTCGTCGCCCGCCTCGACCGTCGCCAGGATGGCGTTGAACAACACCTGCTTGCCGCCGACCCCGACATTGATCTGCTCGGGCGCGTAGTCGAGGTGGTTGTCGCGCTTGAACTTGCCGCAAATCGCCTGCTTGAGCGCCGGCGTGCCGTCGACCGCGGTGTATTTGGTGTCGCCGGCGCGAATTGCCGCGATCGCCGCCTCCTTCACCGGGTCCGGGGTGTCGAAATCGGGCTCGCCGGCGCCGAGGCCGATCACGTCCTGTCCCGCCGCCTTGAGTTCACGCGCCCGCGTCGTCACCGCGATCGTCGGCGACGGTTTAATACGGCCCAGGCGCTCGGCGAAAAAAGTCATTGGATGACGTCCGTCAATTTAGATTTGGTGATCGCCGCAAGCTATCCCGCAAACCCTTGTAGCGCAAGGCGCGGGGCGGTATTTGGGCCATTGCCGCCGTTGGCCATCTCGCGCATACTCCGCCGCCCATCGAACAGGATAACAGCGGAGGCCACAGTGAAACTGGGACCATTCGAGCTCAGCGACGGTATGGCGCGGCTCGCCACCGAGAGCGCTTTTGAAGTTCTGGCGCGCGCCAAGGAGCTCGAACGCCAGGGTCACGAGGTGATCAATCTCGGCATCGGCCAGCCCGATTTCCAGACCCCCGGACACATCGTCGAGGCCGCCAAGAAGGCGCTCGACGACGGCCATCACGGCTACACCCCGGGCAACGGGATTCTGCCCCTGCGCGAGGCGGTCGCCGCCGATATCGCGGTCAACCGCGGCGCCACCGTCGACCCGGACAACATCGTCATCGTCCCCGGCGGCAAGGTCACCATGTGGTACGCGATCCTGATGTTCGGCGGCCCCGGCACCGAGATCATGTATCCCAACCCGGGCTTCCCGATCTATGAATCGGTGATCGCCTTTTCCGGCGCCAAGCCGGTGCCGATCCCGCTGCTCGAAAAGAACGCTTTCGCCTTCGATGCCGACGAGGTGCTCGCCCAGATCACGCGCGCGACCCGGCTGATCATCGTCAACAGCCCGGCCAATCCGACCGGCGGGGTGGTGCCGCGCGCCGAGTTCGACAAGCTGGCGGCGGGGCTGGAGCGGCACCCGCACGTCACCATCCTGTCCGACGAAATCTATTCGCGGCTTACCTATGACGACGCCGAATTCGTCACCATGCTCGATTACCAGCACCTGCGCGACCGGCTGATCATTCTCGACGGCTGGAGCAAGACCTATGCGATGACCGGCTGGCGCATTGGCTATGGCGTGTGGCCGGCGCCGCTGGTCGACCTGGTGACCCGGCTCAACATCAACTCGGTCTCGTGCACCAATGCCGCCACCCAATTCGCCGCGATCGCGGCACTGGAGGGCCCGCAAGACTCGGTGGCGATGATGCGCGAGGCGTTCGACGGACGCCGCAAGCTGATCGTCGATCTCACCAACGGCATTCCCGGCATGAGCTCGATCCTGCCCACCGGCGCGTTCTACACCATGCCGAATATCTCCGGCACCGGGGTCAAGGCCAAGGACATGGAAACCCTGCTGCTCGAAGAGCTCCACGTCGCGGCGATCGCCGGCACCAGCTTCGGTGCCTACGGCGAGGGCTATATCCGCTTCTCCTACGCCAACTCGACCGAGAACATCGAAAAGGCCTTGGGCCGTATGCGCGACTACGCCGAGTCCGCGGGCTGGGCCAAGGCGGCCTGATCGACCGCGCGGCGGATCATTAGGACGATCGCACCGACGGCCGCGCCGGCGAAAATATGTTTGAGCGAATGGCCGCTGACGAACTCGCCGGTCCAGGCGAAAATCTGGTGATCGAGCTGCTCGCATAGGATCGCCGCGCCGTACCAGATGCCAACCCAAACCAGCGCACGACCGTCGGTGAAGCGGCCGGCGAACAGCACCGCGATCAGCGGGATGTAGATAAAAATCACCGCCTGGACGAGGAAATAGACCCCCAAATCACCAGCACCGGCGCGCTCGCTCATCAGCCACATCGTCGTGCACGCGGCGCCAAAGATCACCAGTATCGGCAAGACATACAGCGCCCCGCGCCGCGCATCGATACGGTCGGTAGCGAACACCGCGACCAACGCCATGAACCCCACCGCCATCGGCAACCGATCCCAATACAGCCGCTCGGTGCTGGGCTCCCAATGATAGTAGGCCGAGCCAAAGGCGATCCACACCACGCCAAGAAAATGCACCAGCAACGGCGCCTTGATCCACTCGCCGGCAAAGACGTCGCGCGCCCGTGGCGTCGCCATCAGCATAAGCCCAAGCAGCCCGGCGATACCTATCGGCACATTCGACATAACATCGCCAAAACGCGGAACGCCGAGCCACCCGCGAGCATCGGCGAACTGATGATAACTATCCGGCTGCGCAAACTGCGGCACCAGGAGCTGCACCAGCAACAACAGCCCGGCAACCGCCGCCAACACGGCAATCCGCGCGCGAAAGGAGAGGTTGAGTCGGGTTGGAGTCATTGTGGCAGGCCGACTGAATTGTGATTGCGTTTACGGATATTGTTTGTCTCAGTTGGTCAAATTGTCGCGCTTCATGCCTGCGCGATGCAATGCGTCCATCAACAAAGCACGCAGCCGTTCGGAGCTGACATAGTCACGCAAACTTTGGTCAACTTCCTCCGGCGTATAGCCCGGCGGCGTCTCAAGCATAGCAGCTACGGCCGCGCGAGCCTCGGCGTCGCGGCCAAGATTAATATAGGCTGCGGCGAGCGCACCGTGCGACCATAGAAAGCCGTCGACAAAGACCTTTTGCGCCGCGTCCAGCGTTACCTCGTGATCGCCGCGTCCCATTGCATTCCAGAAATCACCCCAATGAATCCAACTCGGAGGATAAGGATTCAGGCGCCTGGTTTTCTCAAGTAAAGCTTTAGAACGTTCCTTGCCTATCCGGTTAACGCCCATGACCGCTACATGTAGGGTGCCGCCACTCTCCCGAGTAAAGCTCGGCATAGGTTGGAGCAGAGGTGTCGCCCGCGATGCCGAGCAATGAGCGGAAGGCGTTGAACGGGTA
>JAKZSU010000157.1:0-12117 GCA_047517485.1 Alphaproteobacteria bacterium
GTGTTCATGAGCATCTCCTCGGAGAAACTCCGAAAAGTGCTCCATCCAATTCAAATCGACACCATGCATTTTCGCTTCAAACCCCGCAGAAATCCTGGCTCTCAAAGCCAGCACCGCTCAGTTAACCGGACAGCAGTGATCGGCGGTGGCGAATCCTTCCTCGAACCAATCGTGAATCGGCGCCAATACGCCGACCGCTGCATCGTCTTTGCCCTGGCTTTGCAGCAAGGCGGCGAGCGATGTCGCGGCGCGGAGTTCGAACGACCGCGACTTAACGAGCCGCGCCGAGGTTTGCGCGTCGGCAAACAATTTCGCCGCCCGGTCCTCATCGGGCGAGTCCATCGACAGCAAGATCTCGCCCTCGACGCGCTGGACGTCGGCAAAGCACCACCGTTCATCGGTCTCTTCGGCGATGTCTCGGGCATGGCGGATCGCGACCATCGCCGCTTCGATTTTCTCCACCCGGCGATAGGCATCGGCCAGGATCGAGTAATAGAACGTCCAGCCCATTCGCGACCCGGTTCGCGCACACTCTTCGAGCCCCTGCTCGATCATCTCGATTCCCTGCTCGGTGTTGCCGCGCTGGACCTCGGTCCAGCCGAGCATGATTCGCCCGCGCCCCAAATACATCGCAATGCCGTGTTCGGTCGCGATTTCCATGGTCATAGTGGCGTTCTGGACGACCTGGTCCACATCGCCACTCAAGCACGGCGTCCAATTGCCGTAGGTCCGTGCCTGGCCCATGCTCATCGGGTGTCGCAAACTGTCCGCCAAGGCAACCGCTTCCTCGAAGCGCGCTTGCGCCTGATCGGGGTAGCCGAGCGCCCACAGGGTCACGCTGCCGATGGTGCGGCAGCACACGCCGGGATCGTGCCCGCCGTAGACGAACTTGTGGTTTCGGTGATGGTCGATGTCATAAGACCGAACGCCAAAATCCGCGTGCTCCCGAGTCAGCGAGAACTCCCCTTTATACAAATTGCTTGTCCAACTCGCATGATGGGCTTGGAGCAATAGACCCGAGTCGTCTTGATCATGCGCGAGCTCGAGTAGCTCCTCGGCAAATTCCGTTGCCGCGCTAAACGAACTCCGCACATTGTTGAAGTGCCATAGCCCCCAGGTGGCGACGAAGCGCTCGGTGTTGCGACCGCGTTGGGTACTGAGCTCTCTGGCGCGATCGAAGGCCGATTTGACCGGGTCGATCAACCCGCGGGGCGCGATGAGCGCGGTTCCGAGCGCCAGATTGAGGTCTGTCTCAATATCCGTCCGCGCGTCCCCGGGCGCCAGCTGATCGATCAGCGCAAGCCCCTTCTCGAGATGAACGGTGGCCTCCTGATGCGCCGAGCGTTCGCTCGCGCGGCGTCCGGCGCGCAGCCAACAGCGCGTGGCGGCCTCGGGCATTTCCGCTTCCGTGTAGTGATGCGCGACGACTTCGGGTACCGCATCGCCGCCATCACCGCTATCGGCATCGAGAATTTTGGCGATCTCGGCATGTAGGGTCCGGCGCCGGCTTTTGAGAAGCGCGCCATAGGCGACATCCTGAACCAGCGCGTTCTTGAAGACGTAGACGGTATCGGCGCCGTCGCCGCGCCGCAGCACGAGTTCCGATTCGACAAGACGCGCCAAGGAGTCCGCCAACTCGCGCTCACCCATCGGCGCCAGTTTGGCCAGGATATGGTGCGGGAACTCGCGCCCGATAACCGCGCCGATCTGCGCCACGTCCTTCACCGGGGCAAGACGATCAAGGCGGGCCATCAGCGAATCTTGCAACGTCGCCGGGATCGCCAGCGGCGGCAGCGGGCCGGCGTGCTGGTAGCGATCCCCGTCCGCGGTCAGCAATCCGGATTCGAGCACGGTCTTGGTCAATTCCTCGATAAACAGCGGGATGCCGTCGGTTTTCTCGATGATCTGGTCGGACAGCTCGGCGGGCAATGATTTATCGCCGCAAATTTCGGTCACCATCGCCAAAGCCCGCCTGCGGTTCAACCGCCCCACCGACAGCTGCGCGACATGACCGCGACCGCGCCACGGGGGATCGAATTCGGGCCGATAGGTGATGATCATCAGAACTTTCAAATCCTGAACATGGTCGATCATTCGCTCGATGAAATCGCGTGTCGTCGGGTCCATCCAATGGGCGTCTTCGAAGACCACCAGGGTCGCGGTTTCGGTTGCCACATGGCGTAACTGATCGAGCAACGATTTCGTCGTGGCGTCCCAGACTTCCTTTGGCCCGAGGCCGTGTTCGGGATAACGATCGCCGGCATCGATCGACAGCAGCGCGGCAAAATGGGCCGCGATCTCGGCGACGTTCTGGGCGGTTTGATCGAGCATCGCCTCGAGCTTGTCGAGACGGTGTTCCGCCGAATCCTCCCGACCGATGCCGGCCGCGCGTGCCAATTGCGCGATCAACGGATAGAACGCCGAGTTGGTATGATAGGCGGAACATTGATAGCGAAACCGGATATGCGGCTGATCGGCGATCTTGTCGCGCAGCGCGCGGACCAGGCGTGACTTGCCAACCCCGGGCTCGCCCGACATCAAAACCACCTGGCCGTCGCCATCGAGCGCTTGTTCCCACCGATCCAACAGCAGGCCGGTCTCGTTGTCGCGCCCCACCAACGCGGTCACCGCGCTCGCATGGCTCGCCTCGAAGCGACCGGCGGCGCTGCTTTCGCCGATCACTCGCCACACCGTGACCGGCTCGCTGAGGCCCTTGATCGCGAACGGCCCGCGTTCATCATAATCGAAGGCGCCGCTGACCAGGCGGTGCGACGTCGGCCCGATCACCACTTCGCCAGGGTTGGCGAGGCCCTGCAGCCGCGCCGCCATGTTCGGTGTCTCGCCGACCGCGGTCTGCGCCACCGAGGGATCGCCGCCGCCGGTATTGCCCACCACCACCGATCCGGTGGCGATGCCGGCGCGCACCCGAACCGGCCGCGAAGCCTGGATCGTGGCAACGGCGTCGACGATATCGAGCGCCGCCCGCACCGCGCGCTCGGCATCGTCCTCGTGCGCCGTCGGCCAGCCGAAATAGGCCATGATCCCGTCGCCGAGATACTGCGCCACGTGGCCGTCATAGCGCTCCACCGTGGCGCCGGCGAGGCGCTGATAGGCGCCCATGATCTCGCGCAATTCCTCGGGATCGATTTGCTCGGAAAGCGCGGTCGAGCCGACCATGTCGCAAAACATAACGGTGATCTGGCGCCGTTCGGCGTCGAGCCCCGGCTCATCTTTGGACGATACCGCCGCGCGCGCCGGTCCGCCGCCGGCGACGGCGGCGACAATCGCCCGCCGCGGCCCGAGCGGCAGCCCGAGTTGCTTCATGTCGTCGTCGCTCAACGAGACAATAAGTTCCGGCGTGATTTCCTCGGCCTCGAACGCATCGGCGTACTTGTCGAGCCCGAGATCGTCCAGCCAGGCGCGGATCCGCGACATTGAGATTCTCCACAGGTCGAGAAGGTAGCACGAGCGAGCGCTACGCGACAGATGGGCGAGTTGCCAAATGCGTGAGGCATCGCCACCCTTGCCTTCAATGGTCGCGAGGGTTTATGTCGGTTGCATGATACGGAAACTTTTTGGCACCGATGGCGTGCGCGGGCGCGCGAATAGCGAGCCGATGACCGCCGAGACCGCGCTCAAGCTGGGCATGGCGGCGGGGCATGTGTTTACCCGCGGCGACCATCGCCACCACGCGGTAATCGGCAAGGACACCCGCCTGTCGGGCTATATGATCGAGCCCGCCTTGACCGCGGGGTTCATCTCGATGGGGATGAACGTGATTCTGGTCGGCCCCTTGCCGACTCCGGCGCTGGGGTTGTTGACGCGCTCGTTGCGCGCCGATCTCGGGATCATGATCTCGGCCTCGCACAATCCGTTCGAGGACAATGGAATCAAGATCTTCGGGCCGGATGGGTTTAAGCTGTCCGACGAGGTCGAGGCCGAGCTCGAGGCGTGTGTCGCCAACGGCGTGACCGACACCCTGGCGGCGCCCGCCGATCTCGGCCGGGCGCGCCGCCTCGATGACGCACCGGGCCGCTATATCGAGTATGCCAAAAGCGCGTTCCCCAAGGGCATGACGCTTGCCGGTCTCAGGATCGTCCTCGATTGCGCCAATGGCGCGGCCTATCGGGTGGCGCCGACGGTGTTGTGGGAGCTCGGCGCCGAAGTCTTCCCGATCGCGGTCGATCCCGACGGTTTCAACATCAACCGCGACTGTGGCTCGACGTCGCCCGAACGGCTTGCCCGCGAAGTCGTCGACCAGGGTGCCGATCTCGGCAGCGCGCTCGACGGCGACGCCGATCGGGTAGTGCTGTGCGACGAGGCGGGCGCGCTCATCGACGGCGACCAGTTGATGGCCATGGTCGCCGAGCATTTCCACGACCAGGGCCGCTTGAAGGGCGGCGGCGTGGTTGCCACCTTGATGTCGAACCTTGGCCTCGAACACTATTTGAAGGGGCTTGGGCTTGGTCTGGCGCGGACCCAGGTCGGCGACCGCTACGTGGTCGAGCATATGCGGCGCCACGGCTATAATGTCGGCGGCGAACAATCCGGCCATATCATTCTCACCGACTATGCCACCACCGGTGACGGTCTGGTGGCGGCGCTCCAGGCGCTCGCGGTAATGGCCGATCAAGACCGCCCGGTCAGCGAGGCGGCGCGGCGTTTCGAGCCGCTGCCGCAGCAACTCAAGAGCATTGCCTGCGCCGGCGCCGCGGTCCTCGATCAAGGGTCGGTGGCGCAAGCGATCGGCGATGCCGAACGCCTGTTGGCGAATACCGGACGCTTGCTGGTGCGGATGTCGGGCACCGAGCCCAAGGTGCGGATCATGGCCGAGGGCGAGGACGAAGCTCTGGTCGGCCGCGCGATCGACGATGTCGTGGCGGCGATCGAACAAGCGTCGCCATGAAGGGTCGGGTGTTGATCGTCGCCGGCTCGGATTCGGGCGGCGGCGCGGGCATTCAGGCCGACATCAAGACGGTGACCGCGCTCGGCGGCTATGCCGCGACGGCAATTACCGCGCTCACCGCGCAGAACACCACCGGCGTGCACGCCATCGAAGAAGTCCCGGTGGAGTTTATTGCCCGACAAATCGATGTCGTGCTCGACGATATCGGCGCCGATGCGATCAAGACCGGCATGCTGCATCGCCCGGCGGTAATCGAGGCGGTGGTCCGCGCGCTGCCCGACCCCACCGCGCCTATCCCGCTGGTGGTCGATCCGGTGATGGTCGCCAAGGGCGGCGCCTCGCTGCTTGCCGAGGACGCGCATCGGACTTTGTCCGACCTGCTGCTGCCGCGCGCCCGGGTGGTTACGCCGAACGCGCCCGAAGCGGCCCGTCTCGCCGGCGTCGAAGTCCGCACCCTCGACGATATGCGGCGCGCGGCAGAGCTAATTCTCGGTCTCGGGTCGCAAGCGGTGCTGATCAAGGGTGGTCACCTGGAGGGCCCGGAGATCACCGATCTGCTGATCGATGACGGTACGGAAACGGTCTTCACCGGGCCGCGGATCGAAACCCGACACACCCACGGCACCGGCTGCACCATGGCGTCGGCGATCGCCACCGGCCTAGCCCAAGGGTTGGCCCTGAACGAGGCCGTCGCCACCGCGCGCGCCTATGTCTTGCAGGCGATTCGGACCGCGCCGGGGTATGGTGCCGGACATGGGCCGCTCAATCATGCTCACACCGTCGCGGGAGACGTATCATGACCCTGAAGGTCGATCTCTATTGGTCTTTTAGAAGCCCCTTTTCGTACCTCGCGACCGGCCGAATCGTCGCCATGGCGGCGGCCTATGACGTCGATGTCGCGGTCCGCGTGGTGCGGCCGATCGCGATCCGCGACCCCAATTTTTTCCAACGCGTCGATCCCAGGATGCCGCCCTATGTGGTGATGGATTCGAAACGCGTCGCCGAGATGGCCGGCATCCCGTTTCGCTGGCCGCGCCCCGATCCCGTCGTCATGGACATGAAAACCCGCGCAATCCCCGCCGAACAACCCTACATACACCGGCTCAATCGGCTCGGCGTCGCCGCCGCGTGGGCCGGGCGCGGCCTGGCGTTTCTCGACGAAGTGTCGCGCCTGATCTGGACCGGCGATGTCGACGACTGGCATCTGGGCGATCATCTGGCCAAGGCGGCGACGCGCGCCGGTCTCGATTTCGCCGCACTAGAGAGCGAAGCGCGCGACCATGAAGCCGAGCTCGACGGCGAAATGGTGCGCAACGAAGACTCCTTAAGCGAGGCGGGCCATTGGGGGGTGCCGACATTGGTGTTCGACGGCGAGCCGTTTTTCGGCCAGGACCGGTTGGCGCTGCTCGAATGGCGGCTTGGCCAGCATGGTCTCGAAAAACGGTGATAATCGAGCCGATCCTCTGTTGACCTAAGCGGCGCTCGCTCGTAATCTCCGCGCGGTTTTTTGCACTGCACAATTTCCTGCGAGTACTCGACGATGAAACCGAGCCTGCGCCCGGAAAATCCGCATTTTTCGTCCGGCCCCTGCGCCAAGCGTCCGGGTTGGTCGGCGGCCGTGCTGGGCGACGCTTTGATTGGTCGATCGCATCGCTCGGGGGAAGGCAAGGCGCGGCTCAACGACGTGATTACCCGCAGCCGCGCGCTGCTCGGTTTGCCCGACGGGTATCGTCTCGGCATCGTGCCGGCGTCCGATACCGGGGCCTTCGAGATGGCGATGTGGTCGCTGCTCGGCGCGCGCGGCGTCGATGTCCTGGCATGGGAAAGTTTCGGCAAGGGCTGGGTTACCGATATCGTCAAACAGCTTGCACTCGACGATGTGCGGACCTTCGAGGCCGATTACGGTGCGCTGCCTGATTTGTCCCAGACCAGCGCCGACCGCGACATCGTATTCACCTGGAACGGCACGACGTCGGGGGTGCGCGTCCCCGACGGCGATTGGATCGCCGCCGACCGCACCGGGCTGACCTTGTGTGACGCGACATCGGCGGTGTTCGCCATGGATCTGCCGTGGGACAAGCTCGATGTGGTGACCTGGTCGTGGCAGAAAGTGCTCGGCGGCGAAGCGCAGCACGGCATGATCGCGCTCAGCCCGCGCGCGGTGGAGCGGCTGGAGACTTTCACTCCGCCGCGGCCGCTACCAAAAATTTTCCGGCTTACCAAGGGCGGCAAACTGATCGAAGGCGTGTTCAGGGGCGAGACCATCAACACCCCGTCGATGGTCTGTGTCGAGGACGCGCTCGATGCGTTGCGCTGGGCCGCGGCCTTGGACGACGGCGCCCTGGTCGCGCGCAGCCAGGGCAATCTCGCGACAATCGCCGAGTGGGTCGTAAGAACGCCCTGGATCGACTTCCTGGCGACGGTTCCAGAAACTCGGTCATCGACCTCGGTCTGCCTGGTATTCACCGATCCCTGGTTCACCAACAAGAACGAAGCCGAACAACGGGCCTTGGTCAAGAAGTTAGTCGGTTTGGCGGAGGCGGAAGGCGTCGCCTACGACATCAATGCCTATCGCGATGCCCCACCGGGATTGCGACTGTGGGCCGGCGCCACCATCGAACGCAGCGACCTGGAAGCGCTGTTCCCCTGGCTGGAATGGTGTTTTGGCGAAGTGCACGCCGCCGAGGCCGCCTAAGGCACAGTCTTCCCGCGCGCACCCAATTTTCGAGCGATGACAAAGGCGACCCCATGGTCAAAGTGCTGATTTCCGACAAGTTGAGCCCGCAAGCGGCCGACCTTCTGCGCTCACGCGGCATCGATGTCGATGTCGAGACCGGCCTCGACGAGGCGCAACTGATTGCCCGCATCGGCGATTACGAGGGCCTGGCGATCCGTTCGGCGACCAAGGTGACGAAAGCGGTGCTCGAAGCCGCCGGCGCTCTCAAAGTGGTCGGCCGAGCGGGCATCGGCACCGATAACGTCGATACGCCAGCAGCCACGGCGCGCGGTGTCGTGGTGATGAATACGCCGTTCGGCAATTCGGTCACCACGGCGGAACACGCGATCGCGATGATGTTCGCGCTGGCCCGCCAGATCCCCCAAGCGGATCGCTCGACACGCGCCGGCAAATGGGAAAAGTCGCGCTTTATGGGGGTCGAGCTGTCGGGCAAGACCTTGGGCCTGATCGGTTGTGGCAATATCGGCTCGATCGTCGCCGAGCGGGCGCAGGCGCTGAAGTTGCGCGTCATCACCTATGATCCGTTTTTGTCGTACGAACGCGCGGCGGATCTCAATGTCGAGAAAGTCGGGCTCGACGATTTGCTGGCGCGCGCCGACATCATCAGCCTGCATACCCCACTCAACGATGCCACTCGCGGCATCATCGATGCGAGCGCGCTCGCCAAGACCCGCAAGGGGGTCCGCATCGTCAATTGCGCGCGCGGCGGATTGGTCGTCGAGGCCGATCTCAAAGTGGCAATCGAGTCCGGCCATGTCTCGGGCGCGGCGCTCGACGTGTTCGAGACCGAACCGGCCGGCGAGAACCCCTTGTTCGCCCTCGATCAGGTGATCGCGACCCCGCATCTCGGCGCCTCGACATCGGAAGCCCAAGAAAATGTAGCGGTGCAAGTGGCCGAGCAAATAGCGGACTATTTGTTGAGCGGCGCAGTCACCAACGCGCTCAACATGCCTTCGGTGTCGGCCGAGGACGCCCCGCGACTCAAACCCTACATGGTGCTCGCCGATCAACTCGGAAGTTTTGCCGGTCAGATCACCGAAACCAGCATCAAATCGGTGTCGATGCGCTTCGAGGGTCACGCGGCAACGCTCAACTGCCGCCCATTGTGCGCGATCATGCTACAGGGGTTGCTCAAACCACTGCTCGACTCGGTCAACATGGTAAACGCGCCGGTGATCGCGAAACAACGCGACATTGAAGTGAGCGAGACTCTCTACGATGGCCCGTGCGACTACTACACGCTGATTCGCCTGACCGTCACCACCGAAAAGCGGGTGCGGGAAATTTCCGGGACCTTGCTCGGGCAACGGCCGCGGATCACCGAGATCGAGGGCATTGCCATGGATGCCGCGCTCGGCCCGCATATGCTGTTCGTCAACAATCGCGACGCCCCCGGACTGATCGGCGCGTTCGCCAAGAAGATCGGCGATGCGGGGATCAACATCGCGACCTTCCACCTTGGCCGACGCGACGAGACCAGCGACGCGATCGCCCTGGTCGAGGTCGATCAGCCGGTGCCCGACTCGCTGGTCGCCGAAGTCCGCGCGCTGCCCGACGTCGTTCGCGTCCAATCGCTCAGTTTCTGAGCCGCGTCGAAAGGGTCATATCAATGATATTTGGTATAGACTTCGCCACGCCATGACCGAATCCGAAAAAAAGGCCCTGCTACCGACTGGGCTCAGCGACCTGTTGCCGCCCGATGCCGACCATGAGGAGGCGATCACGCGGTGCCTGATGGACTGTTTTCGCGGCTACGGCTATTGGCGGGTCAAGCCGCCGCTGCTGGAATTCGAGGACGGGCTGATCGACGGCGTCGGAGCGATTTTGGCGAACCAGACATTTCGCCTGATGGATCCGGAATCGCAGCGCATGCTGGGCTTGCGCGCCGATATCACGCCGCAGATCGCGCGCATCACCAGCAGCCGGCTCGCCGCCGCGCCACGCCCGCTCAGACTGTGTTATGCCGGCGAAGTCCTGCGCCTCAAGGGCAATCAGGTGCGCGCCGAACGCCAATTCCGCCAGATCGGCGTGGAGTTGATCGGCTCGGCGCATGCGGCGACCGGCGACGCCGAGGTCATCGTCCTCGCCGCCGAGGCGCTCGCGGCGGTCGGCATCGACCAATTGTCGATCGACCTCAACATCCCGTCACTGGCGCGAATCCTTTGCGACGCCATGGGTGTTGCGCCGGCGGTCTTGGCGCGCCTCCAAGGCGCGATCGATCGCAAGGATATCACCGCGCTGCTCGAGCTCGGTCGCGCGGACGATATAGCCGAGGCCACGCGGACCCTCGCGCGACTCTTGGAAGCGACGGGACCCGCCGAAGAGGGGCTCGCTTTGCTGGCGGCGCTCGAGCTGCCCGGCGAAGCCGACGCCTTGATCGCCCGATTGTCGGAGGTGGTGGACCTGGTGCGCAGCGACGCGCCCACCCTCGCCCTGACCATCGATCCGCTGGAAAGTCGGGGCTTCGCGTATCACACCGGGGTTTCATTCACCTTGTTCGGGGTCGCGGCGAGCGGTGAAGTCGGCTCGGGCGGGCGCTATCAAACCACCGGCGGCGAACCGGCGACCGGCTTTACCCTGTTTACCGACAGGGTGCTGCGCGCCAGTCCCGACGCGGACCAGACACCGGCGGTGTTCGTGCCGTTCGAGGCCCCGGTTGACGCGGCGGCCGATTTGCGCGGCGACGGCCGGATCGTCATCAAGGGTCTGGTGGCGGCCGATGACGACGCGGAAGAAGCCCGCCGCCTCGGTTGCGCCTATCTGTGGCGCGACGGCACGCTCGAACAGATGGAATAGGCGGCAGCGGATGGCGAACGTGGTGGTTGTCGGCTCGCAGTGGGGCGACGAAGGCAAAGGCAAGATCGTCGACTGGTTGTCCGAGCGCGCGGATATCGTGGTGCGCTTCCAAGGCGGCCACAATGCCGGCCATACCCTGGTCATCGACGGTGTCACTTATAAGCTCAGCCTGTTGCCCTCCGGCGTGGTGCGCGGCGGCAAGCTGTCGGTCATCGGCAACGGCGTGGTGATCGATCCGTGGGCCTTGCTCGACGAAATCGACCGGATTGCCGAACTCGGTGTCAAGGTCACGCCCAATGAGCTGCGCATCGCCGAAAATGCGTGTCTGATCTTGCCGCTTCATGGCGAGCTCGATCGCGGTCGCGAGACCCAACGCGGCACCAAGATGATCGGCACCACGGGGCGCGGCATCGGCCCCGCGTATGAGGACAAAATCGCCCGGCGTGCCGTACGATTGTGCGATCTTTCCGACCCGGCGCTGTTGGCGGAGCGGGTGGACGCGGCGCTGGCGCATCATGCGCTGTTGCGCGGCGCGCTCGGACTCGATCCCGTCGATCCGGCGGCGCTGTGCGCGGCGCTCGGTGAAATCGCGCCGCGGCTGCTGGCGTTCTCGGGACCGGTCAGCCGCGACCTCGACGTGGCGCGGCGCGCCGGCAAACGGATCCTTTTCGAGGGCGCCCAGGGCG
Organism: Alphaproteobacteria bacterium; assembly: GCA_047517485.1. Lineage (GTDB taxonomy): Bacteria > Pseudomonadota > Alphaproteobacteria > UBA7887 > UBA7887 > JAKZSU01. The sequence goes on from JAKZSU010000157.1 coordinate 11,126, forward strand.
CCATGCTCGACATCGATTACGGCACCTATCCGTTCGTCACGTCGTCGAACACCTTGGCCGGCGCAGCGACGGTGGGCTCCGGCCTCGGCCCCGGTGCGATCGATTATGTCTTGGGCATCACCAAGGCCTATACCACCCGTGTCGGCCAGGGCCCGTTTCCCACCGAACTCCACGACGAGGTCGGCAAGACGCTCGGCGAGCGCGGCCATGAATTCGGCACCGTCACCGGGCGACAGCGGCGCTGCGGTTGGTTCGATGCGGTCCTGGTGCGCCAAGCGATCCGCCTCGGCGGCATCAACGGAATCGCGCTCACCAAGCTCGACGTGCTCGATGGTTTCGACGAATTAAAGGTGTGCGTCGGCTATACGATCAATGGCGAGAGCTATGATTATTTACCCGCCGCGCCGACCCTTCAGGCGGCGGCGATGCCGCATTACGAGACCCTTGAGGGGTGGCGCGACAGCACCCGCGGCGCGCGCAGTTGGGTCGAGCTGCCGGCGAGCGCGGTGAAATATATCCGCCGCATCGAAGAGCTGATCGGCGCGCCGGTCTCGCTGTTGTCAACCAGTCCCGAACGCCAAGACACCATCCTCGTGCGCGATCCGTTCTCCGACTAGTTTTAGAGGGCGATCACGCGCCGGCCAAGCTGTCTTCGGATAAGCTCGGGCGCGCGGTCGCGCTCGCCGAGCGGCGGAATGCAGTTTGGGTGTTTCTTGATCTAAATGGCTCTGGGGGCAGGAAAAAGCCCAAATCGCACTATTTTCCTAGTCGGTTCGTCGCCGATTCGATCGGCGGCGTGCGCGCGTGTGCGATTTGGAGAGCGACGATCACACTCATGGTCGAGATCGAGACCTTATACCACCGAGCGGAATGCCTGACTCACGTTGGGGATTCCCAAGCGGTCCGATCTCTGACTCAATGTGGTGAACCAATGAGGTTCGCCATGGCAGCGCCTATCGACTTACGGAACGATTTTGACAGCGTCTCACTGC
>JAKZSU010000158.1:0-21667 GCA_047517485.1 Alphaproteobacteria bacterium
CGCAGATATAGGTCCACGGTGTACATCCTCCCGCCTTCCATCTCAAAAAAGATCGAAGGCTACAGGTGGCAGAGTTTTACTCCGCCCGCGGCTGGGAAATCCCGCCGCTTCCGTGGACTAATTTGTCACCGCCGTTCTCAAGCGTGGTTCCCAGCACCGTTGGAAAATCGTTCTGCAGGATCGAAAACACCATGAACCCGCCCAAACCGGGCCAGTCGAAAATGAACTCGACGATCACCGCGCCGCCCAACAGATAGCCATAGGTCAAGCCGATTACCGTCAACATCGGGATTAACGTGGCCTTCAGGGCATGGCGGTAATAAATCGAGCGCCTGGGCAGACCGTAGGCGAACGCGGTGCGGATGTAGTCCTCGCTCAGCACTTCCACCATCATGTTGCGGGTGATCCGGGTCACCGAGGCCAGGGTCACGATGGCCAAGGTCAGGGTGGGCAAAATGAGGTGCGAGAGCGCGCTTTGAAAGGCCCGCCATTCGCCGGCCAGCACGGTATCGACGAGAAAAAGGCCCGACACTTGGGGGAAGGGAACATCGAGAAGGATCTCCGAATGGATCCGCCCTTGCAGCGGCAACCAATCCAAACCGCCATAAAAAACGATCTGCAAAATCATCGCCACCATGAAGGCCGGCAGGGCGACGCCGCCGACCGCGCCGGCGCGAGCGATATTGTCGATCCAGGAGTTCTTGTGCACCGCCGACAACACCCCGATGGGTATGCCGGCAAGGACGACGATGATGATGGCCAAGGTGGTCATCTCCAGCGTCACGCCGACACGATTGTGAATTTCCGTCAGAACAGGCTGGCCGGTGCGAAGGCTCTTGCCGAAATCGCCTCGCACGGTGTCGCCCAGAAATCGGACGTACTGCACGTAGATCGGTTGATCGAGGCCGAGTTTCACGCGCGCCGCGGCCATCTGCTCGGCATTCGGCCGGGCTCCCAGCATCAACGCCTCGGGCGACCCCGGCAGCACCCGGCTTAGAATAAAAGTGATGGTCAGGACCCCGAACAGTATCCCAACCATCATAATCAGCCGTTGCGCGACATACTTGATCACAATCTACCCTCAGCCCGGCGCCACTGGCTATCGGCGTCCAGGCTAGGGGCTTCTATTTATTTACGCAAATCGTAGACGAACAGGGTCTCGTAGGCGGGATTGAATTGATTTTCCATGCCGCCGAGGCTGTCGCTGTGGGCGTAATAGCGGTCGACGTCGCCGAAGTAGATCGCCGGCGTGTCGGCCATCAGGATGTCTTGGGCGGCAATATAAAGTTTTGCCGCTTCCGCTTGATCCACGCCTTCGGTACCCATCGCCGCGTCCAGCGCCGCGTCAAATTCGGGATTGGCATAATGCGAGAGGTTGAAAAGCGCCGCTTCCTCGGTGCGAAATTGCGCGTAAAGCCAATCGGCGGGCGTTGCATACGCCGGCCACCACACGATCGAGAGCATGTTGGCGGCGGACTCCAAATTCTTCGCTTTGTCCCAAATCACGCCCCACTCGCCGGGGAGCAATTCGACGGTCACGCCGGCTTCCGCGGCGGTGGCCTGGAATAGTTCGATACTGTCGGTAAAGTAATCGACACTGTTGAGATAGTAGACGGTTACTTTCCAGTCCTCCCGCGGCACACCGGACTCGGCCAGCAGTTTTTGTGCCATGGCGATATCGTAATTCGGCATGTCGTAGGTGCCATGACCCCACATGCTCTTGGGCAAAGGGCCAACCGGTGCCGAGCCGATACCGTGCATCAGTTCATTGAGGACGATCTCGTAATTCCACAAGTGGGTAAGCGCCTGGCGAAATTTCGCATTGTCGGTGGGATATTTCTTGAAATTGAACAAATACATGCCGTTCCGCCACGAGCCGCCTTGCGAAACGCTGACCCCGTCGGCGGCATCCACTGAACTGACCTGTTCCGCCGGGATGACGGCCAAGTCGGCTTCGCCCGACTTCATCATTTGTATGCGAGTCGAGCCTTCGGTGACGGTCTTGACGATGACGCGGTCGATTTGTCCGTCTTCCCAACCACCCCAATAGTCATCGAACTTTTCCAAGACGACTTGGACACCCGGGTCGACGCTGATCAGTTTGTACGGTCCGGTCCCGAATCCCTGGCCTTCTTGCATCCATTCGTGGCCGTTATCGATCGAGCCCGGCGACATCATGTAGGAGCCATACTGGCCGCTCGCCACCAGATCCAAGGCGACCGGATAGGCAAATTTGAACACCGCGGTGTGCGACGACGGAATCTCGATATCGAGCAGGCCGAGCCATAGAAAAAAGGCGCCGCGTCCGCCATCCTTGATGTACATGATCGACTTCTTGACCGCCGCCGCGTCGAAATCGGCGCCGTCGTGAAACTTCACGCCCTGGCGCAGTTGCACGGTTCAGGTCGCGCCGTCATCGCTCTTCTCCCACGATGTGGCGAGACGCGGCAGAATTTCCCCGTCCTGATAAAACGTCAGCGTCTCGTAGACATTGCCGAGGAAGTAGGTTTCTTCCGAATACGTCGCGCCCGGATCCCAGTCCTTATAGCTGGCGCGGCTCGGCCAAGTCAGTGTGTTGGCCGCCGAGGCCACGGTCGTGAAACCGAACGTGGCGCACACCGTGAGTGCCGCGGCCGCCATGAATGTCTTAAATTTCATGTCCATCTTCCCTATTTGATCACCGGCAAAGCGTGTGTCGCTTCGACCGCGGTACTCGGTCCTGGCTGCCGGCGGTATCGACCGTCCGATCGCCCATCAAGCCAGGACCTAAACAGACTTGATGCCCCAAATACAGCTGATCCATGCGGTGACACCGTCTGCGACCAAACCTCAGTCCTGTCACCGCACCGTCATCGCCGATAATGACGAGTCGACATAAAGTAAACTTGACATGGAATGACAGTGGCCATGCATATGCTGACAGTATTGGCACGTCCGAAATGAGAAATAACTGGCATCGATTGTAGGGCGGGAGGCCAGTATTTCATGGTATCGAGGTGACTTCTCGCGAGGCGAAAGTCGGTACTTCACGAAGGGCGATCAGCGATGAAATTCGGCCATATCAGCGACGCGGCCAAGGCGTTTTTCTCCGCCGTGCCGGACGATGACGGGGCCGTGGATTTGCTCGATCCGGAGATCTTGGCCGCCAAGCGCGCTGAATTTCACGACCTCTATTTTGGGCTTGCGGAATTGCTCGATTTCGAATGGTCGCATCACGATGGTGTCGTCGGCGGCATCCCGGTTAGCATTATGGAAACCGATACCATCGCCCGCGATGACAAAGTCATCCTGCACCTGCACGGCGGCTCCTATTGCTTCCTCAAGCCGGTCACCAGCGCGGCGCTGACCATGCCCCTGGCGCGCGCCTGCGGGACGAAGGTGATCTCGGTCGATTACCGGCTGGCACCGGAACATCCCTATCCCGCCGGCTTGGAGGACGCCTTTGCGGCGTATCTCGGCCTGCTCGGCGACGGCTTCGCGCCAAGCGATATCGCGGTGGTGGGCGAATCCGCCGGCGGCGGGTTGAGCCTGTCCCTGGCGCTGCTGCTGCGCGAAAAGGGCGAGCCGCAACCGGCCGCCTTGGGCCTGTTTTCGCCGTGGTGCGATCTCACCGGGCGCGGCGACAGCTATATCACCGTCGAGCCCCACGATTTCATGCTCAGCTGGGACAACGACATGGAAAATCAAGCCAAGGCCTATGCGGGCTCGACGCCGCTCGATGATCCGATGATCTCGCACGTCTACAACAGCGATTTCTCCGCCCTGCCGCCGACCATGATCCAGGCGGGAACCCGCGAAATGTTGCTCAGTGACGCGGTGACCGTGGCCCGCAAAATGAAATCGAGCGGTGTCGACGTGTCGCTGGAGATCTACGAAGGCATGCCACATGTGTGGCAGATTGGCGTGCATATCCCCGAGGCCAAAGCTTCGATCACCGAAATGGCGGCCTTCATTCGCCAAGCACTCGCTGTCTGGTGACCACCGCGTGTCGCAATTTTCGTCCGTTACGGCAGTGCGTCTCGAGCGGCATGGCGGTCTTCCCCGGGATTGGAACGATCAGCGCCAGCGTCTCGGCTTCGTCTAACACACTCGCCACCAATATCCGCTCAATTCCAAAAGTTATGGCGATGCAAATGCGTCGACAGAGACGATTGGCCGCTTTGGGCACCCAACGAGGGGAAATCGAGTCTCCCTTTCGCCATATGGCGCTTCAGGTTTCGCTAACGCCCGGAAATCACGGCGCTATCCGCCGCGCCCTTTATGGACACGATTTTGCCGGAAAGAGATTGGTGGAGCCGAGGGGAATCGAACCCCTGACCTTCGCATTGCGAACGCGACGCTCTCCCAACTGAGCTACGGCCCCACGGTCTCACCGGATCCGTCGACCGCCGTGGCGTGTGATCGACGGGTCCTCGTTCGATGCCGACCAGATGGGGACTGGTCGAGGCGGGCGCATGTTATATACTGCCGCCCCTCTAGCGTAAATCCCTTCTCAGGCCGATACGGCGGCGCCCCCCTGCATGCTCAATTTTTTCCTGTTCGTCGACTGGCTGATCGGTGCCTACATCTGGATCATCATTATCCAGGCGGTGCTCAGCTGGCTGATCGCGTTCAACGTGATCAACACCAACAATCGCTTCGTCTATTCGATCGGCAACGCGCTCTACCAGTTGACCGAACCGGTGGTCGGGCGCATCCGCCGCTTTTTGCCGACGCCCTCCGGTATCGATTTTTCGCCGATGGTGGTGATCATCGCGTTGATTTTCCTCCAGCGGGTGGTGTTACCCTCACTCGCCGGCTCGCTCGTCACCGGGATGTAAGTGTCCGCGCCAGCGGCACGTCCCTACAAGACGATCGACGGCGGCCTCGAGGTCGCCGTTCGCCTGACCCCGAGGGGCGGCCGCGATCGCGTCAAAGGCATTACCGTGGACGCGGACGGGCGGACCTGGCTCGCGGCGCGGGTCTCCGCGCCGCCCGAGGCCGGCAAGGCGAACAAGGCGTTGATCCGTTTGCTCGCCAAACAGCTCGGGGTCGGCCCGGCGCGGTGACGATCGTCGCCGGCGAGACCCAGCGCCGCAAGCGGCTGCGCATCGCTGGCGAGTCCGAGACGCTGGCCGCCCGCCTGGTCGAGATCAGCCGCGACCGCGCCTGAGCGTCTTGAGGCGCAAGGCGTTGAGGCGGATGAAGCCCTCGGCGTCTTTCTGGTCGTAGACCTGGTCGGCCTCGAAGGTCACCGTCGCCTCGTCATAGAGGCTGTGCGGCGATTTGCGCCCGCTCACCGTGACATTGCCCTTATAGAGGTCGAGCCGCACGGTGCCGGTGACAAAGGTCTGGGTGGCGTCGACCGCCGCTTGCAGCATGTCGCGCTCGGGCGAGAACCAATAGCCGTTGTAGACCAACTCGGCATAGCGCGGCATCAGCTCGTCCTTGAGGTGCATCTGGCCGCGATCGAGGGTGATGCTTTCGATCGCACGCCGCGCGTGCTGCAATATCGTCCCGCCGGGGGTCTCGTAGACGCCGCGCGATTTCATGCCGACGTAGCGGCTTTCGACGATGTCGATGCGGCCGATGCCGTTGGTGCCGGCGAGGGTGTTGAGGCGGGCCAGCAAATCGGCCGGGCCCAGGGTCTCGCCATCGACCGCGACCGGATCGCCGGCCGCGAAGTCGATTTCGATCGTTGTCACCTTGTCCGGCGCGTCTTGTGGCGAGACCGAGCGGGTGAACATGTCCTCGTCGGGGCCGATCCACGGGTCCTCGAGCACTTTTCCCTCGTAGGAAATATGCAGCAAGTTGGCGTCGGTCGAATAGGGCGCCTCGCCGCGCTTGTCGGTGGGCACCGGAATCTGGTTGGCTTCCGCGTAGGCGATCAGTTTGGTGCGCGAATCGAGGTCCCATTCGCGCCACGGCGCGATTACCCGAATATCCGGGTCGAGCGCGTAATAACCGAGCTCAAACCGCACCTGGTCGTTGCCCTTGCCGGTCGCCCCGTGCGCCACCGCGTCGGCGCCGACCGCATGGGCGATCTCGATCTGGCGCTTGGCGATCAGCGGCCGGGCGATCGAGGTGCCGAGCAGATAGGTCCCTTCGTAGAGCGCGTTGGCGCGGAACATCGGAAACACGTAATCGCGCACGAAAATATCGCGCAAGTCCTCGATGAAGATCTCTTTTATGCCCAACATCTCCGCATTGGCGCGTGCCGGCTCGAGCTCCTCGCCCTGGCCGAGGTCGGCGGTAAACGTCACCACCTCGCAGGCGTAGGTGTCCTGCAGCCAGCGCAGGATCACCGAGGTGTCGAGCCCGCCCGAGTAGGCGAGCACCACCTTCTTCACGTCATCGATCATGTCAGGATCTTTCCAGAATATTGTGCGCGCGCTGCGAATAGCCGAGCGCGGCGCGGCGTGTCAATGGCCTGGCGAGCGCCGGATTATAGATCGTCGAGGATCTCGCGCCGCTTGGCGGCATACTCGGCGTCGGAAATCTTGCCCTCGGCGCGCAGGCGATCGAGGGCGTCGAGACGTTCGGAGGCGCTGTCGGATTGCGTCGGCGGCGCGGTGGGAACCGACGACACCGGGTTGCCGCCGCGCGGCCATTCGACGAACGCGAACACCCAGATCGCCAGGGGATTGACCACCGGGATCAGCGCCAGCAGCGCCCACCACGGGCTGAACCCGGCCTTGGCGAGAATGCGCGCCCACAGCCAAAGTCCGAACAGAACCACCGCGACCATGATGAAACCGCCGGCCATGCTGGACATGCCGATCATCATCACGAGTCATCCGCCGGCGGCGGCAAAGGTATCGCGCCCTCGGTATTGGGCCAACCGGTGAACGCCAGCATCAACAGCACAATCAGCAAGCCAAAAAACGGCACGAACAGAATGAGCGACAGATACGGATTCAAGCCTGCGCGGTCAAAGATCCGCCACATCGGCACGATCAGAACAAGCGCCAGAAAAAACGACACGGATAGCATCATTGCGGAGCCTCCGAATGGTGACCCAAAACATCGGGGCCGGTCGGTGGCGTGTCAAGGAGCGTGCAGCACCGTCAGCGTGCCGTCGGCACCGCGCTCGATCATGACGGCGATGCCGTGCGCCGCGACATGACGCCTGAGCTCGTGGCGCAGAAGCTCGTCGTCGACGGTCGCCGTAAGCACCCTATCGTCGAGCACGACCGCATCGCCGCGGCCGCGGTTCGACCACAGGCGGGAGAGCACGACAAAGCCCAAGTCGTGGTCTCCGTCCTGGACGATCAGCAAAAACCCGCGCTTCGGCGCGTCGGCGAATTCGGCGAGGGTGACCGCGATATAGGGCGGCGCCTCATCGGGTCGCACCGCGTGACACCAGGCTTCGAGTTGCGGCAAGTCGGCGGGCACGGCCTCGCGCAAGCCAAGACGGGTGTCGGCATCGTTCATCGAGCCCTCACGAAACACGGCGGGGATTTGGCGAATAATGTGACGACCACTACACCTTTTCTCGGCCACCGCCCCATATTAAATCGTGATACTCGTCACAGGCGCGCTGACGATAATGGGGCATTAGCCAAACCAAGGAGAGATCATGCAGGCCGCTTCGCCGCTGCACGTCCTGGTCATCGACGACCATCGGACGATGCGCAAAATCATCGCCCGCTGCCTGCGCGAGATCGGCATCACCGCCATCGCCGACGCCGGCAACGGTGCCGAGGCGCTGGCGTGGCTGGCGATGCCGAACAACGACCCCGACGTCATCATCTGCGATCTCCACATGGACGAGATGGACGGCCTCGAATTCTGCAATCTGGTGCGCCGCGGCAAGGGGTTACGCGACCCCAACATACCGATCCTGCTGCTCACCGGCGAGAGCGACCGCATGCTTCTCGAGGTCGCCGAACAGGTTGGGGTCAAGAACGTGCTGCAAAAACCGATCACCGCGCGGGATCTCGGCGCCGCGATCGCCGCGGTGGTCGGCTTCGAGATCGCCTGCTGATCCGGCCTCCGCCGGCTCGGAACAGAGCCCGTCCGCCGCTGCTATAAGCGGACGTTACCGACCCGCGCCAGACCACGATCCAAATAGTCATAAAGCGCCATAATTGCCGCGAAAAGCCCGGCGTGCTAGAGCACGTCCGGGACCACACCGATTTGGCCGCGCATGGCACGGCGAAGGATGGCATGAAAAAAGGCAGCATCGGATTTGATCGCGCGGCCGAGGACATCGGCAATGTGATCGCGTTGGAGCACCTCAACGTGCTGGTCCCCGACCAGCGTTTGGCGACGGTCTTCTATATTGCCGGATTGGGCCTGACCCGCGATCCCTATTTGATGACGACGGTCACCAATATGTGGGCCAATATCGGCCGCAGTCAGTTTCATCTGCCAACCGGAAAAGCACAGAAGCTGCGCGGCTGCACCGGGCTGGTGATGCCCGATCTCAAACACTTGGCGGCGCGTCTGAAACAGGTCCAACCGCTGCTGGCGGGCACCAAGTTCAGCTATAAGGCCACCCGCGCCAAGGTCGAGATCACCTGCCCATGGGGCAATCGCATCCGCTGCCACGCGCCCCACCCGAGGTTCGGTAATGTTAGGCTCGGCATGGCGTATATCGAGCTTGACGTGCGACCGGATACCGCCAGCGCAATCGCCCGGTTCTATCGCCAAACGATCGGCGCGCCGGCCACCGTCAGGCGGATCGGCGGCGCCCGTGCCGCCGAGATTTCGGTCGGGCGGAACCAATCCTTGATCTACCGCGAATCCGCTGCCAAGCTAGCGAAATACGACGGCCATCATATCCAGATTTACCTCGCCGACTTTTCCGGCCCGCATGCCCGCTTGCGCGAACGCGGCCTGGTCACCGAGGAAAGCGATCAATATCAATATCGCTTCGAGGATATTGTCGATGTCGATAGCGGTGCAACCTTGTTCAAGCTCGAGCACGAAGTGCGATCGATGACCCACCCGCTTTATGCCCGCCCGCTGGTCAATCGCAACCCCAACCAATCCAACACGAAATTCGCCCAAGGCCACGAAACCGCCCCATGGGCTCTGCCCTACGAGGCGTGAGGCCACCGATCGCGCAAACGGCGAAGGCGTAGCCGGATCTCAGATCGCGGCTAACGATTCATCGACCGCCGCGATCAGGAAGTCGGCATTGTCGGGCTTGAAAACCATCGGTGGGCGGATCTTGAGCACGTTGCCGAGATAGCCCTCGCGGCCGACTAGCACACCCTTCTCCTTGATGGCGTTGATGACCCGTTTGGTTTCCTGTTTGGCGGGCTCCTGGGTGGCGCGGTCGCGGACCAGCTCGACGCCGGCGATCATGCCGACGCCGCGAACGTCGCCGATCATCGGGTGGCGCTGGGCCAGGGCGCGCAGGCCTTGGCGCAAGTATTCGCCGGTTTCCTTGGCGTTGGCCAGAAGCTGCTCGTCTTCGATGACATCGAGCACGGCGTTGCCCGCGGCGCAGGCCACCGGGTTGCCGCCGAAGGTGCTGAAGTAGCCGGTCTTCTCGGTGAACGAGGCAAGGATTTCGGGCGTTGTGATGATTGCGCCCAAGGCCAGACCGTTGCCGATGGGCTTGCCTAGAGCGACGATCTCGGCCTCGACTCCATGGACCTGGCAACCCCACATGTGGCTGCCCAGGCGGCCGAAACCGGACTGTACCTCGTCGGCGATGAAAACGCCGCCGGCGGCGCGCACCTTATCGACCACCAATTTGAGATACCCCGTGGGCACATTGATGATGCCGTGGTTGACGAAGGACGTATCGATCATCACCGCGCCCACCCCGTAGCCTGCCTCGCCGAGTTCGGCGATGGCCCGGTCGGCGTCGGCGGCGTAACGCGCGGCGGCATCGTCGCCGCGAAATTCGCCCCGGTAGGTGTCGGGGGTGACGATGGTGCGGATATGGGCCGGAATTTCATCGACCGGTCGGTCCGCTGGCGAGAAGGCGTCGATGGCGTCGGTGCCGCCGTGGTAGGCTTTCTCGATGATGATGGCGCCGCTCTTGCGGCTGTGCATCTTGGCCATTCGCCAGCTAATGTCCGTGGCCTCGCTGCCCGAATTGACGAAGACGCAGACCCGCGGCCCATTGGTAAACGTCGCCGTCAGGCGTTCGGCATAGTCGATGATATTGCCATAGACGTACCGCGTGTTGGTGCACAGCGCCGCGTACTGGCGGGTGATAGACCGCAGCACATGAGGGTGAGAATGGCCGACGTGGGACACATTGTTGTAGGCGTCGAGATAGGCCCGTCCGGTGGCGTCGTAGAGCCAGACACCCTCGCCCCGCACCATGTGGAGAGGGCGGTCGTAGAACAGGGCCAGCTTATTCCCCAGTAGTCGGCGTCGGCGCGCGAGCATCTCGTCCAGCACGGCGTCGGCCTCGTCCTGGTCCGCCTCGCCGGACCGAGGGCAATAGGGCGGGAATTTAAGGGCGCCGCGCAATCGTGCTCGCACGGTCTCGCGGCCCGCCGCCAGAAGCCGGTCGAAGGCCGGCCAGAAATTCGCCGCGAAGTCCTCGAGATACTCTGTCGGGCCAGTTGGGTTGGCGATGCGCCAGGTGCAGATGAGGATTTCGGACGCGACCCTGGCAACCACCAGGTCGTATATCAGATCGACTTCATCGGCCTCGAGCGGGGTCACGCCGTCGAAGCCCGCGGCCACCTCGCAGATCGCCGAAACCGGTTCGTCGGCATGTTGGAGCACGCCCGCCGCCGCGATCGCCACCTCATTGACAAGTGGCGCGTGAATCATGTCGCCATAGTCGATAATGCCGACGATGCGTTCAGGGTCGTCCTCGGCCACCAGGACGTTCGAGGCATTGGCGTCGTTGTGGATGATTTGCCAGCGCAGGTCTCCCAGGAGCGGCAGTACTTGGTCGGCAAAATGATCGATAACGGCCTCGATTTTGCGGCGCTGGCCAGAATCCTCAATGACGTTGGTGTTATGGCGCAGGTCGGGTAGGCGCTTGAGATCCCACAACAAAACATGGTCGGCGGACGGGTGAAAAAAGCTACGCAGCGCCTTGTCCAGTCGCGCTGTTGTCGCGCCGAGCGCGCGTAGCACCCTGGGCGTCAGTGGAACCTCGGCCAGGTCGACGCCGGGCATGAAGCTCAGCAGGCGGACGATGTGCGCCTTGCCGTTGGCGTCGTCGATGGACCCGCTCATGGCGCCGTCGCGGGTGCGGATGACGCGCGGCACGAGCAGGTCGGGGTCATGCGCCTGGACGTGGGCCAGCGCCCGGTGTTGCATGTCGAGAACCCCAGGATCTTCATCGCTGTTGGCGATTTTGAGGACATAGTCGGCGCCGTCGGTCGCGCGGAGGCGAAAATTCTGGTCACGTTCGCTGTAGAGCCGTGAGATCGCACCTTCGATACCGTACAGCTCGCGCACCACCTGGGCGGCGTCATCGGGGTTAAAGTCGGGTACGGCGCTGCCGAGCAACTTGATGTTTTCGCCGTCGGTGGCCTCGCTCATTACAACACGCGCGTCGGGACGCGCTCCTAGACCAAATGTTTCCTGGTTGAAATCTCAAACCGGGCGCAAGGGTAGTCGAAGATTGCACCTCGGTGAAGGTTGAAACGGGCGACCGACGCAGGCCAAGGGTCGGCCCCTCCACCTTACTGATACGGCTCCGGTCAATTCCTTGACTCCGCGGATTTGACAGACAACCATGCAATCGTACGGGAGTTATGTGGGACCGGGTCCGACCAAAAGATAAACGATAACAAATACTAAACTCGGATTCCCGAGGTTCTCCAAATAATTGTGGAGTGCGACGTTCCATTTTTCGGCGACAGCATATCCGCACACGCCTTTGTATTCGGAAATGTTGCGCAACAACACGAAGGGAGGGAATCCAATGACAATCAATGATCGAAAGCAGAAAAAGCGGCTGGATGATTCAGTTGAGAGGTTGTTTCAGGCGCGGATAACCCGACGGGAATTCTTCCGCCGCGCGACGGCCTTGGGTGTATCCGCGGCGGTGCTGACGGATATTCTGGGTCTGCACGGAAAAGCCTTCGCGGCGGAAGGCCCGTCTTCGGCGGTATTGGATAAAATCAAGCAAGAGGGCGGCGAGTTGGCCGTCTACAATTGGGAAGAATACATCCATCCCGACACTATTCCGAATTTCGCGGAGGAGTTCGGGGTCGATGTCATCTACGACACCTTCCCGGGCAACGAACACCTGCTGGCCAAACTTCAGGCGGGCGGCGCGGGGTACGACGTGGTGTTTCCGACCCACAACTTCGTGCCGATTCATATTGGACAGGGACTCTTGGAGCCCTTGGACCTCGAGAATATTCCAGATTTGAACAACTCGATGGCGAGATTTCTCGACACCTCGGTCGACCCGGGCAACACCTACACGGTGCCCTATCTTTGGGGGATGACCGCTCTCGCGCACAACTCGAAATACACCAAGGGTGATCCCAACCTCGATAGTTGGGCGCTGCTGTTCGAAAGCGGGCCGGAGCGCTACTCCGGGAAGTTGGCCTTTACCGACGAGCGCGAAGAAGTCATTGCGACCGCCCTGGCGTATCTGGGCTACTCCGTCAACAGCCGCAGCAAGAAGGAATTGTTGGAGGCCGGCGAGCTGTTGATTAAAACAAAGCCCCATGTGAAAGCCTTTTATCCGGGCGCCGACGAGACCAAGGCTCTGATCACCGAGGACATCATCGTCGGTCACGAGTGGAACGGCGAAGTCGTCAAGGCGCATCGGAAAAATCCCGATATCCAATGGCTCCTGCCCAAGGAAGGGGGGACCGCCTGGTTTGACAACATGGCGATCGCCAAGGGCGCGCCCCACAAGTTCACCGCCGAGACGTTCATCAACTACATGCTGAGGCCGGAGGTCGCGTCGGCCAATTCGGACGAGGGCGGTTACGCGACGGCCAACCAGAAGGCGGTGGATACAGTCGTATCCGCGGACATGGCGCAAAATTCGGCGGTCTACCCGACCGCCGAGGATTTGGCGCGGCTCGAGTTCCTGGCGGTCCTTCCGGATGACATTTTGCCGATCTACGACGATATCTGGACCCGGCTGTTGGGCGCGTAAAGAGTCGCGGCCGGCGCAATGCGACGGCACCGCGGGATCACCCGTCCGGCCAGCGTTGGCGGGCTGGAGGGAGATTTTTCGCGTGCCGTCGCCGTTGCCGTACGTGCGGTTGATTGGCGAAGTGGCGAGGTATTATCGGGTCCGCGACGGTCGTATGGATCGTGAGTGAAGGTATTCGCATTGTTTAGGCTACGAAGATCCATTCTCCGCTTCTTCAGAAGCCACCCTACCTTCAAAATCGGCGCGACCTTGAGCCCGTCGGCTTTCTGGTTGCTGGTCTTCACGATGATCCCGATGGGGATCGTGGTCTATTACAGTTTTATGACCCGGGGGCCGTGGGGCACCGTTATCTTCGAGTTCAGCCTCGAGAACTATCGACAGGTTTTCGATCCGCTGTTCCTGAAGATTTTGGGCCGATCGTTCAAGCTGGCGGCCCTGACCGTCGTTATTTGCCTGGCGGCGGGGTATCTGATCGCATATTGGATCGCGTTCTACGGCGGGCGCCGCAAGAACTTGTTGCTTTTTCTGGTCATTTTGCCGTTCTGGACCAGCTATCTGGTACGACTCTATGCCTGGATGACCCTGTTGTCCGATCATGGCCTGATCAACACGTTCCTGACGGACTGGGGCCTGATCGACGAGCCGCTGGCGCTGCTCCACAACGAATATTCGGTGTTGGTCGGGCTTGTCTATACCTACCTGCCATTCATGATCCTGCCGCTCTATGCCTCCCTCGAAAGACTGGACCGATCGGTGCTGGAGGCGGCCGCGGATTTAGGCGCCACCGCGAGGGAACGATTTTTCAAGGTCACCGTGCCCTTGACCAAAGGGGGCATACTCAGCGGGTCGGTGCTGGTATTCGCCCCATCGATAGGCGAATTCCTGGTTCCCGAACTGTTGGGTGGGGCCAAGGCCATGATGGTGGGCAAGTTTATCGCGCTGAAATTCCTCGGCCTGCGCCACTGGCCGCTGGGATCGGCATATTCGCTGCTGCTGTTGACGATGATATTGGCTCTGATCTTTCTCTACATGCGGGCCGGCGGCGGAAAAGACGCTTTCCGGGAACAACAATGAAGCGAATATCGCCGCGATTTTTATCGATCGGTTGTGGCGCGGTCTACCTGTTTATGTACGCGCCGTTACTTGTGTTGATAGTTTTTTCTTTTACCCCGACAGAATATGGCGTGGCATGGGAGGGGTTTACTTTAAAGTGGTACAGCGAGGTATTTAACAACAAAAATATTCAGGACGCGTTGAAAGTGAGTCTCATTGTTGCGATCCCGACCGTTCTGATTTCCACCGCCATCGGGACGATCACCGCGTTCACCCTTTACCGCTATAAGTTCCTCGGCAGGGCGCTGTATCAGGGCGCGCTCTACATCCCGCTGGTCATGCCCGATCTGGTCATCGGGATTTCGCTTTTATTGTTCTATTCCTCCATCAAGTTGGACCTTGGTATTCTCACCATTCTGCTGGCCCATATCTCGTTTTCGATTCCGCTCA
Organism: Alphaproteobacteria bacterium; assembly: GCA_047517485.1. Taxonomy (GTDB): domain Bacteria; phylum Pseudomonadota; class Alphaproteobacteria; order UBA7887; family UBA7887; genus JAKZSU01. Next base: position 14,537 of record JAKZSU010000158.1, read on the forward strand.
CAACCCTGGTGATCATCGCTCGCATGCAGCGCATCGATCGAACCTTGGAGGATGCCGCGATGGACCTCGGCGCCGATGAATGGACGACCATGTGGAAAGTGACGTTGCCGCTGTTAATGCCCGGAATCGTGGCGGCCGCGTTGTTGACTTTTCCGTGGTCGTTCAACGATTTCGTGATTACGTTCTTTGTCTCCGGCGTAGGGTCGTCGACGTTGCCATTGCGCGTCTACTCGATGATCCGAGTCGGCGTGTCGCCGATGGTCAACGCCTTGGGAACACTGATCGTCGTGGTACCGCTGATTATTGTCATACTCGGAACTTACTTTGATCGGCGAAGCGTGTCATGAAACAGACTTCCAGCGTTGAATTGGTGCGAGTGACAAAAAAATTTGGCGCCACCGTCGCCGTCGACGACCTGAGTTTGACGATTCCCGAAGGTGAGTTTTTCTCGCTGCTGGGGCCCAGCGGTTGCGGCAAAACCACCACGCTGCGGTTGATCGGAGGCTTGGAACATCCGGACGCCGGCGACATTCTGATTAATGGCGAGGTCGTCACCGACCAGCCGCCCTACGAGCGTGATTCCAATATCGTTTTTCAGAACTACGCCCTGTTTCCCCACTTGACCATCGCGGACAACATTGCCTTCGGGTTGCGCCTGAAATCCAGACGGGTCGCCGAACCGGAGGTCAAGAAACTGGTCGACGACGCTCTCCTGTTGGTTCACCTGGAGGGCCTTGGAGCGCGCCGTCCAAATCAGCTCAGTGGCGGGCAGCAACAACGCGTCGCCCTGGCAAGGGCGCTGATCTTGCGCCCCAAGGTTTTGCTTTTGGACGAACCGTTGGGGGCCCTCGACCGCAAGCTTCGGAAAGCCATGCAGGTTGAACTGCGGAGAATTCAGCACGAAGTCAACATCACCTTTATCTACGTGACCCACGACCAGGACGAGGCCATGAGCATGTCGGACCGAGTGGCGGTGATGCGGAACGGAAAGTTCGAGCAGATCGGCACCCCCCAGGCAATTTTCCAAACCCCCCGGACTCGATTTGTCGCCGATTTCATGGGCGCTTCCAATATTTTCTCCGGGCGGGTCATCGCCGTAAGCGCCGACGCGACGCAGCGCGCCTCACCCCAATCGATGCAAATAGAAACCGAAAGCGGCCTCAGGATAATCAGCCGTGGCGGCCAGGACACGCCTTCCGGGACCGCCTTCGATATTTCGATCCGACCCGAGGCTGTTCAGGTTTTTCCTCGAGATCGGGATTGGATGGCCGACAACAAATTCGACGGCAGAATCGTCGGAAAGTTATATTTGGGGGACGTGACCGAGCTCGAGGTGGCGCTGGGTGAACATAATTCCATCTCCAGCCGAATTCAGAGTCAGATCGATCAAGAATTCGACTTTAAGGAAGGTGACCAAGTTTCGATCGGCTGGAACGCCGAAGATTGTAACTTGTTGAGCAATTGAGTCGCTCTTTGCATGCCGCCAAGAAGCAAACCGAACGTTGGTTCGAGAAGACCGCCCGTGAGCCGGTCGAGTTGTGTCTAGAATCATCTGCAAAAAGATTTGGCCATTTTGCCGAGTGCCTCTTCGGGGATGGTCGGTGCGGAGACCATAACGATCGTAGGGACCCCATACCAAAGCCCTTTTGGACACCGTGGCGCCGATTTGTCGGAATTCTTCTCCGCCGGCACGCACCGCCGGTTACCGCCCGACCCCCGCCGACTCGCGCCGTCCGCGCTCGCTCTGACTTTTCAGCTGACCGCACGCGGCCATGATGTCGCGGCCCCTCGGCACCCGGACCGGCGACGAATAGCCGGCGTCGTTGACGATCGCGGCGAAGGCGCGGATGCGGTTGCCGGATGAACATTCGTAGGGTGCGCCGGGCCAGGCGTTGAATGGGATCAGGTTGATCTTCGCCGGAATGTTCTTCATCAGCGCCACCAGCGCGCGGGCGTCGGCGTCGGAATCGTTGACCCCCTTGAGCATGACATATTCGAAGGTGATGCGCCGCGCGTTGTTCGCCGCCGGATAGGTGCGGCACGCCTCGAGCAGCTCGGCGATCGGGTGCTTGCGGTTGATCGGCACCAACTCGTCGCGCAAGCCATCCTCGACCGCGTGCAACGAGATCGCCAGATTGACCCCGAGCTCGCGGCCGCAGCGCTCGATCATTGGCACCACGCCGGAAGTCGACAGCGTAATCCGCCGCCGCGACAGCGAAATGCCCTCCTGATCCATGAAAATGCGCAGCGCGGTGGCGACCGCCTCGTAATTATAGAACGGCTCGCCCATGCCCATCATCACCACGTTGGAGATCATCCGGCCGTCTTTCGGGCTCGGCCATTCGCCGATGGTGTCGCGCGCCATCATCATCTGGCCGACGATCTCGCCGGCGGTGAGATTGCGCACCAGCTTCTGGGTGCCGGTGTGGCAGAACGGGCAGGTCAGGGTGCAGCCGACCTGCGACGAGACGCAGAGCGCGCCGCGGTCGTGTTCGGGAATGTGGACGCATTCGACCTCGCGCCCGTCGTCGAAGCGCGCCAGCCACTTCCGTGTCCCATCCTCGGACAGCTGGAGCGCGGTGATGTCGGGCCGGCCGATGCGATAGGCCGCGGCCAATTCGTCGCGTAGCGCCTTTGGCACATTCTTCATGGCGTCGAAATTGGTCACGCCGCGATAATAGAGCCAGTGCCAGAGCTGCTTGGCGCGGAACGGCTTTTGCCCGAGACGCACCATTTCCTCGGCGAGCGCCTCGCGCGAGAGGCCGATCAACGGGCGCCGGTCGTCCGTCGCCGGGTCTTTGGTTATGGTCTCGGAAGTCTCCGACATATTTATTTCCCGCACGCCTTGGTCATCGCCCGCTGCGCCGCCATGAAGCCCATCAAGGAATAGCGGTCGGTGGTCGCGGTGCCGCGTGTTGACGTCCCCTTGACCACCAGCTTGGCGCCCTGCGCCATGCGGCGAATCAAGGTCTTGTCGTTTTTCTCGTCATAGGCCCACGCGGTCTGGCCATCGGTAAACAGAGCGTGCGCGTTGCCGTCGATGACCACCTCGACTTCGCTGCCGCGCTTATAGGTATAGCCGGCCTCGATACTCACCACGTCCGCCGTATCGCCGCCGCTGCGCCGCGTCACCTGCAGATAGGTCGGGCCGCGCTTGGTGTAATCGCCTTCGCTGACCGTCGGTTGGCTGACCATGTAGCAGATTTTCTGGCCGCCCTCGACATAAGCCACCGCATACCAGTCGCGAAACCGCCCCAGCGCCTCGTCCTTTTGGGCGCTGGCCGGGACCGTACAAAGCATCGCGGCGGACAGGGCGACGATAACGGCGGCAAATTTCATTGTTCTCATACCCGTTCACTTAATGGCGCGAAATCCAATTTTCAGCCCCCAAGGTGATTGATTTTGCCGCCGTGCACATGTTTCGGCAATTCGGCCGCCCCGCCGTGCGGCGTTACCGGTCGCTCGGCGAAGCGGCCAAGGCTTATCATCCGGTCATACATCACGACCACCCCGGCGCTGGCCAGATTGATACAGAATTTTGTCGGAATCTTGACCACGAATTCGGCTTTGTCCAAAAGCGCGGGGCTCAGCGACCCCCGTTCCGGACCGAAAACATAAGCCGCTTGCCGCGGATGGCGAAAACTCGGCAGCGCCACCGCGTCGTCGGTGAGCTCCACGCCGACCAGCGCGCAGCCGCGCGGCAGGTCGAGTTCCTCGGGCGCGTCGTAGCGCCAGGTCGGCAGGTTTTCGAACGCCACCGAGGTATCCGAACGCGATTCTTTGCGCGAATATTGCGCGTTTATGGTGAATAAAAACGACGCGCCGAAGGCGTGCGCCGAACGGAACAGATTGCCGAGGTTCATCGGCTTTGATATCCGTTCGACGCCAACGCCGAAAAAGCCCTTCAACTGGTCTGGCATGAACCCTGGTACGCTTGCCCGCACGGGTCGCGCGCCCGGGCATCGTCCGGACCGCGATTCGACAAGGAGATAAACAGTGCGGGCAGTAGTTTGCAAGGAATTGGGTGGACCCGAGACCCTGACGGTGACCGAGGTCGAGGCGCCAACGCTGGGCCCGGGACAAGTGCGGATCGACGTCCACGCCGCCGGGCTCAACTTCGGCGACACGTTGATCATTCAAGGAAAGTACCAGGAGCGCCCCGATCCGCCGTTCACCCCGGGCATGGAACTGTCCGGCGTCATCGCCGAGAAAGCCGACGATGTCGAGGGCTTGGAGCCGGGCACCAGGGTGATCGCGATGACCGGCACCGGCGCGTTCGCCGAGCAGGTGGTGACCGAGGCCGATTGGGTGATCGCCCTCCCCGACTCCGTCGATCTGGTGCAAGCGGCGGGATTTCCGGTCGCCTATGGCACCTCGCATGTCGCGCTCGATCATCGCGCACATCTGAAAAGCGGCGAGGTTCTGCTGGTGCTCGGCGCCTCGGGCGGGGTCGGCCTGACAGCGGTCGAGATCGGCAAGGCGATGGGGGCGACGGTGATCGCCGCCGCGTCGAGCGCCGAGAAGCTCGCCGTCGCGCAAAAATACGGCGCCGATCATTTGATCGACTATTCCACCGAAAGCGTGCGCGACCGGGTCAAGGAGCTGACCGGCGGCGCCGACGTGGTTTACGACCCGGTCGGCGGCGATGCGTTCATGCAATCGCTGCGTTGTATCAACTGGGAAGGCCGCATTATCGTCATCGGCTTCGCCGCCGGCACCATCCAGCAGGTGCCGTCGAATTATATCCTGCTCAAGAACTGCTCGGTGATGGGCGCGCTGTGGGGCGCCTACCGGCGTAAGGATCCGGCGACCATGCGGACCTCGCTCGATGCGCTGATCGGCTGGTTCGCCGATGGCAAGATCAAGCCGCACATTTCGCACCAGCTGCCGCTCGAGCAGGCGGGCGACGCGTTCCGGCTGATGATCGAGCGCAAATCGACCGGCAAGGTGGTGCTGACCACGGGCCAAGGGTAATGCGGTGAGCCGGGACGACGCGGTCCACACCCAATACGAGGGCTATCCGTACCCCGCGCGCGACCCGGCGGACGAAGCCAAACGTCTGGTCACCGGCTCGCCGAGTCACTTGGCCGAGGTCAATCACTATCTGTTCGCCGGGGCGCGGCGGTTCGGCGCCGGCGCGCCACCGTTCCGCGCGCTGATCGCTGGCGGCGGTACCGGCGACGGGGCGATCATGCTGGCGCAACAGCTCAGCGACGCCGGTGGGGTCGGCGAAATCGTTCATCTCGACTTGTCGCAGGCCTCGTCCGACATCGCCAAGGCGCGCGCCAAGGCGCGTAAGCTCGGCAACATCCGTTTCGTGATCGGCTCCCTGCTCGATCTCGCCGATCTAGATCTCGGTCTCGGCACCTTCGACTATATCGACTGCTGCGGCGTGCTCCATCATCTCGCCGATCCGGCGGCCGGGTTGCGCGCGCTCGCCGCTGTCCTCGCCGACGACGGCGGCATGGGCCTGATGGTCTACGGCACATATGGCCGAACCGGCGTCTATCCCGCCCAGGACGCGCTCAAAATGCTCGCCGGCGGCGATGACGACACCCAGCGCCTCGCCATCGCGCGCACCCTGCTGGCCGATCTCCCCGAGACCAATTGGCTGAAACACAATCCCTGGCTCGCCGATCATCTGCACGGCGACGATGCCGGCCTGTACGATCTGCTGCTGCACGCCCGCGACCGCGCCTACACGGTGTCGGAGACCTTTGGCCTCGCGGATGCCGCGGGCCTCGCCATCACCGGGTTTATCGAGCCGGCGCGTTACGATCCGACGACCTATCTTCAAGACGAAGGGTTGGCGGCGCGCGCCGCCGCGCAGCCGTGGCGCGATCGCTGCGCGCTCGCCGAACTGCTCGCCGGCTCGATCAAGAGTCACGTCTGCTACGTCGCCAAGAAAAGTGCCGAGGGGCGCGTCGCCCAACCGGATTCAGGCGCCATGATTCCGCTGCTGCGCGAGGGCGACGCCGGTCAAATGGCGCAGGGCATGGCGGCGACGCGAAGGATCAGCGCCGATCTCGAAGGCCTGTCGGTGAGCCACCCGGTCGACCGCCTGGCGCCGGCGATCCTATCGCGGGTCGATGGGGTACGTACTCTCGCCGAAATTCACGCGGCGATGACCGGCAATACCGAGTGGGACGAGTTCAAGACCGTGTTCGACGCGCTGTATGCCATCCTCAACGGCATCAACGTGATGCTGCTGCGGCGCGATGGGAAATGAGTGCCATTTTCAAATCCTGATAAAATTTTCGCCTTTATGTCCCCTCCTTGATCGACGCCTATGTTAGATATTCAGTCAAATGTATGGAGATTGAGGCCCACCATGACCAAAAGCGCCTTCGTGGCGGATGTTTTGGCGAAGATGAACGAGCACCCAAGCGATATCGCTCAATCGCTAAATGCGTTCCAGCGATCCGCGCATGTGCTTTCCGACACTCACCCGCGTCTCATCGATGAGTATCCCAACCAATGGGTCGCAGTAACCGGCAACGCTGTCATGGCGCACGGCGACACTCTGGAAGACGTTCTTTCCCTGATTGATGCCGAAGGCGTCTCGCGTTCCGACGTGATCGTGCGCTTCATCGAGCGGACACAACGCACACTAATTTTGTAAATTCGTGATTCTTGGACGCTTTGGCAATACGACCGGCCGCCCCTACGTGAATGGCCGGCTGCTGTTGCCGCGCCTCAACCTCTCATCAAATCTTTCGTTTCTTGTCGATACCGGCGCCGACGTCAGCACCTTGATGCCGGCGGACGGACTTACGATGGGGATCAACTATCAGGCGCTTATCGACCCTCGAATTGTCGGTGGTTTGGGCGGGACCTCCAACTGCTTTGCGGAAGACGCCTTGATTGCGTTCCACGAGCCGAACAGAAACCTGATCCAAACCTACGCGGTGACCATCGTGATCCCGGAAGTTCAACCAAGTATAATGAAAATGCCTTCGATCGTGGGCCGTGATATCCTTGACCGCTGGCGCTTAACAGCCCGTTGAAAAAGGCGCTATTGACCGGGTTTCACTCGACGGCGAAACATAACGCGACGAAGGCGGTTTCGCCATCCTCCGAGACGATGAGGACCATCTGAGCGACCAGAACGGCTCCAGCTGGCGCAATAAG
>JAKZSU010000159.1:0-6721 GCA_047517485.1 Alphaproteobacteria bacterium
GGCTCGTGGCCTGCTTTTCTTCCGACTGCTCCAGCAGGCGGTGCAGCACGAGCCGGTCCCCTACAAGGGCCTAGTCGGCGGTCATCGCAGCCTCGGAAACCAAATGTAGGGGATACGAGAGCGAAGTGGATACCCAGTATAGCCAAAAGCCGACCTGAGCGATGCCGCCAACGCCTGCCACAACTCGCGTCAATTTGCCACGGTCGGCTTATTACCCCGGGCTTTGCAACCACAGCTATTAGGCGTAGCCTCTTCGGGAAATCCGGGGGATATTTATCGCAATGGCCACTCACGAGGGAGAACGAAAACTTACCGCGATCCTAGCGGCTGATGTCACAGGTTTCTCACGTCTCATTTCAGATGACGAGCGTGCAACTGTTAGGTCTGTTATTTCATCCCGCCGCCGAGGGGTGGTTTCGGCATCCACTCCATGACGCAGAGTCTGCGGGCCCATCGGCGTCTTATTGGCGGGGTCGCGACGAAGCACAAACACCCGTGGCGTGGGATGGGCGCGGTCGTCGCCATTCCGTCGGCGCTCCACCATCGGCGGATTTGGTCGGGTTGGAGAACGGCGCCGGACGCATGGAATTGAACGAAATGGCTGTCGCGAGTCCGCGCATTTCCCGGCTACTCCTCCGGCCGGAAATCGAGTTGCTCCTAAACGCCGTCCTGACCCCCCCCCGATCCGCGCCGCGACGACCGGCTTCGCGCGCTCCTCGCGGCAGAGATTGACTGGACGTATTTAATCGGCACAGCGCTCGCCCATCGGGTCACGCCCCTGCTGTGTCACGCTTTCAGGCGTCTCGCTGGGGTGATGATTCCCGAAGACTTGATGGTCGCGTTGCAGACGTATTCCGATGACAATGCCGCGCGCAACCGCGACCTCGCTGTCGAGCTTTGCGCGGTGGTTGGCGACTTGCGGCGCGAGGGCATTCCGGCTTTGCCGTTCAAGGGACCGACCTTGGCGAAGGCGGTCTATGGCGATATCGCGCTGCGCGCCGCGGGCGACCTCGACTTCCTGGTTCGTCCCGAAGACGTGGATAGAACCCGCGCCGTGCTCGCCCGGCGCGGCTATCGGCCGCACGGCGGCGACGAACCGGCGCTGTCGCCGGCTATCGCGGCGGCGTTGCGACGGGTCGAAAACGAATGCGTCCTGGTCGGCGGCAAAGATGGCTTCGTGCTCGAGCCGCACTGGGCGCTGGTACCGTCGACTCTCGCCATGGATATCGACTATCGGGGCCTATGGGATCGAGCGACGACGATCGCGCTCGACGAGGGAGAGGTTGCAGCACTATCGATCGAGGATCTCGTGTTCGTGCTTTGCGTACACGGATCGAAGCATCAATGGCTGGAGCTCCGCTGGATCCAGGACGTCGCGGAATTGATCGTGCGTTACCCGGGACTCGACTGGGACGCCTGCTTGGACCGGGCGCGCCGACAGGGCTGCGAGCGCATGGTGCTGTTGGGTCTGGCGCTCGCATCGGAAACCTTCGAGATCGCGCTGCCGGCGCCGATTTCGACGCGACCGGACGCAGATGCCGATGCATTGGCGCGGCGCAGCCGCGAGCAGCTGTTCGCGGGCAACGTCAAGATGCCGGACCCGTACCGCGTCACCCGCTACAGTTTGCGCATGCGTGAGCGGCGACGAGACCGGATCGCCTATGTCTGGCGCACCCTGGTGACGCCGCGCGAAAAACATTACGCGCTCGTCAAGCTGCCCGCTCCGCTGCGATTTCTCTATCTGGCGATCAAGCTGGTACACGATTATCTGATGCTGCCGTTGTGGCACCGTTTGCCGGCGGCTGCCGTTGCCGAAGAAACACGCGACAGGGTGCGCGCGGACTGGACGGCGCGCGCCGAGGACTGGGATCGCTGGAGCGACGAAGCGGCGGGGTCGGCCGCGCGGGTAAACGCGGCGCTGATCGCGGCGGTGGACATTTCTCCCGACCATCGCGTTCTCGACCTGGCGTCGGGCGTGGGGGAACCGTCGCTCGACATCGCGCGCCGGCTGGACGGCGAGGGGCGTGTCGTCGCCAGCGATTTCGTTCCGGCCATGCTCGAGACGACGCGGCGTCGCGCCACGGTCGCGGGGGTTACCGGGCTCGACTGCTGCGCCGCCGACATGGAGGCGCTGCCGTTCGCGGGCGAGGTGTTCGACCGCGTCGTCTGCCGCTTCGGGATCACGTTTTGCCCTCGGCCGGAGCGCGCGCTTGCGCACGCTTTTCGCGTTCTGCGACCGGGGGGACGCGCGGCGTTCCTGGTCTGGGGCCGGTTGGACGAGAACACGATCTTCCAGGTTCTGCAGAGAATCGTCGAACAGGCCGTTCCCGTTGGCGCCGGTCGGGGGCCGTTTCGTTTCGGCGCGACCGACGATCTGTCACGCGCGATGAACGCCTGCGGTTTCGCCGACGTCAAGATCAGCGAGGTGCGCTTCGTCGAGACGATTGCGCCTGACCGCCGTTTTTGGGGGCCCACGTTCGACATGGCCTTCGGCGCCGCGATCCGTCCCCTGACCCCGGCGGCGCAAGCCGCGCTCGAGCGCGCGATCGAGGCCGCGTTCGCCGATCACCTGCGGGCCGATGGCTATCGGATCGGCAATCACCTGCGTGTCGTGGTCGGGACCCGGCGATGAGGCTTTTTATTCGCGCTCTTCCTCTTCGAGGCACAAGCCTTGGAGCAGGTTCACCGCGTCGGCGAGGGACGACATGGGTAGCTCGAAACAATCGACGCCGCGAAGCCATTCGATCAGCGCGCCGACATTGGCTCGATCGAGGTCGCGGCGCACCGCCAAGCATTCGTCCATCAAGCGGCGCAGCGCCTCGGCTTTGTCGATCGCGCGAAGCGCGGTCGGGCCGTCCGGCGCATAACGGGGAAAGACGATCCAGCGTATCGGCGTGGGCGGCTCATCGGCCGTACAACGGCCCTCGGGCCGCGGCACCAGATAGCGGATTTCCTGCTCGTCGGCGCGAAACTGCAGCGGCAGGTCGAGCAGCTCGGGATAATAGGGCGCGAGCGGGGCGACTGAGCCGGGCTTGACGGTCAGGGGAAGCGGCACCGCGAGTGCATCGAGCGTGGCTTCCTCAAGGAGGGCGATCTCATCGGTGAAATAGCGGAAGCCGGAGCGCGCCAACGCGGCGGTCAGGGTCGTCTTGCCACTGCCCTGGGCGGCGGGCATCAGGAGGCACCGCGAGCCGGTCGAGACCACCCCGGCATGGAACTGCAGGAAGAAGCCGGTGCGGTCGGTGACGATCCGACGCAGTAGGACGAGAATCTCGCGCGCCAGGTGATCGAGGGATCCGCACAGTCCGACGGCGGCGCCGTCAATTTCGACGACGGTCCAGCATCGGTCCTGGACGAGGTCGATGGTCACGTCCGTGTCCGCGCCGGCGTCGCCTTCGAGGTGCGCCAGCGGCGGGCGCAGCCAGCTTTCCTGTTCCGCGGTCGCGAAACCGATGGAGAGGGATAGACTTGGCAGGCGATAACGGCAGCGTCGCGTTGGGCGGACCGCGCTTTGGGTCCGTTGACGTGCGATGAACGAGGCCGGGCGGCGTTGCCGATTTCCGTCCTGCGATCGCGGAATTTGCGTTTCTTCTCCTCGAGCATCCGTGCTTGGTCTTCCAACGCTTTCGCGTCGAGCGCCGCGAAGGCTTCGATATCGGTATCCCTGAGCGCAAGCCGCCGCGCGACATCATGCGGCGAGGCGGCGAACGCCCGGCGCAGCGACGGATTGACCAGCAACCGTCCCAGCGCGGTGGTCAGGTCGATGGTCGCGGATGGCGGGGGCCCGATCCAGTCGATGTCGCCGAGCCCTTGCCAACGACGCAGCAATTCGCCGACCTGGGTCTCCGCCGTTTGCCGCAATACGCCGAAGAGTGCGGCATAGGCCGAGATGATTTTGCGCGGCGAATGCCCGTCTTCCAGTTTGCACCAAACGTAGGTGGCCGGGCCGTTGAAAAGCTGAAGCTCCTGGCGCGCAGCGGAAAAGAACACACCGTGGTCGCCGAGCACGCATAGGCTCGCATGGTCTTCGACGCTGACCGCCGGGGCCGAACTCTTATCCCGTGAGACCTTATTCGGCATCGTCCGGTGCCTGGGTCATCGCGGTGAGGCGGCGGAGGTCAGCTTCGAGCTCGTCGATCGGCGGGAAGTTGCCGTCGCGCTCGATGATCACCGCTTGCGGCGTAGTATAGGCGAGCACGGCGGCGATCATTTGCCACAGATCGTCCTGGATCGCCTCCTCATGGAGGTCGTGCCAGCGATCGCGCCAATGGGTGTAGCCGACCACGTGAAGCTGGACGACACGATGGGGATCGATGTCGCGAAGCCAGGTGTAGGGGTCGAAGCCGAAGTTGCGGGCGTTGACGAACAGATTGGTGACGTCAAGCAGCAAGCCGCAGCCGCTTTCCTCCGACAGGCGATTGAGAAAATCGGTTTCCAGCAGCTCGCCCGGGATCGTGAGATTGGCAGTGATGTTCTCGAGGATCAGCGGCCGCCCACAGGCCTCGACGACCTCGCGCGCGTGATCGGCTATGACGCGGATCGACTCGCGGGTCGGCGACACCGGGTTGAAGTGGCCGAGATCGACCTCGGCAGTTCGGCAGAAGCCGATATGCTCGCTCACCCAAAGCGGCTCGGCGACTGCGACGATTTCGACCAACCGTGTCAGCGCCTCGTGGTCGAGCGGTCCCGGCGTGCCGAGCGAGAGACCCAGGCTATGCAGCGAGAGCGGATAGGTCTCGGCGATCGTGCGTAGACGCCAGAACCGCTTCGGATCTGCGAAATGCTCGGCGACGATTTCGAGGCAACCGATCTCAGGCGGTCGCGAGTCGATCCACAACGCCAGTTCCGGCCGATGCCCGACGCCGATCCGGGTCACGCCCGACTCCCGCGTGACTAATTGATCAGGATGCTCCCGCATCCGCATCCGCTATCGGCCGCCTTGGCCGACCGTGTGCGCGAAGACAAAAGCATGGCCACCGCCGGCGCGACGGCCGCACCCTTAGCAACAGTTCTGAGAAATTCCCGTCGCGCCTCCGCTTCCGCCTCGTCGTCGTTCGCCGGCGCGGGTTTCCCAAATTTCTTTGGATCAGACATTGGTGTCATCCCCGTCGATTGCAAATGGGTTGTCATATGCTGTGAAAAGACTGGCAAGTATCATGCCGTGTCCACAAAACCATTTAATAACAATTGCTTAAGATCTTGCACTCGCCATGTCGATTCAAAACTGTAAAGAATTTTGACACTTTTTCGCGCAAACACCGGTGCCGTGTAAGCCGACATCCCCCCAGATGGCGGTCGTTCGGCAATCATGGTGCCGCAGCGAGGCCAGTCTTGCAAGCAATCGGTGTCGCCGTCGCCAGCCCTGAGGCCGCGATGTTGCGGGCGTAGCGAGGTATTGGCGGGGTATAGGGCAAGCGGTAACCTTCGAACCGACCGGCTTGCTGCCCCCACTTTATATTGGATGCGCCTGAGCCAGTAATGTCGGCAAACCCCATCGCCCTGAGGTCGGCTCGGGGTAAATAGCAGACAATCTCACGGCGCTCTGATTAGGCCCGCATACCACCGAAAGCGGAAGTAATTTGTCGAAAAGCGGACGTATTGGGACGGTCACTTTAAACAAGCGCCTGCACGACTCTCAGAGCCCCGTAGAGCGCCTCTGGCGAATCCGGAGTCCCTGAGCGCCGGTCAGGTGCCAAGACTCACTGGTGAGTCGTTTAGGCCCGCCCCTTGCGCCGCTCGCCGATTTCCGCGTCGGACTGCTCCGGCCCCGAGCATGTCGGCGACCGGATACTCCCCGCCACTGCGGGACAGATTGTCGCTCATAATCGCAGTTGGTAGAAGTTCTGCGGGGGGTGAAGGTTCGATTGGGCCGGCGGGAATCCGCAAACGACTCATGAACGCCTTGGCACGGATTTGGCACGGAGTTCCTGTCGTGTTCTGGGGATTCTGGTCGTAGCCAGTCGCCAGGCGCATAACGCCACCGACTCGGTATTGTTATATATCAATGAGTTAGTGGTGCCGCCGGTAAGAATCGAACTTACGGCCTCTCCCTTACCAAGGGAGCGCTCTACCCCTGAGCTACGGCGGCCAGAATCGCGGCGCGGACCTTGCCATAGAGGCTCGCGGCACGCAAGCGCTCGCGGCGGCAAAATTCCTTTGGACAAGGCACCTTCTGGAAATGCGCCGAATCCGCTATAGTCGAGCCGCCGTCGCGCGATGGCGACGGTGGGCGTCTCGGAGGAAACGAGATATGCCAAATCAGGTTATGCCGACCCCGGGATCGCCAAATCCGACCGGGAATAGGTCTGGAACGGCCGGATTCGAGCGCTTGGCCAAGGCTTTGCGCGACAATCTCAAGAAGCGCAGGGACCAGAAGCGCGAGCGCGAGCAAAAGCAAAGCCCTTCCGGATCGGACGATCCGTCGGTGGTTCCCAAGGAAAATCACATTACCGATATCGAAATCTGATCATTTCTGGTGATTATGAGACCTGCATTGAGTGAAACTCATTGCAGGCCGGCAAGCGCGACCGCGCGCCCGAGCTTATGCGAGGCCAGCCTGCGTGGCGCTTGAACGCTCTATAATATAACCGGACCGCACGGTGTGCGGGCCGGCAAGCGCGACCGCGCGCCTGAGCTTATGCGAGGCCAGCCTGCGTGGCGCTTGAACGCTCTATAATATAACCGGACCGCACGGTGTGCGGGCCGGCAAGCGCGACCGCGC
>JAKZSU010000160.1:0-9332 GCA_047517485.1 Alphaproteobacteria bacterium
TCCGCCAATTCCTCGTCGCTCAGCGACATCGCATCCTCGACCAGATCACTGACCACCAGATCGTCGCCATCGGCGCGGGTGTGCTGATAATTGGATAGCGAATCGACGCGCAGCGCCCTCGGCATCTGCCACGATTGGGCAGTCATGAACTCGATCGCCGAGAGTGTCTCGCGGGTGAAGACATTGCCGTCCTTGGGCGCAATCGCCAGCAGCAGCACGTCGTTGCGGACAAAGCGCTTCTCGAGCGCCTCGAATTCCTCGTAGTCGGGATTGTCCGCGCCGAAATAGATCCGCAGATCCTTGGCGAAGGTAATGTTCAAGGCGCCAAAGGACAGCGCGACAAGGCCGATCAGCGAGAACAGCAAAACCCACCACCGGTTACGAACCAGCCACTCGCCGTAACCGTATGGTTTCAATGCCTCATTTTCGTCGTCGGCCATGGCTTGTTTCCCTAAAATGGACCCGTGAGTCAGCGACCCGAACAGTGACCGCGCGCTTGTGCGACCACGACAAGCGCGTTCAATCGGTCGTACGCATGCGTTCTATATGTCAGCGTAAGGAGCGCTATAATCGGCGGCCGGCGCGGACGCAAGCACAGAATCTGCTTGGCCGCCCGGGTTTCGCCATTCGAAAACCTGTCATGTTCAGTATGCTCTCACGGCCGCACCGGAAATGATTTCGGACCCTTGAGCGAGGGCAGGATCGGTTGAATCCAGTCGATCCAGTCGCACAGCATCGGCCGGGTGTCGCGCGGGTCGATCAGGTCGTGCACGGAAAAGGATTCGGCGCGCGGGAAGGCCGATTGCCGCGCCGCCGCTTCCTCTTCGAGTTCGCGGCGCTTGGCGTCGGGATCGGCCGCGGCGGCGATTTCCTTGTGATAAGCCACGGCGACCCCGCCCTCGACCGGCAGCGCGCCCATTTCCGCCGACGGCCAGGCGAGGACGTAACCGTCGGGGCCATAGTGGGCGGTCTGGGCGACGCCGAACGAGCGGCGGACGACGATCGAGGCCCACGGCACGGTGCTCAGCGCCACGGTCAGCGCCGCGGCGGTGCCGAAGCGGATGGTGCCCGCCTTTTCCGCCGCGCTGCCGATCATGAACCCGGGCTCGTCGACGAAACTGACGATCGGCAGGTGGAAGGTTTCGCACAATTCGACGAAGCGCCTGACTTTGTGGGCGCCGTCGGCAGTCATCGCGCCGGCGAGATAGCCGCAATCATTGGCAAAACACCGACTGGTTGGCCGTTGAGGCGACCAAGGCCGGTGATCTGACCGCGGCCGTGATCGCGCCCCATCTCGAACAGGCTGCCCTGATCGAGCACGAGCGCCAAAAGCGCGCGCATGTCATAGAGCTTGCGGCGATTGCGCGGCACGATCTCGGCGAGCGCCTCCTCGCGCCGGTCGCGCGCATCGTCGCAGGCGGCCAGCGGCGGCAACTCATCCACATTCTGTGGCAAAAAGCTGAGAAAGCGGCGGATTTGGCGAAAGGCATCGGCCTCGTCATCGGACGCATTGTCGACCACGCCGTTTTTTGTATGCACCTGAGCGCCGCCGAGCTCCTCCTTGGTCTTGCGCTCGCCGATGGCGCGCTGGACCACCGCCGGTCCGGCGATCAGCACTTGGCCGGTTGCGCGCGACATGACGGAAAAATGCGCCGCCACCAGGCGCGCCGCGGGGAGTCCGGCGACCGGTCCCAAGGCCGCGGTGGCGACCGGGACCGTCGCCATGGCAAGGGCGACAGAGCGAAAGCGCGGCGGCGAGAAGACCGGCGCCCCACCCGTGCTCGCCCCGGTACCGCCGACGCTGCCGCCGCCGCCTTCGTGCAGCCTGATAAGCGGCACCCGATACCGGCAGGCGAGAGTCTCGGCATAGACGCTCTTGCGCAAACCGGCCTCGTTGGGAGAGCCCCCCTTGAGGGTGAAATCCTCGCCGCCTATGACGCAGCGCCGGCCGTCGATGGTGCCGAACCCGAGCACGAAATTGCCCGGCGAAAAATCTATGAGCGTGCCGTCCTCGTCACGCTCGGCACCGCCGGCACCGCCGCCGACTTCGCGGAACGATCCGGGATCGAGCACCGCCTCGATGCGCTCGCGCACCGTGAGACTCCCCTTGGCATGCTGGCGCGCGACGCTGTCCTCGCCACCCTGGGCCTCGGCAAACGCAAGCTTTCGCCCCAACTCATCGATTTCCGGTCGCCAGCTCATCGCCCGCTCTCCCTTTTGCCCGTGGGCAAGTTTATACCAAACCGCGACGAGCAAGACTTGTCGCGGTTTGTAGTGCGTTCAGTCGCCGGCCAAGCTGGCCTCGCATAAGCTCGGGCGCGCGGTCGCGCTTGCCGGCCCGCACACCGTGCGGTCCGGTTAGTCTAAAGCGCGTTCAAGCGCCACGCAGGCTGGCCTCGCATAAGCTCGGGCGCGCGGTCGCGCTTGCCGGCCCGCACACCGTGCGGTCCGGTTGTTTAAAGGGCGTTCAAGCGCCACGCAGGCTGCCTCGCATAAGCTCGGGCGCGCGGTCGCGCTTGCCAAGCCGCGGTGACGCGGCTTGATAAAAATTGCGATCTTGGGGGTCGGGACCGAGCCGATGTCGAAAAAATAGGCCGGCGGTTAGCGCAAGCTCGCCATTTCGGGCAGGCCATTGTCGGGGAAGCAGGTCGCGGAGATGAACGAGATGCGATAGAGCGATTTGAGTGTGGGGTAACTGACGGGATCGAAATAAAGCCGGCCGGCGACATAGGTGTGGTTACTGGTCCGCCTGAGAACCTTGCCGACGCCGTTGACCTTGTGGCCGACCCGGATAAAGGTTTCGCGCATCAGCGCGAGTTCGACCGGACGGCCGAGATTGGCATACGGCCACGCCACTTTCATGCGGCCGCCGGTGAACCGGCCCTTGCCGTCGAAATTGCCCTCGAATTTGCCGCTGAGAGCTTGGTCCGGCAGGCTTAGCGGCGCCCCGACTTCAGTAATTTCACCGCCAACATTGTCCTCACTATCGACGCCGAACCAGAACGAAAGTTTGGATTCGACCTCGCCGCGATAGCTTTGATGCATGATCACGCCGGTGCAATCGAACACGGTCTCGTATATTTCTCCGGCTCGGGCCCGCGATATCGCCGGTGGCGCGAGATCGGGCGACCGCGAGATTTGCGGGCGCGACGGCTCGCCGGAATTCAGCGAATCCGCCGGCGCGGTCTGCGCAGCAACCATTTGAGCACCGGTGAACGACATCACCAAGCCAGCGAGAACAGTCGGCGCGATCAATAACTTCATTTACAGATCCTACCCAATTTAATCGAGAAAAACCAATGTGTTATAGGTTATTTTTTGTGATCAACGACACATATCCCGGGTATAGATCTCGCACTAAGACCTAATTCAATGGTGGGCACTGTGCCCGAAGTAGGGGAGGCCGGCATGATGCATATGCACCATATCGATAAAATTTTTCAGAAATTGTTTCGATCGCGCGGAAATCCTAAGTATTCAAGACTATTTCAACCAGTCAAACCGCGCTCCGGTGCATGAACAACGGGCGCATCCCGATGGGAAGCGCGCCCGTAATACACTTTTTGTCCCGCCCTATACGGCGGGTCGGACGGAATTATTAGCTAATATTCATCCGGTGCCAGGCGGCGACTCATAACCCCCTCACAATTACTGAATTCATCCGTTCCGGGAACGAAACCAAGCGCCGCGCATTCGCGCGCGTCGCTCGACGCATTTGGCCCGAGCATCACCTTTTGCAATTGCCCGCCGCAAGCCCCCAGGGCGAGCGCAAAGGCGGTCAAAATAGCAAGTTTTTTCATCAGTATTGTTCTCCCAAGTTGAATATCGCCCCCTGGCTCCAGTGCCCACGGCGAATCGATTACGCGGCGTCATGCGCCGGTGAGTCAATATGGAGGGGCGCAGGCGAAATGGCAGGGGCAGGTTAGGGAATGTCGTTGGCGGCGGCTGGTTTTCCTGGCAAGAAAAACAATTTCTTGAATTCGACCGGGCTGCTGAATAGCCTCATTCCGCTCGACCGCATCGCCGCCGACCCTAGGCGAATTAGCGATCTCTATAGACCACGAACCGATACTTTCGAGGACTTTATGCAACAGGATCCCCACGCGACAAAGGACGTGAAAGACAGCGATCTCGAAGCGGCGATCGGCCGCGAGGTCAAGGGCTACCGAACGGCGCTGGGCATGACCGTGGTCGAATTGGCGAAGCTCGCTAAATTGTCGCCTGGCATGCTTTCGAAGATCGAGAACGGGCAGATTTCGCCGTCGCTCGCGACCTTGAAAAACCTCACCGGCGCCTTGAACGTGCCGTTCACGTCGTTGTTCCGGCGGTTCGAGGAGGAACGCGATTCGAGCTTTGTTCCGGCCGGACAAGGCATCGAAATCGAGCGTCGCGGCACCCGCGCCGGGCATCACTATCGCCTGCTCGGGCATACGGTCGGCGGCGCGGTCACGGTCGAGCCGTATCTGATCACCTTGACCACGGAGTCCGACGTTTTTCCGATATTTCAGCATGACGGATCGGAATTTATCTACATGTTGGAAGGTCGCGTCGAATACCGCCATGGCAGCAATGTTTACGACATGAAATCGGGCGACTCGCTGTTCTTCGACGCCGACGTCCCCCACGGTCCGGAAAAACTGAAGCAATTGCCGATCAGTTTCCTCAGCGTGATTTCCTACCCGACGTCGCGCCACAAGGGCTGACAAACACGATCCCGGCGGACATTCATGCCGTCGGCAGCACTTGTTTGGGGCCGGATGGCCTGATTTTTGGGTGCAAAAATCGCGATAATTCGGCTGTGCGCCGCTCGTTCTAGAGTATGATCGGCATCGATTAGGCAGAATAGGGAGGTGACACTCATGCCCACCGTATCCATGACGGTGAACGGTAACGCTGTGTCGGCGGACGTCGATACCAATACGTTACTGGTTCACTATCTTCGCGACGCTCTTGGTCTTACCGGCACCCACGTGGGCTGTGACACCAGCCAGTGCGGCGCCTGTGTGGTTCATGTCAACGGCCGCTCGGATAAATCCTGTACCACGTTGGCGGTGATGAACGAAGGCGCCGAGGTCACCACCATCGAGGGCCTGGAAGTCGATGGCGTCCTGCATCCCATGCAGCAGGCGTTCATGGACAACCACGGCCTGCAATGCGGCTTCTGCACCCCGGGCATGGTGATGAGCGCGATCGATCTGGTGAACATGAACCCCAACCCGGACGAAGCGACGATCCGGGACAATCTCGAGGGCAATATCTGCCGCTGCACCGGATACCACAACATCGTCAAGGCGGTGCGCCAAGCCGCCGGCGAAATGGGGGGTTGAACGATGGGTGAAAATGGCATCGGCGCGCGGATGACGCGCCGCGAAGACCAGCGATTTCTGCGCGGCAAGGGAACCTATGTCGACGATATCAATCGACCGGGCCAGAATTACGCGGTGTTCGTCCGCTCGCCGCACGCCCACGCGACGATCAATGCGATCGACACGGCGGCCGCCAGCGCGGCGCCGGGCGTGGTGGCGATCTTTGTCGGCGAGGACATGGTCAACGACGGGGTCGGCCCGCTGATCTGCGGCTGGGCGATCAGTTCCAAGGACGGGTCGCCGATGAACATGCCGCCGCACATGCCGCTGTCGGTCGGCAAGGTCACCTATGTCGGCGACGCGGTCGCGGTGGTCATCGCCAAAAGCCTGCAGCAGGCGAAGGACGCGGCGGAACAGGTCACCGTCGACTGGGGCGAACTCCCGGCGGTGGTTGGTGTCGCCAACGCCGAAGGCGGTGCGCAGTTGCATGAGAACGCGCCGAACAATGTCTGCTTCGACTGGTATCTCGAAGACAATAAGGAGGCGGTCGACGCCGCCTTCGCCGGCGCGGCGCATGTCACCTCGATGGAAGTGGTGAACAACCGCCTGGTGCCCAATCCGATGGAGCCCAGATGCGCGCTGGCGGAGCATAATTCGGTCGGCGACAACACCACGTTCTATACCACGTCGCAGAACCCGCACGTGGCGCGGCTGATCCTGTCGGCGTTTTCCGGCATTGCGCCGGAGCACAAGCTGCGCGTCGTCGCCCCCGATGTCGGCGGCGGTTTCGGCTCGAAGATCTATGTCTATCCGGAAGATGCGACGGTGGTCTGGGCGGTCCGCAAGATCGGCGGCGCGATCAAATGGACATCGGATCGCAGCGAGGCCTTCCTCACCGACGCCCACGGCCGCGATCATGAGACCAAGGCCGAGTTGGCGCTCGACAAGGACGGCAAATTCATCGCCATGCGGGTGTCGACGCTGGCCAATCTCGGCGGCTACATGTCGTTGTTCTCGTCCGCCGTGCCGACCTACATGTACGCCACCTTGTTGGCGGGTCAGTACACCACGCCGCTGATCTACGCCGAGGTCAAGACGGTGTTCACCAACACCACCCCAGTGGATGCCTATCGCGGCGCCGGGCGGCCGGAAGCGACGTTTATTGTCGAACGCCTGGTCGAGATGGCGGCGCGCGAGTTGAGCATCGACCCCGCCGAGCTGCGCAAGCGGAACCTGATCCAGCCGGACCAGTTCCCGTACCAGACGCCGGTGGTGCACAATTATGACATCGGCGACTATGAAGCCAGTCTGGACAAGGCGAAGGCGATTGCCGACAGCGCCGGGTTCGCAGCACGACGCGAGCAATCCAAGGCCAACGGTAAGCTGCGCGGCCTCGGCTATTGCAACTATATCGAAGCCTGCGGCATCGCGCCGTCGGCGGCGGTGGGCGCGCTCGGCGGTGGCGTGGGCCTGTGGGAAGCGGCGCAAGTGCGCTTCAACCCGACCGGTAATGTCACCGTGTTCACCGGCACCCACGCGCACGGCCAAGGCCACGAGACCGCGTTTGCCCAGGTCGTCTCCGACCAATTGGGGGTGCCGACAGAGAATATCGAGATCGTCCACGGCGACACCGACAAGGGCCCGTTCGGCATGGGCACCTACGGCTCGCGCTCGATCGCGGTGGGCGGCTCGGCGATCGTCAAGGCGGGCGAGAAAATCATCGCCAAGGGCATCAAGATCGCCGCTCATATGCTCGAAGCGTCGGAGGACGATATCGAGTTCGCCGACGGCAACTTCGCCGTCGCCGGCACCGACAAGGCGATGAACATCGCCGAGATCGCGTTCGCCGCCTACGTGCCGCATAATTACCCCGAAGGGGTCGAGCCCGGCCTCGACGAGACCGCGTTCTACGATCCGCTGAACTTCTCGTTCCCCTCCGGCACCCATATCTGCGAGGTCGAAGTGGATCCCGATACCGGCACCGTCGAAATCGTCAACTATGTCGCGGTCGACGATTTCGGCACCCTGATCAATCCGCTGATCGTCGAGGGCCAGGTCCACGGCGGCATCGTCCAGGGCGTCGGCCAAGCGTTGACCGAGAACACCGCCTACGACGACAACGGCCAGCTGATCACCGGCTCGTTCATGGACTATTGCATGCCGCGGGCGGACGATGTGCCGAGCTTCACCGTCGAGACCACCGAGACCCCTTCGCCGCTCAATCCGTTGGGGGTCAAGGGCTGTGGCGAGGCCGGCGCGATCGCCGCCCCCGCCGCGGTGATGAACGCGCTCACCGACGCGCTTGGGACCGAAAACATCGACATGCCGGCCACGCCACAAAAAGTGTGGCGCGCGGCCCAGGCCGCCGGCTGAGCGAGGGAGGACGAAAAAATGTACGATTTCACCTATCAAAGAGCCGCCAGCGCCGATGACGCCGCCGCCAAGATCGGCGGCGCCGACGACGGCGCTTATATCGCCGGCGGGCAAACCCTGCTGCCGACGATGAAGCTGCGCCTGGCCAATCCGTCGGACCTGATCGACCTGGCGGGCGCCGGCCTTTCCGGCATCACCGCCAGCGGCGGGGGCGTTAGTATTGGGGCGATGACCTGCCACGCGGATGTCGCCAATTCCGCCGAGGTGCGAAGCGCGTTACCCGGCCTCGCCGCCCTGGCCGGCGGGATCGGCGATCCCCAGGTGCGCAACCGCGGCACCATCGGCGGCTCGATCGCCAACAACGACCCGGCGGCGGATTACCCCGCCGCGATCGTCGGCCTCGGCGCCACGGTCAAAACCAACACCCGCGAAATCGCCGGCGACGACTTCTTCACCGGCCTGTTCGAAACGGCCTTGGCCGAAGGGGAATTGGTCACGGCGGTGAGCTTCCCGGCCGCCACCAAGTCGGGCTACGCCAAGTTCGCCAACCCGGCCTCGCGCTTCGCTCTCGTCGGCGTCTTCGTCGCCGAGACCGGCGGCGGGGTCCGGGTCGCGGTCACCGGCGCCGGCGCCAGCGTCTTCCGCGTCGCCGCCATGGAGGCGGCCCTGTCGGCCAATTGGTCGGCGGCCGCGCTCGACGGTATCGCGGTCTCGGCCGACGGTCTCAACACCGACATCCACGCCGCCGCCGACTACCGCGCCCACCTGGTAACGGTCATGGCCAAACGCGCGGTGGAGGCATGTGGGTAGGGGGCGCAAATTGCGACACATGACGGGAAAGGGCGGGGGCTTGGCTCCGCCCTTTTTATTTGGGGTGTTTGGTCTCAGCGCGTGGCCATCCAAGCGAATCAAACCGAGATCATCGTGACCGCGCTATGATGAAGTTGTGTGGAGTGATGGTGGGGGCTTAGACGATCACTGAACCGGTGCGAACGCTTCGGGGCCCGGGTCGGGCGGCACGTCCCAGCCGCAGGCTTCGAGGCCAGCCTCGACAGCGTCGATCATCGGTCTAGAACCCGGCCCTTTTATCCAAAAGTAGGTCTCCGACCAGTACGTGTCCGCGAGGTCCGGATCTATCTCCAGCGCGACTTCAAGCGAGGCCTGCCCTTCTGCAATGTCACCGTTCAGGCAATGAGCCGCCGCGATGAATGCACGGGTCCAATCCTGCCAGCCCATCTGCGTCATTTCCAATAAAGCGATGGCTTCGGTGTTCTCACCCCGAGCCAAATGCGCATAGGCCGGCATCCAATTCAGCCACGGCGGATAGTTGGGGTTCATCTTCTTGAGGTCGTCCATTAAGGCGTTGGAACGCTCATACTCTCCGATGTATGCCAAAATCTGAATCGCGCGCACGTTAACTTCTTGGTTGTTCGGGGCAAGTCGCAAGGCTTCATCAAGCTCGCGAACAGCGCGGTTCAAATCATTTGTCATGTATAGCCCAATAGCCAATTGGGCCTGTAGCGCACCCGGTTCCTTGGACACAAGTTTGTCTCACGCGGCGGGCCTGATTGAGATCGCGGCGTGCCACGCCTGACGAGCTTGAGCGGGGCTCAGGTAGCCGTTCTTTTCGACGATCCACTGGGCATTGTAGAG
>JAKZSU010000161.1:0-6417 GCA_047517485.1 Alphaproteobacteria bacterium
GGAGGCCGAAGCCAAAGGGCACTATGATGAAGCATCCGGCCCAACCGCCGGAAACGACTTCGGAGACAACCGTGTACCCGGCAAAGGACAAAAAGCAGGTTCAGGAGGGCTTGACCGAGAGACCGGAATTAGACAACCAAACCGCGATGAACAAGACTCATCGCGGATTGGTGTGCATTCAAGCGCCGGCCGAGTTGGCCTCGCATAAGCTCGGGCGCGTAGTCGCGCTTGCCGCCCTGCAATGAGTTTCACTCAATGCAGGGCGGAATAAATAGGTAAATCTAGTCGAAATCCGTGGCGAGGGCGGCGCGCATGGCGTCGGGCACGATCGCCAGATGGCCGTACGCCGGATGGGCGATCCCCAGGGTCAACCGCACCGTCGGATCGCGAAACCGCGCGACATCGTCATCGCTGAACGGAAAATGCACGAAATGCACCGCCGAGGCCTTGCCGTCCGCGGTGGTGCGGTCGATGTCGGCCTCGGCGACCGCCTTGATCACCCGCTCACCAAGGCTCAATTCGAGCGCCGCCTCGACCCCGCCGAGACGGGCGAGCAGCACGCGCCGCCGGTTTTCGTCGTCGATTTCGAACATCAAGGTCGCGATCAGTTCGCGGCCCTTGGGGATCAGCGGATTATACGCCGCGAGCTCGTCGGCGATCTGCGCCTCGCCGCCCTGTTCGATGAACAGCATCTCGTGGATCTGCATCCACATGGTCTCGAAGCTTTCGAAATAGAATGTCGCCGCGGGGCCGACGCCGAGCCGGCGATGGCGCTTGATCTCGGTGATCGCGCGGCGGCGGTCGCGGCGCACCTTGGCGTAGTCGTCCATCGTCATGATATCGCCGCGGGTGAGCTCGTGCTTGGCCATGTCGGGCTTTCTCTCAAGTACCCAGGCCATAGGCGCGGGCGAACAGCGCGATCGGGTGATCGCTTTCGGTGATTTCGAGGGCGCTGTCGGCGAGCCGCTCCATGCCTTGGCGAATATGTTCGCCAGCGAGTGGGCATTCGGACACGAGATACCTGGCCTCCGCCTTGAGCGCCTGGCGCGCCACCGGATTGCCGACCTTGAGCGCAACCTCGAAAAACTCCTTCTTGATCCCCCACGAGCCGCCGTGGCCGGAACAGCGCTCGATCACCGTGAGCTCGGTGTCGGGGATCAGATTGAGCATATCGACCACCTTGGGTCCCATGTTCTGCGCCCGCGCGTGGCACGCGAGGTGGACGGCGATGCCGCCCGCCAAGGGCTCCAACCCGTCGGCCAGACCCTCGGTGTTGGCGATATCGACAATATACTCGGTGATATCCGCGGTGTGCTCGGCGAGGCGGCGGACCGCGGGATCATCGGCGACGATCAGCGGCCACTCGAACTTGAACATTAAGGCACAGCTCGGGATCGGCGCGATGATGTCGTAGCCCTGGTCGATCCAAGCGCCGAGTTCGGCGGCGGTCAGGCGCGCGCGCGCGGCGACATCGGTGTAATCGCCATGCTCGAGCTGCGGCATACCGCAACAGCCGGAATAAACCACCTTGGTCTCGACCCCGTTGAGGGCGAGCACGCGCAGCGCCGCGACGCCGATAGCGGGGTTGTTGTAATTGACGAAACAGGTCGCGAAGAGCACCGCCTTGCGGCCAAACGCCGGCGCGGCGGGGTTGATCTCCGGCGGCGCCGACTTGGCGCGCTTGGCGAACGTCTTGCCGTGAAATTTGGGTATCGCCGCATCGCGGTGCACGCCGGCGACGGTCTCGAGCACCGGCCGGGTGAGGCCGTTCCGCGTGTCGGTCGCCCAGTTGGCGAGCGGGCTGACCGCGCCGGCGAGCTTGCCGTTGCGATCGGTCTTGGTCAGCTGGCGATCGGCGAACCCGACCCCACCCTTGGCGAGCGCTGCCGATCGCGCGCGCAACACCAAATGGGGGAAGTCGAGGTCGAATTCATGCGGTGGCACATAGGGACAGCGCACCATGAAACACATGTCGCACAGGGTGCACGCGTCGATCACCGGTTTGAAGTCGCCGCTGTCGACGGTGTCGAGCTCGCCGCTGTCCGACTCGTCGATCAGATCGAACAGGCGAGGGAAACTGTCGCACAAATTGAAACAGCGGCGACAGCCATGACAAATGTCGAATACCCGGCGCAGCTCGGCGTCGAGCTTCTCCGGATCGTGAAAATCCGGATCTTCATAGTCGATGGGATGGCGCACTGGCGCCTTGAGACCGCCTTCCATGGAACTCCGGCCGGGCCGCCGGCGCCGGGGTTAGAGCATGATGTGATCAAATGGAGTCGGTTTGACCAAGCTCCCGCGGCCCGTGGCTAGGCGCGTGTCGCCGCGCGATGCGTGTGCATCGGGCAAGACGCGCAACGACGCCACGGGCCGTGGGAGCTTGGCCTCCGGTGGGGCAACTTGGCTCTTCGAGCACGTTGCGACGCTCGGACGATGCGCCGCATCGCCCGTCGCGCCGCGCCTACTCGAAGTGCCAATTTGTCCCATCAAACCGACTCCATTTGATCACATCATGCTCTGGCCCGAGCCGGTTAGCCCCTTGCCGTCCGCTCAGTCGAGCGCGTCGAGCGCTTTCTGGAAACGTCCGGCGTGAGATTTCTCGGCCTTGGCCAAGGTCTCGAACCAATCGGCGATTTCGTCGAAGCCTTCGTCGCGCGCCGACCGCGCCATCCCGGGATACATGTCGGTATATTCGTGGGTCTCGCCGACGATCGCCGCTTTCAGATTGTCGCCGGTGCCGCCGATCGGCTCACCAGTTGCTGGATCCCCGGTCTCGCTGAGAAACTCGAGATGGCCAAACGCGTGCCCGGTCTCGCCTTCGGCGGTCGAGCGGAAGACCACGGCGACATCGTTGTAGCCCTCGACATCGGCTTTCTGCGCGAAATACAGATAGCGGCGGTTGGCCTGTGATTCACCGGCGAACGCGGCCTTGAGATTGTCTTCGGTCTTGGTCCCGGCTAACGCCATGTTTTCCTCCTGCGATTGAACTGTGGATCCTTTGTATGTGGCAACCAGGGACGGCTGTCAACATATTAGAACTATTATAATCTACCGCCGGCCACACGGCCGCGATCAGGGCTCGTCGCGGCTCACCCGAACCACGATATCGACCCGCGTGACGTGACTGCCGGTGGGCGCCTCGGGCAAGGTCCGGAGGGTGCCGGCGACGCCCGGAAAATCGGTCAGAACACCGGTTTCCTCGTCATAGAAGTGGTGGTGATGACGGGTATTGGTGTCGAAATAGGCGCGGTCCGCATCGACCACGAGTTCCCGCAGCAGACCCGCTTCGGTGAACTGATGCAGGGCGTTGTAGACCGTGGCAAGCGACACCGGAATGCCGAGATCGCGCGCCTGCTCATGCAGGCGCTCGGCGGTTACGTGCCGATCCCCACCGTTGAAAAGCAAGGTCGCCAACGCTCTTCGTTGACGGGTCGGACGTAAATTCGCGGCCCGGAGGGTGGCGACGACGTCGGACGTTTCAGACTTGGCGTCGCGGTCGGTCGGAGTCGGACGAGTCATGCGGGAATGACCCTCAAAGAGTTTTGACTAATTCCAATGTAGACGGATTCGAAGGCGAAATCAACGCCCAGTCGTCAATCTCCGGTGAGCAATCGATCGATCAAGTCGCGCACGCTCGGGGTGAAACCGTTGGTATAGAACGGGTCGGTGGCGAACCGATAAGCGCCATGACCGGCGAACATCAATTGTTCGTCGATCGGGCCGCCGTGAATAATCTCCTGCAAGGTCTTTTGAATACAGAAGCTTCTCGGGTCGGCCTTGCGCCCGGTGTTGTGGCGTTCGTTCTGCGCCCAATTGCTGAAGTTGCACGCGCTTAGACACCCCATGCAGTCGACTTGGTCTTGATGGATCTGTTGGGCGCGCTCGGGCGCGACGAATATCAGCGTCCCGTCCGGCGTTCGCATCGCATTGGTGAAGCCGCTGGCTACCCAACGGCCGACGTCCTCGGCGTCCTGATCGGTGAGATAGACCGTACGCTTGCGGGGGCCGACGGCAAACGGCGAGCGATGTTCGCCGACCATCTCGCCGGTGAACGCGACTTGGCGGTCGGAGCGCTCCTCGAGTTCGTGCAGGAAGTCGTTGTTGACCGCCGACGACCAAAATCCGGTCGGGCTGAATTTATTGAGCGATACCTCGCCGGGCTCGAGGGTGCGCAGCTTTTCCTTCCAGGCGTCCGAGATCGGGCTTTCCTTGGTCAACAGCGCGCGGGTGCCGAACTGGAACGCGATTGGCCCGAGATCGGGATTGTCGATCCAGTCTTCCCAGTCGCGCAGGTACCACACCCCACCGGCCATGAATATCGCGGTCTGGTCGAGCCCGAACTGGCGCATCATCTCGCGCAGCGCCTGCACCCGCGGTAGCGGATCCTCGGGGACCTCGGGGTCCTCGGTGTTCGACAAGCCGTTATGCCCGCCGGCCAACCAGGGATCCTCGTAGACCACCCCGCCGAGCCACTCGGGGAACTTGTGATAGGCGCGTTTCCATAGGGCCCTGAACGCCCGCGCCGAGGACACGATGGGGTAATAATGAACCCGGTGCCGCGACGCGATTTCAGCGATCCGATAGGGCATGCCGGCGCCGCAGGTGACGCCATGGATGATCCCCCGGGCGCCCTCGAGCACCCCTTCGAGCACTTCTTCCGCGCCGCCCATTTCCCACAGCACGTTGACGTGAATGCGGCCCTCGCCATTCGCCATTTC
This sequence comes from Alphaproteobacteria bacterium, assembly GCA_047517485.1. Taxonomy (GTDB): domain Bacteria; phylum Pseudomonadota; class Alphaproteobacteria; order UBA7887; family UBA7887; genus JAKZSU01. The sequence goes on from JAKZSU010000161.1 coordinate 4,719, forward strand.
GTGGGCGATGCGCGCCTGGGTCAGACCGCCGCGGATGGCGTAATCGATCAACTCTTCGTGGCGTTCCCGCCGGGTTCGGCCGTTATAGACCACCGGCACCAAATTACCGTTTTCATCAAGCGCGTCGGCATTGACGCCGGAAAACGTGGCGACGCCGCCGGCCGCCGCCCAGGCGCCCGAACTGGTTCCGTTGGATATCGAGATGCCCTTGCCGCCTTCGATCAACGGCAGGACTTCCCGACCCGAAAGTACGATCGGATTGAGGGCCTTCAACTCGAACCTTTTGCCTTGGTATTAATTCACGCTGGATCGCCGTGTCCGGCGCGTACGCCTTTCGTTTGTCACGCGGATATATGGCCCAGCGGCAGCAAAAGACCAGCCCTTTTTTTGCCTCGCCCGTATCGGTGGCTAATACCAAGGGTGGATAATAATGACCCATTTGATGGCCCGCGGTGGTTTTCCGGGTAGGCGCGCCGCGCCGCGCGATGCGGTGCCATCGGGCAAGCGGCGCACCGCACCCGGAAAGCCACCGCGGGCCACCGAAGGCCGGTCTGCCCAGGGAGCAAGAGCCGTCGCTGGATGCGTCGCGGGCCGCTTGACGTGGGGTCGCACGACGGCGCGCCCCGCTCCTATCCAGCGGCGAAAATCGATCGGTCAAATGGGTCATTATTAACCACCCTTGGTATAAGTTGCGATCTCGCGGCGGCGCGGGGCGAATTCGAATCGGTGTATCACCGGATCAAACGTTCGATTATCATGCCGCCGAGTAAGACCAAGCTGACAGATACACGATGCCGGAAGATACCGACAAAATTCTCGAATCCTTGTGCGATGACCCGACCAGCGCGCGCGAACGCCTGTTGCATGTCGCGGGCATGATGTTTGCCGACCGTGGCATCGACGCGGTGTCGACGCGCGAACTCACCAAGGCCGCGGGCGCCAACCTATCCGCCATCGCCTATTATTTCGGCGGCAAGGAAGGGCTGTACAACGAGGCCATCGACTACACCATCGCCGGCACCCAAAAACTGATCGGCGGCGCCGAGGACACCTTGCGTGCCGATCTCGACGCGGCGGCGGGCGATCGTGACGCGCTGGCGCGCGCGGCGGCGGCTTTCGTCCGCGCGGTCCTGACCGCCTTGTTGGGGCTCGGGCCGGAACATTGGCCGCGCCGCCTTATCATGCGTGAAATCGATACCCCGACCGACGCCTTCGACCGGCTTTACCAGGCGATCTTCGAACCGCTGATCGACGCCTTCAAACAAGTCGTCGTGGTCGCCACGGATCGCGATCCCGACAATCCCGAAACCACCATCCTGACCAACGCGCTGCTCGGCGAATGCCTGATTTTCCACCGCAATCGACCGATCATCCTGCGCGACCTCGGGTGGAGCGAGTACACGCAGAATCGGATCGCCCTAGTTGTCGATATCGTCGTCGAGGGCATTCTCGACGCCCTCGACCTTCCGGCGGTCAAGGGTGAGGTTTCGCGCGCCGAATAATACCAACTGGGTATCCACTTCGCTCTCGTATCCCCTACATTTGGTTTCCGAGGCTGGGATGACCGCCGACTAGGCCCTTGTAGGGGACCGGCTCGTGCTGCACCGCCTGCTGGAGCAGTCGGAAGAAAAGCAGGCCACGAGCCTGCGAACGGCGGCGATTGAATCGGAAAGTGAACTCGTCGAGATAGTAGTCGAGA
>JAKZSU010000162.1:0-15474 GCA_047517485.1 Alphaproteobacteria bacterium
GGCGCCGGACCGGCGCTTGCGGCCGCCGCGCCCGATCCCGCCGTCGCGGTGGATGCCGATCCCCAACGGCTGATCGGCTTGACCGTCGGCGAGGCGGCCGAGCTGTTGGGCCGCCCGGCCCTGGTGCGGCGCGAGCCGCCGGCCGAGGTCTGGCAATACGCAGGGAGCGAGTGCGTGCTGCACCTGTTCCTCTATGAACGCGAGAACGGCGGCGGCCCCGCGGTGACCCACTTCGAGATGCGCGGACTGAACGGCATCTCCCGGCAGGCCTGCCTCGCCACCCACCTCCAAGCCTTGGGCGCCAGCGGCGGCTAGCCTTAGCCGAGCTTCGTCTTGGCCTTGAAGGCGCAGAGATCGGCGATTATGCAGGCCGGGCAGTCGGGCTTGCGCGCCTTGCACACATAGCGGCCGTGCAGGATAAGCCAATGATGGGCGCGGTGCCGGTAGGCCTCGGGCACCGCCTTTAGGAGCTTGTGCTCCACCGCCAGCGGGGTCTTGCCGCGGGCCAGCCCGGTGCGGTTGGCGAGGCGGAAAACATGGGTATCGACCGCGATCGTCGGCTCGCCGAAGGCGGCGTTGAGCACGACATTGGCGGTTTTTCGCCCAACCCCGGGCAGCGCCTCGAGCGCCTCGCGGTCGCGCGGCACGGAGCTGTCGTGGCGCGCGATGAGCAAACCGCTCAAGGCGATGACGTTCTTCGCCTTGTTGCGATAAAGGCCGATGGTCTTGATCATCTCGCGCACCCGGGTCTCGCCGAGCGCGATCATCTTCTCCGGGGTGTCGGCGGCGGCGAACAACGGCCCGGTCGCCTTGTTGACCCCGACATCAGTAGCCTGCGCCGACAGCACCACGGCGACCAGCAAAGTATAGGGGTTGCGATAGTCCAATTCGGTCTCGGGCGCCGGATCGGCCGCCGAAAGACGCTCGAACAGACGTGTGACGTCGGCTTTTTTCATGCTTTTCCATCCCTTCCGTTGGCGGAGATTTTCACCCAATTCAAGGGGTTGTGGCTAGCCCCCGTTTTGACAGCCGGCCAGAATATCGCCATGATCGGACAATGACCGATGCGGAGGCGTATGGCGGGACAGGCCACCGGGACGGCCGGACCCTGTTCGACGCGGTACTGCATCCGCACCGATCCCTTGGGCATATCGGCTTCCTGGTTCTGATGCTGTGCGTCTCGTTGGTTAGCTTCACCGGCGGACTTATTTTCGTCGCGGTTGGTGCCTGGCCGGTGCTCGGATTCCTCGGCGCCAACGTCGTTTTGGTCACCATCGCCTTCAAACTCAATTATCGCAGCGGCCGCCAGATGGAGCGCCTTCGCCTGACCCTGGAACGGCTGGAAATCGAACGCATCAGCGCGTCCGGACGGCTCACCCGTTGGGAATTCCAGCCCTATTGGGTGCAGGTCTCGTTAAGCGACGCCGGCGAGCAACACAGCCGCCTGACCCCTGAGCTCGCACGGTCGCGAATTGACGGTGGGAAGCTTTCTCAGCCCCGACGAACGGCAAACCCTGTGCACCGCCCTCAACAACGCCCTGGCGCGGTGTCGTTGCGCCCCGCAAGCCGTCTCCTGAGCATATTTGCGATGATCGGCCGGTAAATGGGGCCACGCGCCCTGGCCCTTTTGCTCCTGCTGGCGCTACTGTGGAGCACTGCCTTCACCTTGACCAAGGTCGCGGTCGCCACCGTGCCGCCGATTACCGTGGTCGCGGTGCGGGTGGTGCTGGCGAGTCTGATCCTGTGGCTCTATTTGCGTGCGACCGGGCGCGCGCTGCCGGGACGCGACGCCCCGTGGGGTTTTTTCATGGTGCTGGCGCTTACCGGCAACGTGCTGCCGTTCTTCGTCATCGGCTGGGCGCAAATCACGGTCGATAGCGGGCTCGCGGCGATCCTGATCGGCACCATGCCGTTGATCACCCTCGCCCTGGCGCCGCTGTTCGCGCGTGACGAGGCGATCGGCGGGCAAAGCATCGCCGGATTCGTGCTCGGCTTTATCGGCGTCGTGGTGCTGTTCGCGCCGCGCACGCTGGGCGGTTTCGACGGCGCCCTGGCGGCCTATTTCGCGCCGATCGTCGGCGCGATCCTGTTCGCGGTCAACATGTTGCTGACCCGGCGCGTCACCGGCGACATTACCGTCGCGGCGACCGCGGTGAGCATGGCCTCGGTGGTGGTCGCGGTGCCGTTGAGTCTCGCCTTCGACCGACCGTGGCAGGTAACGCCGAGCACGGAAAGCGCGGTCGCCATCGTCGCCCTCGGGGTGTTCGCGACGGCGTTCGCCACCATCGTGTTTTTCCAGCTCGTACGCCTGGCCGGCGCGACCGCGACGTCGATGGTGAATTATCTAATCCCCGGACTCGGGGTGTTGTGGGGGGTTCTGTTCCTCGGCGAACGCCCGGGCTGGGCAGAATTGGCGGCGTTGGTGCTGATTGTCGGCGCCCTGGTGCTGGTCAACCGCGGTAAGAGGCCCGGTTAGATTAAGGGGCGTTCAAGCGCCGCGCAGGCTGGCCTCGCATAAGCTCGGGCGCGCGGTCGCGCTTGCCATCCCGCGCGCCGCGGGATGGTTTTCTTTACCTATCTTCGAGGCCGAGGACGTCGGCCATGCCGTAAAGACCGGCGGCCCGGCCCCGGGTCCATAGGGCGGCGCGCACCGCGCCGTTGGCGAAGACGTCGCGCGACGAGGCCTTGTGGCCGATTTCGACGCGCTCGCCATCAGCGGCGAAGACCACCGTGTGATCGCCAACCACATCGCCGCCGCGCAACACCGCGAAACCGATATCGCCGGCGGTGCGCGCGCCGGTAATCCCTTCGTGACCGCGCGCCGCCACCGCGTCGAGGTCGACCCCGCGCCCCGCGGCGGCGGCCTTGCCGAGACCGAGCGCGGTTCCCGACGGCGCATCAACCTTGTGGCGATGGTGCATTTCGACGATTTCGATGTCGTAGTCGTCGCCGAGGATACCGGCGACCTGCTTGGTCATCGCGAGCAAAATATTGACCCCGACGCTCATATTCGGCGCCCAAACAATCGGGACATTCGCGGCGGCGGCGGCGATTTCGCCGGCTTGAGCGTCGTCGAGACCGGTGGTGCCGATGACATGCGCGGTGCCGGTCGCGGCGGCGAGCTTGGCATGGGCGACGGTCGCCGCCGGGCTGGAAAACTCGATCACCACGTCGGCGGCCTCGAACAGCGCGCGCGAATCGTCGGCGATGGTGACGCCAAGCGCGCTAACCCCGGCGATTTCGCCGGCATCGCGCCCGAGCGCGTCATGACCGGCCTGTTCGGTCGCCGCGACCAGGCGACAGCTGTCGGTCGCGATAACCCGCCGCACCAAGGAGCATCCCATGCGCCCGGCGCTTCCCACCAGGCCAACGCCAAGGTCGGTCATTGTTCTCTCCCCCGCCCGATCAATCCCTGAGATCGTCCCACAGTTCCTTCACCTTGGTGAAGAAACCTTCCGCCTCGGGGCTGGTGGCCTCGCTCGCCACGTCCTCGAACTGAGTCAACAGCGCTTTTTGCTCCGGTGTGAGGTTCATCGGCGTCTCGACCATCGCCTGGACGAACATGTCGCCCTTGCTGTCGCCGCGCAGGGCCGGCATGCCCTTGCCGCGCAGGCGGAACTGATGGCCGGTCTGGGTGCCCTCGGGAACCGTGACCCGGGCCCGTTTACCGTCTAACCCGGGGACCTCGATGGTGCCGCCGAGCGCGGCGCGGGTCATCGACAACGGCACCCGACAATAGAGGTTCTGGCCGTCGCGCTGGAACAGGCGGTGCGCCTCGACGCCGATGAAGATGTAGAGATCGCCGCTCGGCCCGCCGCGCACCCCGGCCTCGCCTTCGTCGGCGAGGCGAATTCGCGTGCCGTCCTCGACACCGCGGGGAATATTGACCTGGAGCTGCTTTTCGCGCGCGTTGCGGCCGCTGCCGTGACAGGTCCGGCACGGATTCTCGATCACCCGACCCGCGCCCTGGCAGCTCGGGCAGGTCCGCTCGATGGTGAAAAACCCTTGCTGGGCGCGGACCTTGCCGGCGCCCTGGCAGCTCGAACACGCCACTGGCTGCGACCCGGCCTCGGCGCCCGAACCGGTGCATCTCTCGCAGGTGACCGTGGTGGTGGTGCGAATCGTCGTCTGACGGCCGTTAAAGGCGTCTTCCAGCTTAATCTCGAGGTTGTAGCGGAGATCGGCGCCGCGCCGTCCGCTGCCACCGCCGCCGGCGCGTCGCCCGCCCATAAAGTCGCCGAACAGATCGTCGAAGACATCGGCGAAGCTCGAGGCGGTAAAGCCGAAGCCGCCGCCGGGGCCGCCAGAGGCGCCCTCGAAAGCGGCGTGACCAAAGCGGTCATAGGCGGAGCGTTTTTCGGCGTCGCTCAAAACCTCGTAGGCCTCGGACAACTCCTTAAACTTCGCTTCGGCCACGTCATCACCCGGATTGCGGTCCGGGTGAAACTGCATCGCCAATTTGCGATACGCCTTCTTGAGGTCGGTGGCATCGGCCCCCCGATCGACCCCCAATGTCTCGTAATAATCGCTCTTATCCATACTCGCCGTACTCACACCGCGTCACCCGCCAATGCCGGCGCGCCCGCCCCAGGAGATTCCCAGGTACGGGCGCGGATCGGCGTTGCTCCACCGCATATTCGCGGTATCGCCCCCAAAGTGTTAGTCGCCGGTTTTCTTGTCGTCCTGAACCTCTTCGAAGTCAGCGTCGACAACCGTCTCGTCACTGTCTTCTTCAGCCGCGTCCGACGCATCCTCGCCGGTGGTCGAAATATCCTCGCCACCCTCCGCTTCGGCTTGGGCGCTCTTGTACATCGCTTCACCGAGCTTCATCGACGCCTCTTGCAAGGCATTGGTCTTGGCCTCGATATCGGCCGCATCCTCGCTTTCGAGAACACCACGCAGCTCGCCGATCGCATCCTCGATCGCCTGCTTCTCCTCGTCCGACAAGGCCTCGCCGTGCTCTTCCAGGCTCTTCTCGGTGGAATGGATCAAGGCATCGGCGTGATTACGCTTGTCGATCAGCTCGCGCCGCGCCTTGTCCTCGTCGGCGTGTTCCTCGGCCTCATGAACCATGCGTTCGATATCGTCCTCGGACAAGCCGCCGGAGGCCTGGATGCGGATCTGCTGCTCCTTGCCGGTGCCCTTGTCCTTGGCCGACACGTTGACGATACCGTTGGCGTCGATGTCGAAGGCGACCTCGACCTGCGGCACCCCACGCGGCGCCGGTGGAATGCCGACAAGATCGAACTGGCCGAGCAGTTTGTTGTCGGCGGCCAATTCGCGTTCGCCCTGGAACACCCGGATGGTGACCGCGCTCTGACTGTCCTCGGCGGTGGAGAAAGTTTGACTCTTTTTGGTCGGGATCGTCGTATTACGGTCGATCAGGCGGGTGAACACGCCGCCCAAGGTCTCGATCCCCAAGGACAGCGGCGTGACGTCGAGCAGCAGCACGTCCTTGACGTCGCCGCGCAGCACCGCGCCCTGGATCGCCGCGCCGATGGCCACGACTTCGTCGGGATTGACGCCCTTGTGGGGCTCGCGGCCGAAGAAGTTCTTCACCGTCTCGATGACCTTCGGCATGCGGGTCATGCCGCCGACCAGCACCACGTCCTCGATTTCGCCGGCGGTCACGCCGGCATCCTTGAGCGCGGCCTTGCACGGCTCGATGGTGCGCTGAATGAAATCGTCGACCAGGGTCTCGAACTTGGCGCGGGTGAGCTTCATCGTCAGATGCTTCGGCCCGCTCTGGTCGGCGGTGATGAAGGGCAGATTAATCTCGGTCTGGGTGGTGCTCGAGAGCTCGATCTTCGCCTTTTCCGCCGCTTCCTTGAGGCGCTGCACCGCGAGCTTGTCGTTGCGCAAGTCGATGCCGGATTCTTTCTTGAACTCATCGGCGAGATATTCGACCAAGCGGATGTCGAAGTCCTCACCACCGAGGAAGGTGTCGCCGTTGGTCGCCTTGACCTCGAACACGCCATCGCCGATCTCGAGGATCGACACGTCGAAGGTGCCGCCGCCGAGATCGTAGACCGCGATGATGCCGCTATCGCGCTTCTCCAGCCCGTAGGCGAGCGCCGCCGCGGTCGGCTCGTTGATGATGCGTTGCACTTCGAGGCCGGCGATCTGGCCGGCGTCCTTGGTCGCCTGGCGCTGCGCGTCGTTGAAGTACGCCGGAACGGTGATCACCGCTTGGGAGACCGTCTCGCCGAGGTAGCGCTCGGCGGTTTCCTTCATCTTTTGCAGCACGAAGGCGCTGACCTGGCTCGGCGCGTACTTTTCGCCAAGCGCCTCGACCCAAGCGTCGCCGCTATCCGCCTTGACGATCTTGTACGGCACCATATCGGCGTCCTTGCGCGCCAGCGGATCGTCGAACGGGCGGCCGATCAGGCGCTTGATCGCGAACAGGGTATTTTCCGGATTGGTGACGGCTTGGCGCTTCGCCGGCTGGCCGACCAATCGCTCTTCGTCGGTGAACGCCACCATCGACGGCGTGGTCCGCATTCCCTCGGCGTTTTCGATGACCTTTGCTTCCTTGCCGTCCATCACCGCGACACAGGAATTGGTGGTCCCTAAATCGATGCCAATAATCTTGCTCATTCTTCCCTCTTTCCAAAAAAAGCAGGCGGACCGTCTCCGGCCTATCAAAGCGCCGGAGATGCCCGGTCGGTAACGGTATCTGGCTGAGCGATCAGCCGCTCCGAACGAGGCCTATATGGGAGCCCGCGATGCCGGCTGCAACCACCGCCGAAATCGGAATGTGATTACGCCTCGGTATCGAGACCGCCGCCGGGCGGCCGTTTGGCGATTCCCACTCGGGCCGGGCGCAGCAGACGGTCGTGAATGCGATAGCCTTGCTGGATTACCTGGACCACCGTGCCCGGTTCGGTCTTCACCGTTTCGACTTCGAACATTGCTTCATGGAAATTGTGATCGAATTTTTCCCCCAGCGGATCGATCCGCGTGAGGCCATGGCGATCGAGCGTCGAGTCGAGATTGCGCCGGGTCATTTCGACGCCCTGAATCAACGCATGAAGCGCCCCCTCATCGGTCGCCGCGTCCTCTGGCACACTGGCGAGCGCGCGACCGAGATCGTCGGCGACCGACGCCATGTCGCGGGCGAAATTGGCGATCGCGAACTTGGTCGCGTCCTCGCGCTCTCGCTTCGCGCGATTGCGCACGTTCTCGGTCTCCGCCATGGCGCGCAGAAGCTGGTCCTTGAGAGACGTGAGTTCATCGACTGCTTCGTCAACCGCGTCGGCGGCGGCATCGTCCTCGGCGACTGTCGGATCGTCGGTCTCGGGCGCGTCGGCCGCCACGTCGATTTCAGCCTCGGCTTCCGGTGTCGGTGTCCCGTCGGCGTTGGGATCGGGTTTGGTATCGTTCATTTTGCTCCGTTCTCGTTCGAATGTGGCGACGGGCGGTGTCGCCGACGTTATCCCATCAAACGTGAGATTGCCTTGGCGGTATAATCCACCATGGGAATAATGCGCGCATAATTGATCCGGGTCGGCCCAATGACACCGATCGCGCCGAGGCAAGTTGTCACTTCGCCGTTTTCGGTTTGCTCGGACCGCCGCAACGGCGCGATGATCATCGAACAACCGGAAAGGTCGAATAGTTCGCTGTCGGACCCGATAAAGACTTGGACGCCTTGTCCTCCCTGGGTCGAATCGATCAGCTTCAAGATATTCTTGCGGCGCTCCAATTGTTCGAACAGGCGGCGAATGCGTTCAAGATCGGCGACCGCGCTGACGTCGTCGAACAGCTTGTCCCGCCCGCGCACGATAAAGGTGGGGTCCCCGCCATGGTCGGCAAGAGTAGCAAGGCCGGTTTGCACCACTCGCGTCGACAATTCGTCGAGTTCCGCCTGATTGTCGGCGAGTTCGAGAACGATCGCGTCGCGCGCGTCCGCCAACGTGCGCCCGGCGAGCCGCGCATTGAGGAAGTTCGCGGCTTCGGCCAATGTCGAGGGCAGCAGGCCGGATGGGACGTCGATCAAGCGATTCTCGACCAGACCGTTGTCGAGCACGGTGATCGCCAGCGCCTTGCCGGGCGATAGGTCGACGAATTCGATGTGACGCGTGGGCGCCTCGCTTTTCGGCGCCAGCACCATGCCGGCGGCGTGGGTCATCCCGGAGAGGGTTTCGGTGGCCTGGTTGAGCACCTCAGACAGAGTGCGCCCGGCGCCGGCGCACTGGCTTTCGATGCTTTCGCGCTCCTCCGACGTCAGTTCGCCAATTTGCAATAGGCCGTCGATGTAGAGTCGCAGTCCGCGATCGGTCGGCATCCGCCCGGCCGAGGTGTGCGGCGAATGTAGCAGTCCGAGATCCTCGAGATCGGCCATGACGTTGCGAATCGTCGCCGGCGACAGCGGCATCGGCAATTTGCGCGACAAGGTGCGCGAGCCGACGGGCTCGCCGCGGGCGAAGAACGCCTCGACGATTTCCGAGAATATAAGCCGCGAGCGTTGATTGAGCTCGTTGATCATCACTGGGTCCGGGACTGGTCGACGCCCCAACCGCGCCGTGGCCTTAGCCTGCAAAATGTAGTGAGCCCCTGGAACAGCGTCAACGTCGATGGCCGCGGTGGACGGTCCGCGACCGGCGGAGTAGGGTCGGCGTACGCCAGACCGAACAAGGAATCGTCCGCCCATGCGCCCCTCCGGCAGAGCGCCAAATGAGATCCGCGCGGTCTCCCTCGAGACCGCTTTTAACAAGCACGCCGAGGGCTCGTGCCTGGTAAAGTTTGGCGACACGCATGTGCTGTGCACGGCGACGGTCGAAGACCGGGTGCCGCCGTTCTTGCGCAACTCGGGGCGCGGCTGGGTGACCGCCGAATACGGCATGCTGCCGCGCGCGACCAATACCCGCACCGACCGCGAGGCGGCGCGCGGCAAACAGTCGGGACGAACCCTCGAAATTCAGCGGCTGATCGGCCGCAGTCTGCGCGCGATTACCACCATGACCGGGTTCGGCGAGCGCCAGGTACGTCTCGATTGCGACGTGTTGCAGGCCGACGGCGGGACCCGCACGGCGTCGATCACCGGCGGCTATGTGGCGCTCTATCTCGCCTTCGAGTATCTCGCGCGGCACAATCTGATCGAGAAAATTCCCCTCTCGCGCCAAGTCGCGGCGATATCGTGCGGCCTCTATGAGGGCGCCGCCGTCGCCGATCTCGACTATGCCGAAGACAGTAAGGCGCAGACCGATGCCAATTTTGTCCTCACCTGGGGTGGTGGCATCGTCGAAATCCAGGCGACCGCCGAGCAAGAGCCCTTCCTGCCGGCGCAGTTCGATGCTCTGATGGCGCTGGCGACGGTGGCTACCGAAGGCCTGTTCGCGCTGCAAAACCAGGCGATCGAGGCGGCGGTGGCGGCGCGCGATGGCGCGGCGGCTTGAGGCCGCGCGCCTCGTCGTCGCGAGCCACAATCCCGGCAAGGTCGGCGAAATCGGCGCGCTGGTGGCACCGTTCGGGATCGAAACGGTGTCGGCGGGCGCTCTCGGCCTCGGCGAACCCGAGGAAACCGGCGCCGATTTCATCGCCAACGCGCTGATCAAATCGCGCGCCGCGGCGGCGGCCAGCGGCGCGCCGGCGCTGGCCGACGATTCGGGCCTGGTGGTGCCCGCGCTCGGCGGCGCGCCGGGCCTATTTTCGGCGCGCTGGGCCGGGCCGGACAAGGATTTCGCGGTCGCGATGGCGCGCGTCGAACGTGAACTCGACGGCGTGCGCGATGCGCCGGCCCATTTCACCTGCGCCCTCGCCCTGAGCTGGCCGGACGACCATGACGAGAGCTTCGAGGGGATCGTCGAAGGCACGCTGACCTTTCCCGGCCGCGGCACCCGGGGTTTCGGCTATGACCCGATCTTCGTCCCGCGCGGCCACGACATCACCTTCGGCGAAATGGACCCGGGGCAAAAAGACCGAATCAGTCATCGGGCGAAGGCTTTCGCGCATTTGGTCGCGGCGTGCTTGGGCGCGCCCGATCGCGGGTGACCCGATGGACCCGCTCGCGGTCTATGTCCATTGGCCGTTTTGCCTTTCCAAATGCCCCTATTGCGACTTCAATAGCCACGTCGCGGACGCGATCGATCAGGCGCGCTGGCGCGCCGCGCTATGCGGCGAAATCGACCACTGGGCCAATCGGCTGGGCGAGCGCCGGATCACCAGTATTTTTTTCGGCGGCGGCACCCCGTCGCTGATGCCGCCGGAGACCGTGGCGGAGGTGCTGCGGCGAATCGCCGCGCGGTGGGCGTTGGATAGCGACGTCGAAATTACCCTCGAAGCCAACCCGACCTCGGCCGAGGCCGGCGCGCTCGCCGCCATCGCCGCCGCCGGAGTCAATCGCATCTCGTTCGGGGTGCAAGCGCTCGACGCGGAGAGCCTGCGCTTTCTCGGCCGCGCCCACGGCGTCGATGAGGCGATCGCCGCGGTGAAGCTGGCGCAACAGGCGGTGCCGGCGACCTCGTTCGATCTGATCTACGGCCGCCCGGGCCAGAAGGTGGCGGCGTGGCGCGAGGAATTGTCGCGCGCCCTGGACTTCGCCGGCGATCATCTGTCGGTCTACCAACTGACCATCGAGAAAGGCACGCCGTTCTATGCCGCGCATCGCGCCGGCGCCTTCACCCTGCCCGACCCCGACGCCGGGGCGGCGCTCTATGAGGTCACCAACGAAGTACTCGAGGCCGCCGGACTGCCGGCGTACGAGATCTCCAATCACGCGCGGCCGGGCGCCGAATGCCGGCACAATCTCACCTATTGGCGGTACCAGGACTACGTCGGCATCGGGCCGGGGGCACACGGCCGGATCACTTATGCCGGGGAATACCACGCGACCGAGAACGTGCCGGCCCCCGACGGCTGGCTGGCGGCGGTGGCAAGCGCCGAGCACGGCTGCCGCCGCGACACGGTGTTGTCGCGCGATGTCCGGATCGAGGAAATGACGATGATGGGCCTGCGCCTGCGCGACGGGCTCGGTCGGGAAGAGTTTTTAAGCCGGATCGGGATGCCCTTCGAGACGGCCTTCGATCGATCGGCGCTCGAATACTTGACCGAGGCGGATCTTATCGCGATCGACGATCGCGGTTTGCGCGCGACCGCGGCAGGGCTGCCGGTGCTCGACGGGGTTTTGCGTCGGCTTTTGGCCTAGAACGCCGAGGTGCCGAAATCAGTGGCCGCCGGATCGAGCACGTCGAAGGAGCGCGGCGCTACCCGGTACACCGCCAGCGCGCGCTCGACGATTCCATCGAGGCCGAAGCGGAACGCCCCATCGATGCCGCTGAAGCCGCCGGGATCGGTCACCGCCGGATCGCGAAAATCACCGCCGCCGGGCAGCGCCGCGAGGGCGCTGGCGAGCACCACCGCATCATATCCGAGCGAGGCGAGGCGCGGCGGCGGCGCGCCGAACGCGCGCTGGTAGCGCTCGGCGAACGTCCTGAAGCGGGCCTCGGACGGTGCCGCGAACCAGCCATTGAGCAGCGCCGGCTCGCCGAGCATGGCAGGATCCATCCACAGCTGGGTGCCGAGAAATTTGACTTGTCCGGGATCGAGATCGTGATAGGGCAGCAACGGCGCGAGGGCGCGCAGCGCCGGCCCGGCGGCGGCGATCAGCAAGGCGTCGAAACCGGTGGCCATCCCGCGTTCGTCGAGCGCCGCGGCCGAGACCAGGTTTTGCACCGGGATCGTGCCATCCTCGGCGGTCACGATGCCCGGTGAAAAATACTCGACGCGAACCACCGCCGCCCCATGGCGCTCGACGGCGCGGTAGAGCGCATCGACCACCGCGTCGCCATAGGCGTTGCGCGGCACCAACGCGGCGTAGCGGACATGGCCGGCGGCGCTGGCGTGGGCGATCACCCGCTCGACCTGCCGCGCCGGGGTGAAGCCCATGACGAAGATGCCGTCGCCGGCCGCGGTCTGGTCATTGCTGAACGCGACCACCGGAATACGCGCCGGCTGGGCGACCGGGGCGACGGCGCGCACCGAGGAGCCGAGCAGTGGCCCGATCACTATATCGACGCCCTCGCCGATCAATTGGTTGATTGCATCGCGCGCGCCGGCGGCCTCGCCGCGGGTATCGCGCGGCAGCAGTTCGACGCCATCGCCGGCATGATCGAACAAGGCGATCTGGGCGGCATTGAGCAACGCCTGGCCGAGCGCCGCGCGCGGCCCGGTCAGCGGTGCGAGAAAGCCGATCCGCACCACCCAGGGCTCGCGAAACACCGGCAAATATTGCTCGTCGGGAACCTCGATCGGCGCGACGGTGACCGGCTCGGCGATCACCGGCTCGCGGATCCGCACCGGTTCCGGTATCACCACCGCTTCGGGCGCGACTTGCACCGCCGGTTGGGCGGGCGGTACCCTGCCGCCACAACCGGTCATGGTGGCCACCAACAGGCAAGCCGCCAAAACCCGTATCGATAATCGCCAAGTCGGCGCGCTGATGAATTGAGAAAATGCCAGAGCCACAGGAGCCCTCCTCTGCGAACGACGGTACCGTGACCGACCGATCTAGTAAACGGCCGGGTTTGTACCTTGTCGCCACCCCGATCGGCAATCTCGGCGACATTACCTTGCGCGCGCTCGACGTGTTGCGTAACGCCGATATGGTGGCGTGCGAGGACACGCGCCATACCGGACGCTTGCTCAGCGCACACGGCATCAATGCAAAGACCATCAGCTATCACGATCACAACGCGCCGCGGATACGGCCGCTTCTGTTGTCCCGGCTCGCCGCCGGGGAAACCGTGGCGCTGGTAAGCGACGCCGGTACGCCGTTGATCTCGGATCCGGGCTATCGCTTGGTCGCCGAGGCGGCGGCCGCCGATATTCCGGTCTATCCGATCCCCGGCGCGTCGTCGGTCCTCGCCGCCTTGTGCGTCGCCGGGTTGCCCACCGACCGCTTTTTGTTTCTCGGCTTCCCGCCGAACCGCGCCGCCGCGCGAGCCAAATTTCTCCGCCCCTTCGCCGCCGTCGATGCGACCCTGGTCATTCTCGAATCGCCGAAACGGTTGGCCGCCGCGCTCACCGCCATGGCCGAGATATTCGGCGACCGTGCGGCGGCGATCTGCCGCGAAATGACCAAGCTGCATGAAGAGATCGTGCGCGGCACGCTTGAGGATCTCGCGGCGCGCTACGCCGATGCGCCGCCGCCGAAAGGCGAGGTGGTGATCGTCATCGCGCCGCCCGACGCCGAAGCGATGGCGAAAAATTTCACCGCGGCCGAGATCGACGCCCGGTTGCGCGCCCGCTTGGCGGACGAGAAACCGGGCGACGCGGCGGCGCACGTCGCGGCCGAGACCGGCATCGCCCGGCGCACGCTCTATAGCCGCGCGGTAGTGCTGAAGAAATCCGGCGATGCGACGGCGGACGATTGAGAACCGGCGCCAGGCGCTGCGCTTCGGACGGCTCGCCGAGGCGATGTGCCGGTGGCGCCTCAGGCTTTGCGGCTGGCGGGTGGTGGAATCCGATTGGCGGGTGCCGGTGGGCGAGATCGACATTATCGCGCGGCGCGGCCGGGTGATCGCGTTTGTCGAGGTCAAGGCGCGCAGCAGCGGCACCGCCGAGACCGCGGCGCCGGCGCCGCGCCAACGCGCCCGTATCGTCCGCGCCGGTGAAATGTTTCTTGCACGACACCCGGACTTCGGCACATTGTTTGGCCGCTTCGATGTCATGCTCGTGGAACCTTGGCCCAGCCCGCGTTTCCTATGGCCCGTACATATTGTGGACGCCTGGCGTCCCGACTTCCGGTGAGACCCACTATGCCGATATCCCGCCGCGCTCGTCCCCTCAGCCTGTGTGCCGCGTTGTGCCTTGTTGGCGCCCTCGCCGCCGGCTTGTTCGGCTGCTCGCCGGTGGGGGTGGCGGTTGGCGTCGGCGCCACCGCGGGGGTGGTGATCGCCGAGGAGCGTTCGATCGAGGACGCCGGCATCGACACCCGAATCACCCTGGAAATCAGCGAGGCGCTGTTTCAGGCCCATATCGACGATCTGTTCGGGCCGACCAATATCGATGTCGTCGAGGGCCGGGTCCTGCTCAGCGGCATGGTGCGCACCCGGGAGCTCGCCGATCGCGGCGGCGCCATCGCCTGGCAGGCGAGCGGCGTGCGCAAAGTCTTTAACGAATATCAAATCGGCGACGGGTCGATGGTCGATCCGCTGCGCGATCGTTGGATCACCACCCAGTTGCGTGGCCGCCTGCTCGGCGACGAGAACGTCTACGACGTGAACTACACGATCACCGCGGTCGCCGGCACCATCCACCTCATTGGCATCGCACGCGGCCAAGCCGAGTTCGATCTGGTGACCGCGCACGCCAGCGACATCGCTTATGTCCGGCGCCTGGTCAGCCATGTGGTGATGATCGACGACCCGATCCGCCTGCCCAACGTCGAAGAGTAGGCGCCGCCGTGGCCGCCGCGCTCACCGTCGCCATTCAGATGGACCCGATCGAGGCGGTCGATATCGACGCCGACTCGACCTTCGCGTTGGCGCTCGAGGCGCGCGCCCGCGGCCATACCCTGTTTCACTATCTCACCCGCGATCTGTCGCTCGACGAGGGCCGGGTGATGGCGCGGGCGAGGCCGCTCGACTTGCGCCGAGTGCACGGCGATCACTTCACTCTCGGCGATGTCGCCGCGCTCGATCTCGCCGCCGTCGACGTGGTGCTGATGCGCCAGGACCCGCCGTTCGACATGGCCTATATCACCGCCACCCATTTGCTCGAACATGTCCACCCCGAAACCCTGGTGGTCAACGATCCCGGCCACGTGCGCAACGCGCCGGAGAAACTGTTCGTCACCCATTTCGACGGCATCATGCCGCCGACCCTGATCACCTCCGATCGCGCCCAAGCGCTGGCGTTTCGCGACCGTTATGAGGACATCATCGTCAAACCGCTTTACGGCAACGGCGGCGCCGGGGTGTTTCACATCGCGCCCGGCGACGAAAACCTCAACGTGCTGCTCGAATTGTTTACCGAGCTCTACCGCGAGCCGATCGTCGTCCAGCGCTACCTGCCCGAGGTCCGCGCCGGCGATAAACGAATTATTCTGGTCGATGGCGAGGCGGTCGGCGCGATCAACCGGGTACCAGCCGAAGGCGAGGCGCGGTCGAACATGCATGTCGGCGGGCGGGCGGAAAAGATCGGCCTGACCCGGCGCGAAGAAGAAATCTGCGCCACCATCGGCCCCGAGCTGAAACGGCGCGGGCTGATCTTCACCGGCATCGACGTGATCGGCGACTATCTCACCGAAATCAACGTCACCTCACCGACCGGCATCCAGGAAATCGACCGTTTCGACGGCATCAATATTTCAGCGATGATCTGGGACGCCATCGAAGGGAGACTCTAAAGGGCGTTCAGACGCCACGCAGGCTGGCCTCGCATAAGCTCGGGCGCGCGGTCGCGCTTGCCGGCCTGCGCAGCGCGCAGTCCGGTTGATTTATAAGGGCGTTCAAGCGCCACGCAGGCTGGCCT
>JAKZSU010000163.1:0-30368 GCA_047517485.1 Alphaproteobacteria bacterium
TCGGGCGCGCGGTCGCGCTTGCCGGCCTGCGCAGCGCGCAGTCCGGTTGATTTATAAGGGCGTTCAAGCGCCACGCAGGCTGGCCTCGCATAAGCTCGGGCGCGCGGTCGCGCTTGCCGCGATGTGTATCACCCATTGCGGGGTGGCATGGCGAACTTCAGCCGGTGCTTTCCGCCGCCACCATGTACCAGCCGGCGATCGGGTCGACCGGCGCGCCGAGGCGCGGCGCGAACACCTCGCGCACCCACTCGGGGGTGATCATGTCGCGGCGACGCAAGCGCCGGGCGGCGAGAAATTGGTCGATCCGGTTGGGGTCGAGGCGGAATTTCAGCGGCTCGCCACCTTCGTCGAGTTTGGCCTTGAGGGTGTCCAACGAGCCGTCGTCGAGCGACTCGCCGGCGATGAAGGTGAACGCCAGGCGGCTGCCCGTCGGCGCGCGCGAAGTGACAAATCCGATCAGCGCATCGACCTCTTCGACGGTCAGATATTCCATCACCCCCTCGGCGACGAACACGGTCGCGAGCTCGGGATCGAAGCCGCCGTCGACGAGCGCCTCGAGAGTTTGGGTTTCGAAGTCGATCTCGATCATATGCACGCCGGCGAGCTGCTCCGCGTGGCCGGCTAGGACGTGTTGGCGGAATGCGACGATCTCGGGACGGTCAATTTCGAACACGGTGACGCCGTCCAGCGCGTCGCCGAGGCGCAGCGAAAGCGTGTCGCAGCCGGCACCGAAGATCACCAATTGGCGCATCCCCGCGGCGAGCGCCGCGCGGACCTGGTCCTCGATCCAGGTTTTGCGATAGAGCACGTGGGTGACCAGTCCGATCATATCGATCTCGGACTTGGCGATGAAATCGGCGCGCGCGGACGCATCGTCGAGCGAATCGAGCACCGTCTTGGCTTCGGGCGAAATCGCGGTGGCGAACAATTCGGCATAGGGATCGCGGAAAGTCATGGCGTAGACTGGATCTTTCGACACCACCGCGGACGCGGTAACGATGATCATCGCACTGCGGCTAACCGGGCTGTCGGCAGGCTGGCCGATTCCCGACAGTGTCACCCGGACGCGCCCTTGCCATAGCTCACCGCCATCCCGAAGGCAGGGTCCGCTTGCGGGCCATAGGGCGGGATCGGATACCGCAGCCCGGCCTTGCTAAGGCCTTCGAGCCCTTCGATGCCGCGGGCGAATTCGTCGGGCGGCATGGCGAGCAGCATTTCGTCGTCGGCGACCCCACCAAAGCGGCGCTCGGCATAGCACGGGATCGAGGTCTCGCCGGTCGCCAGCGCGCGGCCCCAACTGTCCGAGCACGCGCTTTCGCCGGTGATCGTCATGTCGTAGCGCTTGTAGCGTTTCCATTGCAGGCCATTGACGAACAGAATGGTTTGCGCCGGGGTGGCGTAGAACAGTACGATATCGGGCGGATCGAGACGCCCGGTGCGCAGGGGCGACGCGCAGAGACCGGCGTAACGCGGTTCGACCCGAATCATTTCGTCCTGGTGCGCGCGCGCGGCGTCTTGGTCGGCGAACCACACGCCGGCCATTTGCTTGCCCGACAGATAATCCTCGCCCGGCACGTTGAGCCCGATAATACCGCCGCAATTGCTGTTCGGCCGCAGATTGTCGTGCACGATACCCAGGGTGAAGCCGTGAATTCGCGACTGGGTCACCAACTGGCAGGTAGTGAAGCGATAGCCCTCTGTCGGCGTGCGCACCCCCGGAATGGCGAGCATCTCGTCCGCATCCGCGAACAATTTCAGCCCCACCGGCAAGGTTCGGATGCGCAGCAACCGGTCGAGCTTCTCGACTAGCGCCTTCAAGGCGTCGCCGGATACATCGTATTGGCTCGGTTGTTGCGCGCCGTCGGTCATGGTCAGTCTCCTTGAAAGTGTCCGTTGCGCGGGAGACTACCTTTTTTGTCGGCGTCTTTGGTCGTCAAATCGGTTGCAACCGATGGGTGATCCGGGTTTGAGTGGCGCACGGCGCGCGGCGCGTCTCGAATCCGAGTTTGAACGGGGTGGGGATCGAGTGGTCGCGCTTTGCAATACAGTGGCATTTCAGGGCATCGACGTGATCGATGTCGAGACCCAGGTGCAAATCGCCTCGGGGCTGTCCTCGTTCACCGTGGTCGGGCTGCCCGACAAGGCGGTGGCGGAATCGCGCGAACGGGTGCGCGCGGCGCTCGGTGCGCTGGGATTGGCGCTGCCGGCCAAGCGGATCACGGTCAATCTCGCGCCCGCGGATCTTGCCAAGGAAGGCAGCCACTTCGATCTGCCAATCGCGGTCGCGGTGATGGCGGCGATGGGGGTGCTGCCGAGCGACGCGCTGGCCGGCTATGTCGTGCTCGGCGAGCTGGCGCTCGATGCTCGGGTGATGCCGGTGCCGGGCGTCCTGCCGGCGGCGCTTGCCGCCAGCGCCAACGAGCGCGGCCTGATCTGCCCCGCCGCGCAAGGCGGCGAAGCGGCGTGGGCCGGCGAGATCGAGGTGTTGGCGCCGGATTCTTTGCTCGCCCTGGTCAACCATTTCAAGGGCACCCAAGTGCTCGGCGGGCCGGGGCTCGATCTGATCGACATCAAGGGACAGGAAACCGCCAAGCGCGCGCTCGAAGTGGCGGCGGCGGGCGGTCATAACCTGCTGATGATCGGCCCGCCGGGCGCCGGCAAATCGATGCTCGCGGCACGGCTGCCCGACATCCTGCCACCGCTTGGATCGGCGGAAGCGCTCGAGGTGAGCATGATCGCCTCGGTGGCCGGCGCGCTCGAGGACGGCCGGCTGATGCGGCGGCGGCCATTTCGCGATCCACACTTCTCGACCTCGGTACCGGCGATGGTCGGCGGCGGTATGCGCGCGCGGCCCGGCGAGGTATCGCTGTCGCATTTGGGCGTGTTGTTTCTCGACGAATTGCCGGAATTCTCGCGCCAAGTCCTCGAAGCGTTGCGCCAGCCGCTCGAATCGGGCTCGGTCACCGTGGCGCGCGCCAACGCGCACTACACCTACCCCGCCCGGGTGCAGCTGATCGGCGCGATGAATCCGTGCCGCTGCGGCCATCTCGACGATCCCGAGCAAGCGTGCAACCGGGTGCCGAAATGCGCGATCGACTATCAAGCGCGGATTTCAGGCCCCCTGTTCGACCGCATCGACTTGCATGTCGACGTCCCGGCGCTGTCGGCGGCGGATCTGTCGCTGCCGCCACCGGCGGAGGGGACGGCGGAAGTCCGTGCCCGGGTCGCCGCCGCGCGGGCGATTCAAAATGACCGCTATGCGGCGGATGAGGAGGCGGGCGAACAGGTGCGCACCAACGCCGACGCCGACGGAAAATTGCTCGAGCGGGTGGCGGCACCCGATCAGGCCGGCCGCGCGCTGATGAGCGAGGCGGTCGATCGGCTCAAGCTGTCGGCGCGCGGCTATCACCGGGTCCTGCGGGTCGCGCGCACCCTCGCCGATCTCGAAGCCGCCGAGGGGGCGACCCGACGCCACATCGCCGAAGCCCTGTCCTATCGCCGAATCGCCCCGGCACGGGCTCAAAGACTCTAAATCTAATTCGCACTGGGCATTACCCATACGCGGTGTTAAGCACGCCGGTGATGGCGTTCATCTTATTCCATTCGAAAGGCATCGGAATATGACTCAGGCTGCGCTTCGCCAGGGAACCGGGGACGACACCGCCAAGCTCGATGCCTTGCGCGCCCTTGTGGCGAACGTCTCGCTGATTACCGGCGACGATATCAAGCTCGCTTCGGGGCGCCGCAGCAGCCACTATTTCAACATGAAGGAGACGACCTTCGATCCGCACGGTGCCAATTTGATCGCCGACCTGATCATGGCGGCGCTCGGCGACGACATCCCGGAACTGATGGCGGGGCTGGAGATGGGCGCGCTGCCGGTGGTGATGGCCGCGGTGATGCGTAGCCACGATGCCGGACAGCCGATTCAGGGATTTTGTGTGCGCAAGGAGACCAAGGGGCACGGCACCAAGCGGCAGATCGAGAAAGAGTTGACCGACGGCTGTACCGTCGTCGTCGTCGACGATGTGACGACCACCGGCGGATCGGTTCTCAAGGCGGTCGAGGCGATCCGCGCCGAGGGCGGGAAGATCGACCGAGTGATCACCGTGGTCGATCGCCTGGAGGGGGCGCGGGAAAATCTCGCGGCGGCGAACATCGAGCTGATCGCGCTTCTCGAAGCGAGCGAATTCGATCTCGCGCCGTCCGGCGGGTGACGGATACACCGCGAAACGTGTAGTCTTCAACCCATGATGACTCGTCTCAGGGGTTGGCGTCTGGTCGGCGCGCTGTTCTCGGGCCTCGTCCTGGTCGCCGGGCCGGTCGCGGCGGAGGACGATATTTCCGCCAGCAGTGGCGACCCCGGCGGCGACGAACTGGTATTCCTGCCACCGCCCGGCTGGCACGCGGCGCATCAGAAGCGCGATAAGTCGCTTTACGAGATCACCTACGTGCCGGACGGCCAGAATGCGACCGACTGGACGGAAGCGGCGCGGGCACAGATTTTCTTCGGGCTGGCCGACGAAATTCCCGCATTGACCCCGGCCGATTTCACCGAAAACCTGTTGCGTTATTACAAGGGCGTTTGCCGCGGCGCCAAGGCCAGCCCGCCGTCGTCATGGAACGATCATGGCTACACCGCCACGGTGCGGATGATTTCGTGCGCGCGCCAACTGGGCGACCAGCTGGGATCGGTTTCGATGGTCAAGGTGATGCGCGGCCGCGCCAGCATTTTCGTCCTCGATCGGTCGTGGCGCGGCAGCGCCTTCGCCGTCGGCACGATGCCGGTCGGCCAAGACATGCGCGACGATTGGGCGGAGTTTCTCGCCAAATCGTTCCTGTGCAATCGGCAAAACCCCGAAACGCCGTGCCCCAAATCACCGTAGCCGGTGAGTCCGAAGCCACGAGACCGGCACGCACGCGCCCTAAAGCACGTCCTTTCCTGATGGAACCGGTTTGATGGGGCAGATTGGCTTTTCGGGGTGGCGCGACGCGACGGGCGATATGTGTGCATCGGCCGAGCGTCGCAACGCATCCGAAAGGCCAATATGCCCCACCAGAGGCCACACGCCTGTGCGCCGTGGCATCGTTGCGCGCCTTGCCCGATGCTCCCACATCGCGCGGCGGCGCGCGCCTAGCCACGACGCACAGGCGTGCGGTCAAATCGATTCCATCAGGAAAGGACGTGCTCTAGCCCTGACGCTCCTGGTCGCTCTCGCGCTCGCCGGGTGTTTCGAGAGCGACGAAGAGCGCGCGCTGGCGGCATACGCCGATCACGACTATTCGACCGCGCGCCAGCTGGCGGCCACGATCAGCGAAGCGGGCAACCCGCGCGGTCACGAATTGCTGGCGTTGATGGACGCCCAGGGCCTCGGCGGGTCGATCGATTTCGCCGCCGCCTTCGGCTATGTCGAACTGGCGATCGCGCTCGACCCATCGTATGAGACCAGCCGCGCCACTATCGAGGATTATGCCGAACGCACCGCGCTGTCGGCGCAGGCCGCCTTCGACGCCGGCGAATTCGAACGCGCCCGCGCCCTGGCCGCGCCGTTGGCGGCGATCGGCCATGACGGCGGGGCGGCGCTCACCAATCGGCTGATCACCGGCGGCTATGTCGTGCTCGACGGTTCGGCGATGTCGTGGCGCACCTTCCTCGACTTGTGCAGCGGCAATACGCGCAACGAGTCCGCCGCCGACCCGGACGCGGATTTCGCGGCCAACTGCCAGGGCCGGGAGGCGGTGTGGGACGGCGTGGTGGTCAATCTGAAAGAGCGCACGCTGCACCTTAAAATGGACCCCGGCCGCGAGCGCGCGCATCAGGATCTGATGGTCGATCTCGCGGAAACCGCCGAGGCCGCGCTCGCGGTACGTGGCAGCGAAATTCGCTTTCACGGCGTGATCGGCGAACGCGGCGACGCGAGCCGCCCTGACCGGCTGGTCGAAGCGCGTATACTCGGCCCCGGGCTGCGGACCCCGGAAGAAGAGGCGCGCGAGGTCGCGCTCGAGCACCAGGCGGTGATCGGCGCCTGTCGCCGGCTGATCAACGAGGCGTTTCGCGGCAGCCACGCGCCGCAATGGACCCACGAATTGCGCGCCCGGCTGACCGCCGGCCAGCGTCGCCGCCTCAGGTTCTATTCCTTCATCGCCCTCGACGCCCCGCCACTCGCCTTCGCCGGCGATCGCGATCAGGGGTACCGCGCGCGGCTTAGCGGCCACGCGACCATCCAGGCGCATAACGACCAAACCGCCTCGGATCAGGATTTCGTTGTCGATTGCCGCGTCGAAGGCGATCACCGCGGCAAGTCGCGCGGCGAATCGTTGGGATCGATTACGTTCGAATCCCTCTCGGAGCCAAATTTCGACGGTTAGAGAAGTTTTAAAGAGGTTCAAGCGCCACGCAGGCTTGCCTCGCATAAGCTCGGGCGCGCGGTCGCGCTTGCCGGCCTGCACGAGCCGTGCAGGCCGGTTAAATTATTTTTGGTTCAGTCGCCGCCTGCTTGGCGTTGGAGTCCACCGAGGCGGCGGCCGCCGAGGACGTGGACGTGGAAATGTGGCACTTCCTGGCCGCCGTCGGGCCCGGAATTCGACACCATGCGATAACCGCTTTGTTCGATGCCGTGGTCGCGCGCCACCTTGCCCACCGCGCGTATCAATGCCGCAATTTCGGCCTCGCTCGCGTTGGCGGTGAAATCGTCGCAATCGACGTAGCGCCCCTTGGGGATCACCAGCACATGCACCGGGGTCAAATGGGCGATGTCGTTGAAGGCGAGAACGTGCTCGTCCTCATAGACCGTCTCGGCCGGGATCTCGCCGCGCAGGATTTTGGCGAAGATATTACTCTCGTCATAGGCCATGCTCGATCCTTTAGCCGCCGCGCGACTTCTTCTCGGCGATGCCCGAAAGCCCCTCGCGTCGTGCCAGCTCGGCGAAGACGTCTTCCGGCGAGACCCCGACGGACGCCCATAGCAGCAGTAGGTGGAACAGCAGATCGGCGCTTTCCGCGGTCACTTCGTCGGGGCCGCCGTCGACCGCGGCGAGCGCGCACTCGATCGCTTCCTCGCCGAGTTTCTGGGCGATCCTGTGGGTGCCTTGGCCCAGGCGCTTGGCGACGTAGGAGGTCTCGGGATCGCCGCCGCGGCGGCTTTCGATTACCGAGAACAGCCGCGCGATGATTTCGCCATCAACCATAAAGCGTCTCCGGCGGCACCAGGACCTCGGCGATGGTCTTGACGCCGTCGGGCGACAGTGCGGTGAAGAAACACGATCGTCGCCCGGTATGACACGCGACGCCGGTTTGATCGACGATCGCCAGCAGCGCGTCGCCGTCGCAATCGAGCCTGAGCTCGATCAGGCGCTGAACCTGGCCCGAACTTTCGCCCTTGCGCCACAGCGCGGCGCGACTGCGTGAGTAATAACACACCCGGCCGGTGGCGAGCGTTTCGGCCACCGCGTCGCGGTTCATCCAGGCCAGCATCAGCACCTCGCCGGTGCCGTGCGCCTGGGCGATCACCGGCACCAGGCCGGCGGAATCGAAAGCAATGCGGTCGAGAACGCTATCATCCATGGCGCTGGAGGTAGCAGATTTGCGTCAGACTGTCAGCTGTTGCGGACCGCGACACCGGCGTCGTGCATATGCGCCTTGGCGGCGGCGATCGAGTGTTCGCCGAAATGAAATATCGAGGCGGCGAGCACCGCGCTCGCGTGGCCGTGGCGCACGCCATCGACGAGATCATCGAGGGTACCGACACCGCCGGAGGCGATCGTCGGGATCGCCACCGCGTCGGCCACCAGACGGGTCAGCCGATTGTCAAAGCCTTGGCGGGTGCCGTCGCGATCCATCGAGGTCAAGAGAATTTCCCCGGCGCCGTAGTCGGCCATGCGCTTCGCCCAGGCGACCGCCTCGATCCCGGTCGGCTCGCGCCCGCCGTGGGTATAGATCTCGGCGCGATCGGGGGTTGCCCATTTCGCGTCAACCGCCACGGTGATGCATTGCGAGCCGAATTTTTCCGCCGCTTCGCGCACCAATTCGGGGCGGAGGACGGCGGCGGTATTGATCGACACCTTGTCGGCGCCGGCGAGCAACAGGCGGCGGATATCGTCGAGCGCGCGGATGCCGCCACCGACGGTCAGCGGCATGAAGCATTGCTCAGCGGTGCGCCCGACTACGTCGAGAATGATCGTGCGGTCGTCGGAAGACGCGGTGATATCGAGAAAACACAGCTCATCGGCGCCTTCGCGGTCGTAAAGCCGCGCCTGTTCGACGGGATCGCCGGCATCGACCAGATCGACGAAATTGACTCCCTTGACGACGCGGCCGCCCTTGACGTCGAGACACGGAATGACGCGCACCTTGAGCATCGCTCAGGCCGCCAACAAAGCCAGCGCTTCCGCCGGATCGATGCGCCCGTCATAGAGCGCGCGGCCCGAGATGACGCCGACGATGCCGCTTGCCGCCGCCTGTTTGACCGCCGCCAAATCGTCGAGCGAGGTCACCCCGCCGGAGGCGATCACCGGGGTGGTCAGCGCGTCCGCGAGCGCCGCCGTGGCGGCGACGTTCATGCCGCTCATCGCGCCGTCGCGATCGATGTCGGTATGGATGATCGCGGCAACCCCAGAATCCTCATAGGACCGCGCCAGGTCGAGCGCCGAGACTTGCGAGACTTCCGCCCACCCCTCGACCGCGACATGGCCGCCGCGGGCATCGATGCCGACCGCGACTTGGCCGGGAAAGGCGCGGCACGCCTCGGCGACCAGGGCCGGCTTGCATAACGCCACTGTGCCGAGCACGACCCGGGCGACGCCGCGTGCGAGCCACGCCTCGATGGTGGCGAGATCGCGAATCCCGCCGCCGAGCTGGACGTCGAGCCCGCACGACGCGATCACCGCGTCGACCGCGTCGCCGTTGATCGGCCGGCCCTCGAACGCGCCGTTCAGATCGACCATGTGGAGCGCGGTGAAACCGGCGGCCTCGAATGCCCGCGCCTGCGCCGCCGGATCGTCGGAAAAAACCGTGGCTTGCGCCATATCGCCTTGCACCAGGCGGACGCACGCGCCGTCCTTGAGATCGATCGCCGGATAGAGCGTGACCGCGGTCATGTCAGGGTCTTGGCGTAGAAATGACCACCGATCATGTCGCCGTTGACCTTGTGGTAGCGATCGAGGGTGCCCCAGCGTTCATAGCGGCAGCTTTCATACAGCGAGATCGCGCGATCCTGGGTCGCCCTGACGTCGAGCCGCATCACCGAATAGCCGCGCTCGATCGCGCCCTCTTCCGCCGCCTCGAGCAGCAACCGCGCCAGGCCGTGACCGCGTGCCCAGGGCGCGACGAAATGAGTATCGATATGGGTGGTGAAATGAACCGCCTCGAAATGAGCTGCGGGCTTGACCAACTGCACCGAGCCGGCGACCGAGCCGTCGACCAGGCCGATGTAAAGTTCGCGCTCGGGAACCAGGACCACGCCCTTCCAATAGGATTCGAGATGCTGGCGCGACGGCGGCCGTACCCAACCGAACCCGATGCCATTAACGATCGCATCGACGGTGATCGAGCACAATTCGACAAGCACGCCAGGACCGAATTTTTCGACATATTCGACGGAAAGATCAGGCATCGATTACGGCCGCCACTGCAAAAAATTAGCAATCAACGTCAAGCCCACACGTTGACTTTTTTCCGGATGGAACTGGGTGCCGATCATGTTGTCGCGGCCGACGACCGCGGTCACCGGCCCGCCATACTCGGTCGAGGCATAACGATATTTATCGTCCGCGACACACACCTGATAGCTATGCACAAAATAGCAATGATCATTTTTACCCAAGCCTTGGAAAACCGGATGATCGCTCTCGAGCGCCAGTTCGTTCCAACCCATGTGAGGGATTTTCAACGAGGTGTCGGCGGGCTCGACCGCCCGCACATCGCCTGGAATCCAGGCGAGGCCGGCGTGCGTCCCGTGCTCGAACCCGCGTGTCGCCATCAACTGCATGCCGACGCAAATGCCGAGAAAAGGCCGGCCCTGCTGGACCACGGTGCGTTCGAGCGCATCGCGCATGCCGTCCAGCGACTCGAGCCCATGGAGGCAGTCTGCGAACGCGCCGACCCCGGGCAAGACGACGCGTTCGGCCTCGGCGACCCGGGCCGCGTTGGCGGTCACCACGATGTCCTCGTCGAGACCCGCTTCGCTCGCCGCTCTCTCGAAGGCCTTGGCGGCGGAGCGCAAATTTCCCGAGCCATAGTCGATGATCGCGACCGTCATGTGTCCCAGCCCGGGGCGCCGTATTGGGGGGTGCCCCGGCGTTCGGCCACGCCGTCGAAGAACCGGCGGTCGGCGTCCTCCCAATCTTGGCCAATCGCGATTCCCGCCATGACATGTCCCGATCGCTCGAGTTTCTCGCGCCGCCAATCATTGGCGCTACAGCCGATATAGAAAGAGAATATGATGAGCGTGGCGGATGCGAGAATCGGCGACAATCCGAGTTCTTGAACCGCGGCGGGGACGATCACATTGACCCCGACAATGATCACCGCGACCAGCCATAGCCGGCGATAGAGAGCCCAGAAGACACCGAACACGAAGGCGCCCCAGGAGAAGCCCTCGGGTACGGCGACCGCCGCCTCGAGCGGGGTGGCGCCGGGCGTCATGTGATAGGTGTAGATTTTCATTTCAGCCGTCGCCGTCGCTCAGGATGCCCTTGGTCGAGGGGACCGCCGCTGTCGCGCGCGGATCGAGGGTGACCGCCGCGCGCAAACTGCGGGCCAGCCCCTTGAAGCACGATTCGACGATGTGATGGTTGTTCTCGCCGTAAAGGTTTTCGACGTGCAGGGTGGCGCCGGCGGCCTGGGAAAAGGCCTGGAACCACTCCTTGAACAATTCGGTATCCATATCACCGAGTTTGGGCTTGGAGAAATTGACCTTCCAGATCAGATAGGGACGATTGGACAGGTCGATGGCGACCCGGGTTAGCGTCTCGTCCATCGGGATCAGCGCGTTGCCGTAACGGGTGATGCCACGGCGATCCCCGAGCGCGCGGTTGACCGCCTCGCCGATGACGATGCCGGTATCCTCGGTGGTGTGATGGAAATCGATGTGCAGATCGCCCTCGGCCTCGACCTCGAGATCGATCAGGCTGTGGCGCGACAGCTGTTCGAGCATATGATCGAGAAATCCGATCCCGGTGGCGACCGTAAAGACCCCGGTGCCGTCGAGACCGACACGGGCTGAAATACGGGTTTCCTTGGTGCTGCGTTCGACGCTCGCCTGGCGCATGGCGTCCCTATCGGTTTTTCGCGCCGCCCTTGTATCAGGAAGCGTGCGCCGGTGAAAGGCTGCGTCCCGTCCTTGAACGGTGTATGACGAGCGCCAACTTAGAGTGGTTCAAGTCTAGTTGGAAGCGGTTTGACCGCGCTCCCGCGGCCCCTGGCTAGGCGCGCGCCGCCGCGCGATGTGGGTGCATCGGGCAAGGCGCGCAACGACGCCAGGGGCCGCGGGAGCGCGGTCTCCGGTGGGCCAACTCGGCTTTTCGTGTGCGTTGCGACGCTCGGCCGATGCTTACGTATCGCCCGTCGCGCCGCGCCTACTCGAAAAACCGATTTGGCCCATCAAACCGATTCCAACTAGACTTGAACCGCTCTAGGAACATTCCAATACACCCATAAGCGAGACCTGACGGTATCCCATGACAAGCGAGACAAATCCCGGCTGGCACGGCACGACGATCCTGTCGGTGCGCAAGGACGGCCAAGTGGTTATCGCCGGTGACGGCCAGGTCACCCTCGGCCAGACCGTGATCAAGTCAAATGCGCGAAAAGTGCGCCGCATCGGCGACGGATCGATCGTCACCGGCTTTGCCGGCGCCACCGCCGACGCCTTTACCCTGTTCGAGCGCCTCGAAGCCAAGCTCGAGCAGTATCCCGGGCAATTGATGCGTGCCTGTGTCGAGCTCGCCAAGGATTGGCGCACCGATCGCTACTTGCGCCGTTTGGAAGCGATGATGGCGGTCGCCGACGCCGAGGTCTCGCTGGTGCTGACCGGAACCGGCGATGTGCTGGAGCCCGCCGACGGGCTGATCGGCATTGGCTCGGGCGGCACCTTCGCGCTCGCCGCGGCGCGCGCGCTGCACGACCAGGACGGCATGGATGCCGAGGCGATCGCGCGGCGCGCGATGGCGATCGCCGCGGAAATCTGCGTCTACACCAATGAAAACGTTATCGTCGAGACCATCGAGGACACCAAATGACCGACTTCAGCCCGCGCGAAATCGTCTCGGAGCTGGATCGCTTCATTGTCGGCCAGGAAGACGCCAAGCGCTCGGTCGCGATCGCGTTGCGAAACCGCTGGCGCCGGATGCAACTCGACGACGATCTCCGCGACGAGGTGTTGCCGAAAAACATCTTAATGATCGGCCCTACCGGGGTCGGCAAGACCGAGATCGCCCGCCGTCTCGCGCGGCTCGCCAAGGCCCCGTTCGTCAAGGTCGGGGCGACCAAGTTCACCGAAGTCGGCTACGTCGGCCGCGATGTCGAATCGATCGTTCGCGATCTCGTCGAATCGGCGATCAGCATGACCCGCGAACGGCTGCGCGCCGAGGTTCGCACGCGCGCCGAGACGGCGGCGGAGGAGCGCGTGCTCGATGCCCTGGTCGGCGACAGCGCGAGCACCGAAACACGGCAAAAATTTCGCAAGATGCTGCGCGAGGGTGAGCTCGCAGAGAAGGAAATCGAGATCGAGGTCTCGGAGACCGGCGCCGGCGGCATGCCGACCTTCGATATTCCCGGCATGCCCGGCGCGCAGATGGGCATGATCAATCTCAACGAAATGCTCGGCAAGGCGATGGGCGGGCGCACCAAGCGCCGCCGCATGCGGGTCGAGGAGACCTACGACGTGTTGATGGTCGAGGAAAGCGACAAGCTGCTCGACGAGGAATTGGTGGTCCGGGAATCGATCACCGCGGTCGAGCAGAACGGCATCGTGTTCCTCGATGAAATCGACAAGATCTGCGCGCGCAGCGAAAAATTCGGCGCCGACGTGAGCCGCGAGGGCGTGCAACGCGATCTGCTGCCGCTGATCGAGGGCACCGTGGTCGCGACCAAGCATGGTCAAGTCCATACCGATCATATTCTGTTCATCGCGTCGGGCGCGTTTCATCTCGCCAAGCCGTCCGATTTGCTGCCCGAGCTGCAAGGCCGCTTGCCGATCCGGGTCGCCTTGAAGTCGCTCGACAAGGGCGATCTCCGTCGCATTCTCACCGAGCCCGAAAATTCGCTGATCCGGCAATACATCGCGCTGATGGCGACCGAGGAGGTGACGTTGAGCTTTACCGAGGACGGCATCGACGCGATCGCCAATCTGGCGGCCGAGGTCAATTCCGGGGTCGAGAATATCGGCGCCCGGCGGCTCCATACGGTGATGGAACGCTTGCTCGAGGACATCAGCTTTTCGGCAACCGATCAGCCGGGGACGGCGATCACCGTCGACGAGAAATTCGTCGAGGACAATATCGGCGATCTGGTGCGCAGCGCAGACTTGAGCAAATTCATCCTGTAACGCGCGTCGGACGACAATTCCGGATCAATTAAATAATCGCCGATTCTTCGGCCGACGTGTCTATTATTCGTTTCTGGGCCGTGGCAAAGGCGCGGGCGTGGTACCCGGGCCGAGCCCACATAGGGACCATAATTGATTCGAGGGAGCGATTATGACCGACATTCGAACATGGCTGAAACCGACGATCGCAGTCTCCGCCGCCGTTATCCTCGGTGCCTGCGGTTTGCAGTTAGGGGCGGCGAAAAAAACCACCGCCCCCGGATCCGCTTTCGAATCGGGACTGCACCAGGGCTATCTGGATCTTTCGCAGGCCGAGTACAACGAAGGCGATTATGAGGATTCCGACACATTCGCCGAACGCACGATTGCCGTTTCCGGCGGCCAATCGATGGCGCCCGAAGAGATCGCGGCGCGCAATCTTCCAGACGATCATGTCGGCGCCCTAAGCGGCGCGCGTTCTCGTTTGGTGTCGGCGCTGGACGCTACCGCGCGGACCAAAATTCCCGGCCCCGCGGCGCGGGCACAAGTGATGTTCGACTGCTGGATGCAGGAACAGGAAGAGAATTTCCAGCCCAAGGACATCGCGCGCTGCCGGGGTGACTTCGAGACCGCGATGGCCGCGGTCGCCGACGCGATGCGACCCCCGCCGCCGCCACCGCCGCCGCCGCGGGCCGCCGTGCCCGATCCGGTCGAGGAAATGATGGCGCCGCGGGCCTATACAATTTTCTTCGACTTCGACAGCGAACGGATCAACCCGACCGGTCAGGCGGTGGTCGACGCGATCATCGCGGATTGGGGAGACGGATTGGCGCCGGTCAGTTTGGTTGGCCATGCCGATGCGTCCGGCCCTGCCACGTACAACGTACGGCTCTCCGATCGCCGGATGCGCAACGTCGCCGCCGCGCTGCGCGGCGGTGGCATGAGCGGCAGCCGGGTGGGCGGTCGCGCGGTCGGCGAGGCCGACCTCATGGTGCCAACACCCGACGGCGTGCGTGAGCCGAGAAATCGCCGGGTGACGGTCACGATCGAGTAATTTTCCGCGACCGATCGCCGAGAAAATGCCGTCGGCGCACCGCGTCGGCGGTTTTTCTTGTTCACCGCCGCTTTTTCAACAGCACGTAGAGCGCGCCCGATCCGCCGTCGCGCGGCTGGGCGTCGTGGACGGCGATGATACGGCCGCGGTTGTGCGGCAGGTTGAGCCAGTGGGGAACGGCGCGGCGCAACACGCCGTAGCCTTGATCGACACGACCCTTGCCGGTGATTACCAGGACACTGCGCTTGCCAGCGGCCTGGGCGTTGCCGAGAAATCCATTGAGCGCGTGATGCGCCTCCGCCTGGGTAAGGCCGTGCAGGTCGAGACGCGCTTCGATGGCCAATTGGCCACGACGAAGCCGCTGCGCGGTGCGCTTGTCGAGGCCGTCGATCCGACCGGCTTGGAGCGGCGGCAGGGCGGGCGGCCGCGGCGCCTTGGCAATGGTAGTGGGATTTTCTTGCTCCCGCCGGCTCGACCGCTCGACCGGGCGCTCGCCCACCGGGTCGAGCGCGCCGGCAATATCCGAAGCATCGTAATCGCGACCGGGCAGCCGCACATCGGCGCGCGTTGCGTGGCGCCACAGCGTGACGTCTTCCTCCGACAGGCGCGGGCGCCGGGGCGCCTCAGGGGAGCGGTTTTTCCTCATCGCCGTCATCATCGACAATCACGATATGCACGCGACGCGGCCCGTGCGCGCCGAGTTCGATCTGCAAGGCGATGTCGCCGGTCCGCGACGGGCCGGTGACGAAGGTGAGCGCCCGCGGCATCGCCTTGCCCGCACCGAAGTCGGCGAAAGCCGCCTCGAGCCCGCCGCCGACGCGGCTTTTGGGCAGCACCACGATCGCGGTCTCGGGGACGAAACTGGCCATATAGGGATTGTCCGCATCGCCGGCCATCACCAGCGATCCGGTCTCGGCGATCGCCGCGTCGGCAAAGCACATCATCACCAGATCGCATTTCGCCGGCGCGCCGCGGCGAATTTCCAAGGTTGGGCGGTCGTCCCACGGCACCGCGTCGAACCGGGGATCGTCGCTGACCAGGAGATCCGACGGCAGGTTTTGGCTGGCGAGATAGGCGCCGACCGTGTCGGGCAGGTCGGCCAGGGTGGCGATGCGGATGACCGTCGCCGAGACCGCCTCGGCGCGCTCGGCAAACTGCGCGACAGCGGCCTCGCCCTCGACTTGAGCGCGGGCTGGGAGGGGGGGATGCGCTGGCCGCGGCGGCGCCGCGTCGAGCGGGCCGCGCCCCCGGCTTTTGCGGATCCGCCCGAGAATCGCGTCGCGCGAACTCACGACCGGCCCCGCGAGCCGCCGCGCGCCGACCATTGCGCTTGAAAACTGCGGCCTTCCGGGGCGGGAAGATCGCGCCCGCCGGTCCAACCGGCGGCGAGCGGCGCGCGGGCAATGCGGCCGCGACCACCGGCGAGAAGGCGCAGCGCCCGCATCGCCAACCCGGTGGCCAAACGATACGCGGTCGGGCGCCGCGCCAGCCAGGCCCACAGCGCGAGCCAGAGTCTTTGGCGCGCCGGCGGCAAACCGGCCTCGAAATCCTTTGCTCGCCAATAGCGCATCATCCGCGGCAAGGGGATGCGCATCGGGCAGACTTCCTCGCAGCGGCCGCAGAAGGTCGACGCATTGGGCAGATGGCGGCCTTTTTCGATACCGATCATCGCCGGCGTCATCACCGCGCCGATCGGGCCGGGATAAACCCAGCCATAGGCATGCCCGCCGACCGCGCCGTAGACCGGGCAATGATTCATGCAACTGCCGCAGCGGATACACCGCAAGACGTCCTGCAGCGGGGTCCCCAACATCGCGCTGCGGCCATTATCGACCAGCACCACGTGCACCGCCTCGGGCCCGTCGGATTCACCTTCTCTGCGCGGGCCGGTGGTCAGCGAGGTATAGGCGGCCATTTCCTGGCCCGTCGCCGAGCGTGCCAGCAAGCGCAGAATGAGTGCCATGTCATCGAGCGAGGGGACCACTTTTTCCAGGCTCGCCAACACGATGTGGGTGCGGCACAGGCCCTGGGTCAAGTCGCCATTGCCCTCATTGGTGACGATCGACATCGACCCGGTCTCGGCGATCAGGAAATTGGCGCCGGTAATGCCGACGTCGGATTCGAAATAGCCGTCGCGCAGCACGTCGCGCGCCTCGGCGACGAGGTCGGGAATATTCTCGAGACGCTTGGTCTTGCCGAGCGGCGCATGATGTTCAAAGAATAAATCGGCGACCTGATCGACGGTCTTGTGGATCGCCGGGCCGATGATGTGGCTCGGCCGTTCATCGGCGAGCTGGATAATATACTCGCCGAGATCGGTTTCGCCGACCGTATAGCCGAGCGCCTCGAGGTACGGATTGAGGGCGATTTCCTCGGAAATCATCGACTTGCCCTTGGCGATCCGGCGCGCGCCCACGGCTTTGCAGAGATCGCCGACGATCTCGCGCGCCTCACGCGCGTCGGCCGCCCAATGGACGCTAACCCCGGCGGCGATGGCGTTCCGCTCGTAGAGTTCGAGGTAGTAATCGAGATGTTCGAGGGTGTGATCCTTGAGGTCGCGCGCGGCATCGCGGAAGTCGTCGAATTCGGGCAGTTGCTCGATGGCGCTGGCGCGCCGAGCGCCAAAACCGGTGCGGAGCTTGGTCAGCGCCGCCTGTAAATGCGGATCGGCGAGCGCCTCGCGGCCGGCTTCCTTGAACGCCGGGGTGGTGATGTCCACCATCGGTTAATCCCCGGCCGCGCGGGCTATGGGCGGCGTGTCGCACATGCCGGCGAGCACTTCGGCAACGTGACGGACGCGAACGGTCTTGCCTTCGCGGCTCAGGCGCCCGGCCATGTTCATCAGGCAGCCAAGGTCGCCGGCGAGCAAAGTGTCGGCCATGGTCGCGGCGATCGCCGCGGTTTTGTTCGACACCATTTTGACCGAAACATCGGGATATTTGACGCAGAACGTGCCGCCGAAGCCGCAGCATTCCTCGGCGCCCTCGAGCTCGGCGACGGTCAGCCCGGCGACGCTGGCGAGCAGGCGGCGCGGCTGATCGCGAATCCCGAGTTCGCGCAGGCCCGAGCAAGAGTCGTGATAGGTGGCGATGCCGTCATAGCGCGCCTCGACCGCCTCGATGCCGCGTACATCGGTGAGGAACGACACCAATTCCCAGGTGCGCTCGGCGAGGGCCCGCGCCGCTTTTTGCGTCTCCGGCTCGTCCTCGAACAACTCAGCAAAATGCACCCGGATCATGCCGGCGCACGACCCCGATGGCGCGACGACATAATCGAAATCCGCGAACGCCGCGATCACGTCGCGGGCGATCGCCCGCGCGGTGGCGAAATCACCACTGTTGAACGCCGGTTGGCCGCAGCAGGTCTGCGCCGCCGGCACATGCACCCGGCAGCCGGCGTCCTCGAGCAGTTTGACCGCCGCGAAGCCCACGCTCGGGCGAAACAAATCGGCCAGGCAGGTTACGAACAAGCCAACGTCGACCACGTCGCGGGCCATTCAATTGTCCTTTACGCCACATCTCAGGAATCGCGCGAGAAACTACCGTTGCCGGGCGCAATCGTCCAGTGCCGCCCAGCGCATGGCGGTCAGAACGCCGGCGCGGTGCGTGGCAAGAGCAGGTAGTAGCGCCCGCGCGATTTCATCCGGCCAGCGATATCGGCGGCGTCCTCGCCATACCCCCAGAATACGTCACCGCGCACCGGCCCGCGGATCGCGCCGCCGGTATCCTGGGCAATCATCAGGCGCCGCAGCGGCTGCTCTCCTGGCAAAGTGCTATCGAGCCAGAGCGGGACCGACATCGGCAGGAACCGCCGGTCGACGGCGAGCGATCGGCCGGGAGTCAGGGCGACGCCCTCGGATCCGAGCGGGCCGTCGCCGTCGAGGACGGCAAAAAAGACATAAGATCGGTTGCGATTCATCAAATCCCGCGCGCGATCGGGATTGGCGGCGAGCCAGGTACGGATCGCCTGCATCGACATCGCCTCGCGGGTGACCTCGCCGTCATCGATCAAAATTCGCCCGACCGCGGTATATGCATGGCCGTTTTGCGCCGCGTAGCCGACCCGAAGTTCGCTCCCGTCGGCGAGCGCGATCCGCCCCGATCCCTGGATATGCAGGAAGAACGCATCGACCGGGTCGTCGACCCAGACCACTGCCAAATTGTCGCCGTCGAGGGCGCCGGCGTCGATCGCCGCGCGATCGTGAAACGGCATCAGCCGTCCGTCGATCACCCGTCCGGCGATGCGTTCGCCCTTGAACTCGTCGCGGAAGGCGCCGAGATCGACGGTGACCAGATCGGCCGGCCGGGCAAGAAGCGGTGTCGCAAAGCGCGCCGAGGGGGCGCGCGCGCCGTCGAGCGAGGCCTCGTAATAGCCGGTAAACAGGCCGTCGGCGCGCCCGCGATCGGAGACTTCGAAGGGCGCGAACCAAAATTCGAAATAGCCGCGCGCCGCGCCGTCGTCGCCCGCCGGCACCGTGGCGATGGCGTCGCACGGCGGGCGCCATTCGGCGACCGTGCCGGCGATACCGTCGGCGCCGAGGGTGCGGTCGTCGTTGAGATGATCCAGCCGTTCGCACGACCGGGCGAACGCGGCAAGCGCCTCGGCGTGACGATCGTCGCGCCATCCGGCCAAGGCATCATAGGATGTCGGGGTGAGACCGATCGCGGCGGGCGCGTCGACCTCGGGCCCGCACGCCGCGAGCGCCAGCAGAAGGCCGCCGGCCAGGTTGGCCCGAACCATCAATCTTCGCTGCTGGTCTCGACGAGTTGCCAGTTGGGGTCGCGCGACTTCAAATCACGCCCGAAAGTCCAGACATCGTCGATTTTCTCGACCGATGACGGATCGCCGTCGATGACCTCGTCGGCGGCATTGCGCAGAACATTGACCTGCTCGGTGAGAAACTTCACCGTGAGCCAGGCCTTGCGGCCTTCGACGGTGGCACCGACGATGTCGGCAAGGACGAACGACACCAGGGTCGTCTCGAGCCGCTCGCCGGCCCGCTCGCGGCGATCGATCTCGCTGGCGAAACCTTCATAGACCGGCCCCGCGAGGAGCGATTTCAGGCGCTTTTTGTCGCCCGCCGCGAAGGCGTCGAGAATCATTTCAAAGGCGACACGGCCGCCTTCGAGGAACTCGTTCTCGTCGAAGCCGGGATCGGCGATCTTGATTCGGGTCAACCCGGACGGCGGGCCGGCCTCGGGCCGCGGCGGCGGCGGCGGCGGCTCCACGTCGTCGTCACCTTCGCTTTGTTCCTTGTCGTTTCCCCGGTCCGGGAGTTGGATCACGGTATCGTTCGAGTCGTCCGACTCACGCGTCTCACGGCGGAACCGGTCGCCGCGCGGCTCATTGCCGGTGCGACGCCCGAGGACGCTGCGCAAACGCAACACCAGGAAGCCCGCGATCATCGCGAGCACGAGAATTTCGAGGAAGCCGGATCCCTGCATCTTATGCTTTCGCCACCGCCCCCGGCCGCTTCAACCCCATGGTCTTGCGCCGGGACACGAGACTTCAATCATTGTAGAACGGGTCCACTGTAAAACTTTGACCGGGCGGGGTCTATACAGTGGCATATCTCATCGACGCTCACCACATAGGCCTCCCGACCCTCACAAACAAGAATGCCCTTGATCTTACCATTTTTTCTCCTTGCCTTGCCGGCCATCGAGATCGCTGGATTCGTCGTGATCGGCGACCGCCTGGGCGTGTCGGGAACGCTCTTGGCGACCTTCGGCACTGCCGCACTGGGCCTGTTTACCTTGCGATTCCAAGTGGCATCGTTGCCGGCGCGCGCGCGCGCGGCGTTCGCCCGGAACGGGCCGCCGGTAGCGGAAGCGATGGTGGAATTGCTGCGCGCGCTGGGCGGCGTGTTGTTGTTGATCCCGGGATTTTTTACCGATTTTGTCGGCCTGTTGCTTTTGATACCGGTGATCCGCCTTGGGGTGATCTATCTCATCCTCAAGCGGATGACCGCCCATCAGGCGGCCCGCGAGGGCGCGATCATCGATGCATCCTATACCGATGTCACGCCGGCGCCGACCGATCGCCAGGTCGAGGAGAGCGATCGCGACGGTGAGGACCCGGCAAGTGGCGGGCCGCCGCGATGATCCTCATGCGGCACGGCGAATCCGAGTTCAACGTGGTTTATTCCGCGACCCGGACCGATCCCGGGATCGAGGATCCGGCGCTCACCGAGGACGGGCGGGCCCAGGTCGCCGACGCCGCGGCAATGCTGGTTGCCAAGGATACCGCGATCACGCGGATCATCGCCTCGCCCTATACCCGCGCGCTGCAATCGGCGGAAATTCTCGCCGACACCCTGGACGCGCCGGTCATCGTCGAGCCGCTGGTGCGCGAGCGCTTTGCCTGGACCTGCGATATCGGCACCGGCTCGTCGGTGCTTGCCGCGCGCTGGCCAAACCCGGTGTTTCCCGAGATGGCGGAACGCTGGTGGCCGGCCGACATCGAAAGCCCCGACGCGGTGCGCGACCGGGCGGGCGCGTTTCATCGCGCGATGATCGACGATCCGGACCACGACCAAACTTTGGTGGTCTCGCATTGGGGTTTCATTCGCGCGCTGTGCGGTCTCGAGGTCACCAACGCGGCCATGGTGCGGGTCCGGTTGGGGGCGTCAGTCGAGGTTGTCTCCCACCCCCATCCATGTTAGCCAGCGCGCGCGAAACATAGGGAATTAGTAGCAATGGCAGACGAAACCGACGGTCCGGGCGGCGCGGCACCGCAAGATGCTGGCGGCGCGGAAGGCGGCGCGACGCAGCCGCAATTCTCGATCCGGGCGCAATACGTCAAGGATCTGTCGTTCGAGAATCCGCGCGCGCCGGACTCGTTGCGCAATCGCGAATCACCCAAGATCGAACTATCGGTCTCAGTAAATGGCCGCTTGATCGGCGACGACAATCACGAGGTCGATCTCGAGATCACCGCCCGCGCGATGCAAGGCGACGACGTCGCGTTCATGGCCGAACTCACCTATGGCGGGGTCTTTCACGTCGCCGGGTTCGCCCCGGAACAGACCAGGCCGATGGTGCTTATTGAATGTCCACGCCTTTTGTTTCCGTTCGCACGACGGGTTCTCGCCGACTGCACCCGCGACGGCGGCTTTCCCCCGCTGATGCTCGAGCCGATCGATTTCGTGGCGCTGTACCGCCAATCGGAAAAGGCCCGCCAAGAGGCCGAAAGCGCGCCGACCAACGGTAGCGGCAACGGCGCTGAGGGTTCTTAAGAGCGTTCAAGCGCCACGCAGGCTTGCCTCGCATAAGCTCGGGCGCGCGGTCGCGCTTGCCGCATTGAGCGAAACTCAATGCGGGTTGGTAGAGGCACAACGCTCAATTTATGGTCCAGGGAGGATCCGTTATGAAAGTCATCGCCATCGCCCACCGCTCCGAGACCCATGCGCCGGAAGACTTCGCGCCGCATCTCGATGCCGAGGTCGATCACGCGCTGGGCCTGTTGGGCGAAGAGAAAATTCGCGAAATCTACAGCCGCACCGACGGCAAGGGCGCGATCATCGTGCTCGAGGCGAAGGACGAGGCACAAGCGCAGAGCTATCTAGACTCGCTGCCGCTGGCCCAGAAGGGCATGCTCAATTTCGAGGTTTACGGCACCAAGCCGTATCGCGGTTTCCTGCGCGGGATATCGTAAACCGCACTATTTCCGCCAGATCGGCTCATTCAATCCGTCGACGAACGCGGCATGCGCGGCGCTTTCCGCCTCGGTCGCCGCATGCGGCCGCGGCGTGCGCGCCGGGCGATTCGTCGGCGCCGACTCGGTCGGTGCGGCAATTTTGTCGCCGCTGGCCAAGCTAAGCCCGGGCTGGCGGCCGCCGATTAATTCGACGTAAACATCGGCGAGCAGTTCGGCATCAAGCAGGGCGCCGTGCTTGGTGCGCGCCGAATTGTCGATATTGAACCGTTTGCACAGCGCATCGAGACTCGCCGGCGCGCCGGGAAACTTGCGGCGCGCGAGCCGCACCGTGTCGATCGCGCGCTTGGCGGGGATCGGCGGACGGTCGAGGCGAGCGAGCTCGGCGTTGAGAAAACCGAGATCGAAGCCGGCGTTATGGATCACCAGTTTGGCCTCGCCGAGAAAGTCGAGCATGGCGTCGGCGATGTCGGCGAACAGCGGCTTGCCCTCGAGCATCTCGAGGGTAATGCCGTGGATGTGCGCCGCGTCGTCGGGGATATCGCGCTCGGGATGGACATATTCGTGAAAGGTGCGGCCGGTAGCGATGTGATTGTCGAGCTCGAGGCAGCCGATCTCAATCACCCGGTCGCCGGATTTGGGATCGAGCCCGGTGGTCTCGGTATCAAGCACGATTTCACGCATCTGGGCCTCCGATTGCCGAATCGGAGACCAGTGTGAGCAGTCGGCGGATCGCCTGCAAGGTTGGTCGTCGTCCCAATCCGCTGGGAATGACGAAATCGGCGCGCCGGCGCTTTTCCCGATCCGGCACCTGACGGGCGACGATCGAGGCGAATTTTTCCGGCGTCATGCCTGGCCGGCGCAGCGCCCGGCGGCGCTGGACGAACGGCGGCGCGCTGACCACGGCGACCAGATCAACCCGCGCCTCGCCGCCGGTCTCGTAGAGCAGCGGAATGTCGAGCACCACCACCGCCGCGCCGAGCGCCCGCGCGCGCCGCAGGAAGGTGCCGCGCGCCCGCCCGACCAAGGGGTGCAGGATCGCCTCGAGCCGCTGCAGGGCCGGGGTATCGTCGAACACCGTGGCGCCGAGTTTTTGCCGGTCGATACGACCCTCGACCAAGACCGCGGGAAAAGCCGCGACGACCGCATCGACCCCGCGGCCGCCGGGCGCCATCAGTCGGTGAACCTCGGCGTCGGCGTCGAACACCGGGACCCGAAGGCGGCGAAATATTTGTGTCGCCTCGCTCTTGCCCATGGCGATCGAACCGGTCAAACCTAATACCAAGGGGCGACGGCCGACCATCCTCACGCTCAGAGATCCTCGAGCACGAACGCGCGCAATGCCTCGGTGACCTCGGGCTCGCGACCAAACCACGCGGCAAATCCCGGCCGCGCCTGGTGGAGCAGCATGCCGAGCCCGTCGACCACTTGGAGGCCGCGCACCGCCGCGCTTTCGAGCAGAGGGGTGATCAGCGGGGTATAGACGATGTCGGTTACCACCGCGTCACTGGGCAGGCCATCGAGCGCCATGTCGAGCGCCGCCGCGCCGCTCATCCCCAAGCTCGTCGTATTGACCAACAGCCCCGCCGTCTCGAGTCCTTCGGCGCGGCTCCCCCACGCGACCACCGAACAGGGTCCGGCGAATTCGTCGGCGAGCGTCCGTGCTCGCGCCTCGGTGCGATTGGCGATGCGGATTTCGGGCACGCCGGCGTCGATCAGCGCGACGACGATCGCCCGCGACGCGCCGCCGGCGCCGAGGATCACCGCCGCCCGGTCGCGCCGCCAATCGGCGCGCGCGGCGGCAAGGTTCTCGATAAATCCGAAACCATCGGTATTGCTGCCTAGCAAGCGACCATCGTCGGCGACGACGATGGTATTCACCGCGCCGATGCGCCGCGCATGCGAATCCACTTCATCGACCACAGCCAGCGCCGCCTGCTTGTGCGGTACGGTGACATTGACGCCGCGAAAGCCGAGCGCCGGCAGGGCCCGCAAAGCCGTCGCTAGGTGTTCGGGCGGCACCGCCAACGGCACATAGGCACCGTCGATGCCGTATGAGTCCAGCCAATAGCCGTGCAGCCGCGGCGAGCGCGAGTGGCCGACCGGCCAACCGATGACACCCGCGAGCTTGGCGTTTCCGGTGAGAATCATGCGGTCACCACCTGTTCGGCGCGGAGAAAATCGAGCAACGCCAACAACGGCAGCCCGAGGATCGTGAAATGATCGCCGTCGATGCACGAGAACAATTGAATCCCGGTTTCCTCGACGCGATAGGCGCCGACGGAGCCCAGGACCGATTGCCCCGCGTCTGCCAGATAGGCGTCGAGAAATCGGTCGGAGAAAGCCCGCATGGTCAATCGCGCGTGGCTCACCCCGCGCCAAACGATTTCATCGTCGACGGCGACACAGGCGGCGGTTATGAGCTGGTGGTCGCGGCCGCGCAAGGTCTGCAAATGGCGCCGGGCCTCGGCCATATCGCCGGGCTTGTCGAACCAGGTACCGCCGCATTCGAGCATTTGATCGGCGCCGATCACCCGGGTGCCCGGGTGGCGTCGCGTTACCGTTAGCGCCTTGGCGTCGGCCAATGCGCTTGCTACCGCATCCGCGCCCGAGCCCTGCAATTCCGATTTGATAGCCGATTCGTCGATCGCCGCCGGATCGATTGCAAAGTCGAGCCCCGCGCCGCGCAATATTCGCGCGCGCGATTGGCTGGCGGACGCCAACACGACCGCTTGGCGCGCGGTCATCCGTCACCTCTCGAGTCACGATAGAGTTCGAGAATTGTCGCCGAGGTTTCCTCGATCGAACGCCGCGAGACATCGATCACCGGCCATTCTCGGCGATTAAAAATCCGCCGTGCCTCGGCGACCTCGAGCTTTACCGAATCCGGATCGACATAATCGGTGCTGCGATCCTGGTTGAGCGACATCAAGCGGTTGCGGCGGATCTGCACCAGGCGCTCGGAACTCGTCGTCAGGCCGATGACCAAGGGCCCGGCCTCGGCAATCTCGGTTTCAGGGAAACTTTCCTGACTGACATAAGGCACGTTGGCCGCCTTGACCCCACGATTGGCGAGATAGATGCAGGTCGGTGTTTTCGACGTCCGCGAGACCCCCACCAGAATCACGTCGGCGCCGGAAATTTTGCTCAACATTTGACCGTCGTCGTGGCCAAGCACGAACTGCATCGCCTCGATCCGACGGTAATAGTCTTCATCGAGGGCATGTTGACGTCCCGGCAGTTGCCCGACCTCGACTTCGAGGGTTCGGCTCAGCACATCCATCGCCCCTTGGAGAACATTGACACAAGGAACGCCGATTTCACGACAGCCGCCTTCGAGCGCCGCGCGCAGATGCGGCTCGACCAGGGTGTACATCACCACGCCGGGATCCTCGGCGACCGAAACCAGAACCTTGTCGATCTGCTGGTTGGTGCGAACCAGGGCCCAATTATGCTCGACGGGGTCGACCATTTCGAACTGCGATATGGTCGCTCGAGCAATGGTGGAGACCGTTTCGCCGGTCGAATCAGAGATCAAATGAAGATGAAATGGGCGCATCACACTGTGAATGGTTAGAGGGATTGCGAGGATAAGTCGGCGTATTCGGACAACACCGAAAATCGATCCCCGCATAGCCTATTAGTCTCCGCAGGGTTGTTCACCTGGGGACCAATCGCCGGCACATGATTAAAGCCCTGAGCAACCGTGATTCGTCCCCGCTATCCCGAATCCATACCCGCAATTGGAGGCCCTATGTCGGGCCGACTTCGGTCGCTCATCCACAGACTTTGTAGTCGCCGTGAGACTTACCGACCAGCATCTGCATAACTTCCGAATTGCGATATATCCCGTCATCCACACGGATATACAACAACTACAAAAGTCTTTAAGTATTTAAAAAGATATTAGAAGTGATATGCGACAAACTAATTTCGCCGGAGGCGGTGACACCTTGTCTCAAAATATCAAGCCGCTCATCGCCGCGCTCACCGGCAAGTCGGCGGCGCGTCCGCCGTTTTGGCTGATGCGCCAGGCTGGGCGGTATCTTCCCGAATATCGCGAACTTCGAAAAAAGGCGGAGAATTTTCTCGATTTTTGTTACCGACCCGAACTGTCGGTGGAAGCCACGCTGCAACCGATCCGCCGCTATGGCATGGATGCGGCGATCGTGTTCTCCGACATTCTGGTGATTCCCCACGCGCTCGGCATGGCGGTCACGTTCGAAACCGGACACGGCCCGGTTCTCGATGCGATTGGTGATCTTGACGGCGTAAAGCGGCTGTGGCCCGAGCCCGCGGCGGACCGCTTGGACCCGGTCTATGAAACCTTGGCCCAGGTTCGCTCCGCGCTCGACGATTCGACGGCCCTGATCGGATTTGCCGGCGCGCCTTGGACCATTGCGAGCTACATGGTCGAAGGCGGAAG
The DNA here is from genome assembly GCA_047517485.1 of Alphaproteobacteria bacterium. Lineage (GTDB taxonomy): Bacteria > Pseudomonadota > Alphaproteobacteria > UBA7887 > UBA7887 > JAKZSU01. The sequence continues at coordinate 26,660 of JAKZSU010000163.1, forward strand.
CTCGCGAGACTTTGCCAAAGTCAAACGCTGGGCACTCGGCGATCCGGATGGCTTCGCCACCCTGATCGAGGCGTTGGTCGAGGCGATTTCCGGGCATTTGATTGCCCAGGCAGACGCCGGCGCCGATGCGGTGCAGATCTTCGATACCTGGGCCAGCGCATTGCCGGCGGCGGCGTTTCGGCGCTGGTGTGTCGCGCCGGTCGGCGAAATCGTCCGCCGGGTCAAAGCCAAGCGGCCCGATGTGCCGGTGATCGGGTTTCCCCGTGGCGCCGGGATATCGTATCGCGACTATGCGTCGGCAACTCGCGTCGATGGGTTAGGTCTCGATTCCACGGTGCCGACCGCCTGGGCACGCGATCAATTGCAAGGCGAAGCCACCTTGCAGGGCAATCTCGATCCGCAGATCCTGGTGGTCGGCGGCGATACCATGCGGCGCGAAATAGACCGAATCCTCGGCGATCTCGGCGCCGGCGCGTTCATTTTCAATCTCGGTCATGGCGTGGTGCCCGAGACACCGCCGGAAAATGTCGCCCTTTTGACGTCGCTGTTGCGCGGCGCATGAGCCTGGTGCGATGGCGCGCCGAGTGGCAATCGTCCTGTTTAATCTTGGTGGACCCGATGCGCCGGAGGCGGTGCGGCCGTTCCTCTTCAATCTTTTCAACGACGCGGCGATAATCCGCTTGCCGCAGCCGTTGCGATGGCTGCTGGCGCGCCTGATCTCGGGACGCCGGGCGCCGATCGCGCGCGAGATTTACCAACATTTGGGCGGGCGCTCGCCGTTGCTCGACCTCACGCGGGACCAAGCGGCGGCGTTGGTGAACGCGCTGAGCACGGGCGATGACGAGGTGCGCGCCTTTATCGCCATGCGCTACTGGCATCCGATGAGCGACGAGACCGCGACCGAGGTGGCGAAATTCGCCCCCGACGAAGTGATCCTGTTGCCGCTATACCCGCAGTTCTCGACCACCACCACAGGCTCCTCGCTCGACGATTGGCGGCGCGCGGCGGCGCGGCATGGCATCACAGCGCCGAGTGTGGCGGTTGGCTGTTACCCCACCGCGGCAGGCATGGTCGCGGCGCAAGCGGCGGCGATTGAGAACGTGCTGACGACTCTGAAAACGGACCGGCCGGACAAGCCGGTACGGATGCTATTTTCGGGCCACGGTTTGCCGAAGAAGATTGTCGACGCCGGCGATCCCTATCAGTGGCAAATAGAGCAAACCGCGGCGGCGGTGATCGCGGCGCTTTCCGGTGACGATCTCGATGCGGTGGTGTGCTATCAGAGCAAGGTCGGTCGCCTGGAATGGCTTGCGCCATCGACCGACGATGAGATCCGCCGCGCCGGCGAGGATGGCGTCGCGTTGGTGGTGGTGCCGATCGCTTTTGTTTCGGAACATTCGGAAACATTGGTTGAACTCGATATTGAATATCGTCAGCTTGCCGAGACTTGCGGCGTGCCGCGCTATGAGCGGGTTCCCGCGCTGGGTACCGATCCGGGGTTTATCGCCGCGCTTGCCGCCATGGTGACCGCCGCGCGGGGCGGCCAGGGCGTCTGCAGCGAGACCGGGGCAAGGCTGTGCCCGGCCAAGTTAACCGAGTGTGTATGCGAGGGCGATGCGCCATGACGGATCTATTGCTGGCGGTCTATCCGTGGACCAAGGCGTTGCACATTATCGCGGTTATCACCTGGATGGCGGGAATGCTCTATTTGCCGCGCCTGTTCGTCTATCATTGCGACGCGCCGGCGGGGTCGGAGAAGTCCGAGACCTTCAAGATCATGGAACGGCGGCTTTTACGGGCGATCATGAACCCCGCGATGGGCGCCGCCTGGGTGTTCGGGCTGTTGCTCATAGCCACCCCGGGGATCGCCGATTTCTCGTCCGGGTGGCTTTATGTGAAGCTCGCGTTGGTGTTCGTCATGAGCGGCGCGCATGGGTCGATGAGCCGTTGGCGACGGGACTTCGCCGCCGACGCCAATCTCCGTTCGGCGCGGTTCTACCGGCTCGCCAACGAGGTTCCGACCGTGCTGATGATTGGCATCGTCATCATGGTGGTGGTGAGACCATTTTGAGCCTGGGCGCGGGCCCGATTTGACTCGTAAAATGGGCTGGTGTAGATAGCGGCGTTGCAAATGGCGCGGTGTGGCGCCATATCCCTTCCTGTTAGCGCGACCACTCCCGTCAGCTTTACCGTCCGTCCTGACCATGCTGTGTCGTGATTCCCGATGACCCCGACCGGGGTTGTTTCGAGACCTTCCCTTGCTTCCTTGCGGCGCCCCTACCGGGCCGAAAGCCTATGAATCTTAAAGAACTGAAGACCAAAGACCCTGCTGAACTGCTGAGTTTCGCCGAGGAAACCGGGGTCGAAAACGCCAGCACCCTGCGCAAACAGGATCTGTTGTTCGCGATCTTGAAACAGCTCGCCGAGGACGACGTGGCGATCTTCGGCGAGGGCGTGTTGGAAATATTGCAGGACGGCTTCGGCTTTCTGCGTTCGCCGGATGCGAATTATTTGCCCGGCCCCGACGATATTTACGTGTCGCCGAGCCAGATCCGCCGTTTCGGCCTGCGTACCGGCGACACCATCGAAGGTGAAATTCGCCAACCCAACGACAGCGAGCGGTATTTCGCCCTGCTCAAGGTCACCACGATCAATTTCGAGGAGCCCGAAAAGGGCCGGCACAAGGTGCCGTTCGACAATCTGACGCCGCTGTATCCGGAGCGCCGGCTGAAAATGGAGATCGAGGATCCGACCATGAAGGATCGGACCGCCCGGGTGATCGACCTGGTGGCGCCGATCGGCATGGGTCAGCGTGCGTTGATCGTCGCGCCGCCGCGCACCGGCAAGACCATGGTTTTGCAGAACATCGCCCATTCGATCGCCGCCAACCACCCCAAGGCGATTCTGATCGTGCTGTTGATCGATGAGCGGCCGGAAGAAGTCACCGATATGCAGCGCTCGGTCAAGGGCGAGGTGGTGTCTTCGACCTTCGACGAACCGGCGACACGGCATGTCCAAGTGGCCGAAATGGTGATCGAGAAGGCGAAACGCCTGGTCGAGCATCAAAACGAAGTGGTGATCCTGCTCGATTCGATTACCCGCCTGGCGCGTGCCTACAACACCGTGGTGCCGTCGTCGGGCAAGGTGCTGACCGGCGGTGTCGACGCCAACGCCCTGCAACGCCCGAAACGCTTCTTCGGCGCGGCGCGTAACATCGAACAGGGCGGCTCGCTGACCATCATCGCCACCGCGCTGATCGACACCGGATCGCGCATGGACGAAGTGATTTTCGAAGAATTCAAGGGCACCGGCAACTCCGAGATCGTGCTCGATCGCAAGCTCGCCGACAAGCGGACCTTCCCCGCCATCGATATCGGCAAATCGGGAACCCGCAAGGAAGAGCTGCTGGTCGACAAAGGCGAGCTCGCGAAAATGTGGATGCTGCGGCGGATTCTCACACCGATGGGGGTGACCGACGCGATGGAGTTCCTGCTCGACAAGCTGAAAACCACCAAAAGCAACAATGATTTCTTCGATTCGATGAATCAGTAGCCGGATTTCGCGAATAATACCAGTGAGCGCCTGAATTGACTCTCGGGATATTCATTGATGGCGGATGATGGCGGATTGTGATTCTATGGTCTCCCACCAGATGTGGTGGATGTCATGGGATCAGCACTCAAGATACGGGATGATTTGACGCCTTTGG
>JAKZSU010000164.1:0-18396 GCA_047517485.1 Alphaproteobacteria bacterium
CAGATATAGGTCCACGGTGTACATCCTCCCGCCTTCCATCTCAAAAAAGATCGAAGGCTACAGGTGGCAGAGTTTTACTCCGCCCGCGGCTGGGAAATCCCGCCGCTTCCGTGGACTAATTTGTCACCGCCGTTCTCAGACCACTCATCGTGTCAGGAGTAGGTATGGAGAATTTCCCGAATCGCTATTTGCTGTCGGACGAAATCGCTCACGACTTCCTCATGGGGAGCGATCACTGGCACCTAATTCTTGACGACTCGACGATCGACGTGCTCCGTCTGCATTTCACCGATGGGAAGCTGTCAAAAATCATTCGCGTGAGGACGCCGGAAATGCCGCCCAAACGGTGGGGCGCGATCGCGCCGTCGATCGTCCCGACCTAGTGGTCCGCCGCGTCCTCGACCATGAACAGCACGACCTTCTCGCCTTTCGCCACGCTCGCCATGTGCTTGTCGGTCTCTTCGGCGCGAATGAACAGGGCGTCGCCGGCTTCGTAGGTTACCGGGGTGCCGCTGAAATCGATGGTGACCCGGCCCTCGACGACATAGCCGACGTGGCCCTTGCGGCACCAATCGGGTTCGACGAGTTGGTCGGTGAACTCGACCAGGCGGACCACGCGGCCGTCTTGTTCGAAGCGCTTGAAGCGGGCGCCGGGCAGCGGTGACTGCCATTCCAGCGTGTCGAAGTCGATTAGTCGGCTATCCACTTTGTGTTCCCTCACCTCTGTTGCCAATTATCATATCATAGTTCCGGGGACACAGTACTGCATAGTTCCGGGGACACATAGTTCCGGGGACACAGTGCTGAATTGTTATTTAGGCGGGGCCATAATCGGGGGCGCCGAGCCTATGTTCCGCGCGGATTTAAAGAGCGTTCACGCGCCACGCAGGCTGGCCTCGCATAAGCTCGGGCGCGCGGTCGCGCTTGCCGAGCGGTAATGAGTTGCACTCATTACCGCTCGGTATTAGCGCGCCGCCCAAATTCCGACTCTTTCCTGGCGGGCCCGGGTTTCCGCTGCCTTGAGATCGCCCGGGGCATCGCCGGTGGCGCGCGCGCCGCCGTTGAACAGGACCACTTCGGACAGGTCGTAGCCGCCGACCTCGCAGCGGTGGGCGGCGCCGGCGAAGGGGACGCAGGCGACCTCGCGGCCGCCGATATAGCTGTTCATGTCGCTTGCGAAGCGGCCGCCCTCGCCGACCACCCCGGCGAGTCGGACCCGGCGCCCGTCGAATTCGAGGGTCGCGGTATCGATCACGCCGGGAACACCGATCACGGTTTGTATCGGCGGGGGTGCCGGCGCCGGCGCGACCTCGGGGATCGGCGCCGGGTCCGGGTCGGGCGCGGGAGCCGGCGCGACCGGCACGGCTTCCACCGCCGCCACCGCCGTCGCGCCGTGGGCGGCGGCGACGAAGTCGCGCCAGATTCGCGCCGGGATGGTGCCGCCGGTGACCTTGTCGGTCGGGCTGTTGTCGTCGTTGCCGATCCAGACGCCGACCACCAGATCGCCGGTGAAGCCGACGAACCAGGCGTCGCGATGATCCTGGCTGGTGCCGGTCTTGCCGGCGACCGGCCGGTCGAGGGACGCCGCGCGCCCGGTGCCATTGGCCACCACCTCGCGCAACAGGGCACGCATAGTTCCGGCTTGAGTTAGCGGGGCCGCCGTCGCGGCGACCGCGGCGCGGCGATAGAGCGGCTTGTCGGCGACCGAAATCGCGCTCACGCCGTGGGCCTCGACCCGGCTCACCCCGGCGGCGATGGCGGCGTAAGCCGCGGTCATCTCAAGCAAGGTGGTCGACGGGGTGCCCAGCGCGATGGCGAGATCGGGCTCCATCGCCGCCGTCACGCCGAGGCGGCGGGCGGTCTCGATCACCCGCTTGGGGCCGACCTCGTCGGTGAGTTGCACGGCGATGCTGTTGATCGAGCGCGCGAAGGCCTCGCGCAAGGTGAGTGGGCCGCAAAATCGGCCGTCATAGTTTTTCGGCGTCCAAGTGCCGAAGCGCAGCGGCCGATCTTGAAAAATCGTGTCGGGGGTCATCCCGGCCTCGAAGGCGGTTAAATAGACAAACAATTTGAACAGCGAGCCCGCCGGCCGGCGCGCCTGGGTCGCGCGGTTGAACTGGCTCGCCCGCCAATCGCCGCCACCGACCATGGCGAGGACCGCGCCGTCGGGCGCCAGCGCGACCAAGGCGGCCTGGCCGAACCGCCGCGCCTCGCCCTCGCTCGCCAGCCAGTGCGCGACGGTGGCTTGCGCGAGATCCTGCAATGCCGGATCGAGGGTGGTGTGGACGGTGAAATTACCTTGCACGGCACCAAGCACGCCGCGGACTTCGCCGTAGGCCCAGTCGGCGAAATAATTGCGCCCGGGATCGGTCGCCGCGGCGGGCGCCAGCCGGGCTGGCGCCACAGCGGATTCGGTCTCGGAAAGGGCGCCGGTCTCGACCATGGCGCGCAGCACGATTTCGGCGCGGGCTTGGGCCGCCGCCGGATCACGGGTCGGCGCGAGTCGCGACGGCGCACGGATCAGCCCGGCGAGCAGCGCCGACTCGGACAGGGTGAGTTCGCTCGCCGGCTTGTCAAAATAGCGCCGCGCGGCGGCATCGACGCCATAGGCACCGGCGCCGAAATAAACCCGATCCAAATAGAGCGACAGGATCTCGTCCTTGCTCAGGCGGCCTTCGAGCCACACCGCGATCATCGCTTCCTGGACCTTGCGCGCGATCGAGCGCTCGGGACTCAGGAACATCACCTTGGCGAGCTGCTGGGTGATCGTGCTGCCGCCCTGGTGGATGCCGCCGGCGCGCAAATTGGCCGACAAGGCCCGCAAAATGCCGCGCGGGTCGACCCCGTCATGGTCGCGGAAGCGGCGATCCTCGATCGCGATCACCGCGTCGATGAGATGGCCGGGGAGGTCGGCAACCGATAGGCGGCGCCCGGTCAGCACGCCACGTCCGGCGAACACCGCGCCGTCCGCCGCCTCGAGGATCACCGCCGGCTGGGTCGGCGGATCGAGCAAGCGCGGCACCGGCAAGGTAAAACCGTAATAGGCGAGGACGCCGAGCACGCCGAGGCTACCCAACACCACCAGACGGATTATGAAGCGGATCGATCCCACACCAGCCTCCGATTACACCGCGAGATAGCGGCCGCGCACCTCGTCATTCGCCTTCAAGGCCTCGATTGTATCGCGGAACACGATGTGCCCCTTGTCGATGATCACGGCATGACTGGCGATGGTGAGGCAGAAATGCATGTTCTGCTCGGCGAGCAGGACGGTCACGCCACCGTCGCGAAGGCGGCGGATGAGATCGCCGATCTGTCGCACGATGAGTGGTGCCAAGCCCTCCGACGGCTCGTCGAGCAACAGCACCGCCGGATTGCCCATCAAGGTACGGGCAATGGTGAGCATTTGCTGCTCGCCGCCGGAAAGCCGTCCGGCGATCCGGGCGCGCAGGTCGGCGACGACGGGAAAGGCGTCGTAAACCGTGTCCAAGGTCCACGGGGTCTCGCCATCCGCGCCCGGTTTGGCGGCAATGACGAGATTGTCCTCGACCGTATGCTCGGGAAAGATTTGTCGATCCTCGGGGACATAACCAACACCGGCGCGGGCGATGCGGTGGGGTCGGGCACCGGTGACGTCGTGTCCGCGCACGGTGACGCGGCCAACGCGCGGCGGCGCCAATCCGGCAAGCGCTTTGAAGGTCGTGCTTTTCCCCGCCCCGTTGCGCCCGAGCAGGGCCAGGGTCTGTCCCGCCTCGACCGCGAGCGAAACACCGAACAGAATTTGGCTCGCGCCATAGAACACGTCGAGTCCCTCGGCTTCGAGGATTGGGCCGTTCATGGCCCCTCGCCCTCGGCGACGCCGAGATAAGCGTCGATCACCGCTGGGTGGCCGCGAATTTCAGCCGCCGTGCCTTCCGCCAGGACCGCGCCATAGACCAGCACGCGGATGCTCTCGGCGACCTCGAATACGATATCCATATCGTGCTCAATGAAAATCAGCGTCATCTGTTCCGCCTGCCAAAGTCCGCGCACCCGCTCGATCATTTGCCAGCGCTCCTCCGGACCCATTCCCGCTGTCGGCTCGTCGAGCAGCAGCAGACGCGGCTCAAGCGCCAGCGCCAGCGCGATATCGAGCAACTTCTGGTCGCCGTGACTGAGATGCGCCGCCTCGGTCCGGGCGACCGCGCCGAGCCCGATCATGTCGATGATCTCGTGCGCCCGGGTGCGCGCTCCCGCGGTCTCGAAGCGTCCCGCGACGCGCAACATCTCGCGACGGTGCGACAATACCGCCGCCATCAGCGACTGCTCGACGGTGAGACTGGGAAACAGGCTGGCGACCTGGAACGCGCGCCCGACGCCGCGGCGGACAATCTCGGTCTCATCGAGCCCGGCGATGTTCTCGCCATCGAAAACGATGCGCCCGGAATCCGGTTTCAACTTGCCGGAGATCAAATTGAACAAGGTCGTCTTGCCGGCGCCGTTGGGTCCGATCACCGCACTCAGGCTGCCGGGCGAGAAATCCAGCGACACGGCATCGGTCGCGAGTACGCCGCCGAAGGCCTTGGTGACATTATCCAGCCTAAGCATCGGCGGCCTTCTTTTTGGCGCGCCGGCGCAGCGCCAGCCAGACGAAATCGGCCAGACCACGGCGCAGCCCGAGTGCGAAGAACAGAATCACCACGCCGAGCACCAGCCCGTAGTACCGGGTATGCGCGGTCACCACGGCGTTGAGGATCTCGAAAATGAAGGCACCGACCACCGGCCCGAGAAAGGTCTGCATGCCGCCCAGCAGAATCATAAACAGAGGTTCGGCGGATTTCGCCCAGAACGCCCATTCGGGAAAGGCGCCGATATCGAGCAAGGTTTGCAGCATGCCAGCGACCGACGCCATCGCGCCGGCGATGACGAAAGCGATCCACTGGTAGAGCTTGACCTTGAGGCCGAGGAACGCCGCGCGGTCGGGATTGTCGCGCATCATGCGAAGCGCGTAACCGAACGGCGACTCGACAATCTGGCGCAGGATCAAGGCGCAGACGATCGCGATCGCGGCGCAAAACATATACATGTGGCCGGGCTCGGTGAGATCGATGCCGACAAACACCGGCTTGGGAAAGCCCCCCATCAGTCCCTGGTCGCCGCCGGTGATCGGCACCGCGGCGAGGATCGCGCTGTAGAGCACCATCTGAAACGCAAGCGTCAGAAACGAGAAGTAGATCGTTTGCGCGCGCACGCAGATTGCCCCGATCACCGCCGCGAGCGCGGCGGATACGACGATCCCGAGCCCCAGGCCGAGCGGCACCGCCCAGGCGCTTTCGGCATCGACCAGACGCGACTGCATGAACAGGCCGAAGACATAGGCACCGGCGGCGAAGAACGCCGCGTGACCGAACGAGACCAACCCGAGATAGCCAATAAGCAGATTCAATGACAGAGCGAAAATGCTGAAAATACAAGTCTTTAAGATGATATCGTGAATACCTGGATCAGGAATGATCCGATACGCCACGGCGAGTGCAACGAAGACCGCGATCCCCACCAATCCATCGCGTACGAACCCGGACGCCGGCATCGGCTCAGCTTTCCGCCTGGCCGAACAGACCCTGGGGACGCAGGATCAGCACCAGGCACATAACCAGGAACATCAGGCCGTCGGTAAAAAGCGGAAAGCCGATCGCGCCGAACGAACGCGCCATTCCGATCAAGACCGCCGCGACGAACGCGCCGCCGATCGATCCCATGCCGCCGATCACGGTGACGATGAAAGATTCGATGACGATCGAGAATCCCATCCCCGACGAAATCGACCGCTCGCTCGCCGCCAGCGCGCCGCCGAGACCAGCGAGCAGGCTACCGAGGGCGAACACCCCGGCATAGACCAGCGTCGTATTGATGCCGAGCGCGGAGACCATTTGCGGATTGTGCGCCGCGGCGCGGACGATTTTGCCGAACCGGGTTCGCCGCATGATCAGCCACAGGAAGACCGCGACCGCGACGCTGGCGCCGATCAGGAAGAGATGGAACGGCGGCACGATTGCCCCGGCGAAGAACAGCGGCCGCACCCGGAACAGATCCGGCACACCGAGACTAGACAGGAACTCGTCGCCCCAGATGATGATCACCAGATCATCGACAATCAGGATAAAGGCGTAGCAGACGAGCAATTGCACCAGCACGTCGGCGCGGTAGATTCGGCTCAGAAAACCGCGTTCGAAGGCGATGCCGATCACCGCCGTCCCGAGCGCCGCGGCAATCACGCCGATGGTGAAACTGCCGCTCAAGGCAATCGCCGTGTGGGCGAGATAAGCGCCCAGCATGTAAAATGTGCCGTGGGCGAAATTGATCACCCCGAGGACACCGAAAATGAGCGTCAGGCCCGAGGCGACGAGAAACAGCAGCATGCCGATCTTCAGACCGCCGACAGTCTGAAAGACGACGCACGACGGGGTCGCCAAGCACTCGCCGAGGGCGGTCAGTTCCACGCGGTCGCTCCTGACTGGCCGGAGACTCTAGCCGGAGCCCTAGATGTAGCCCATTTCCGTCTTCCACGCGGTCTCGTGCTCGATGACGTCCGCCCAATCGGCGACCTGGATGCCGGTCATGAACGGTGCCTCGATCACCGTGGTGCCCCAGCCGATCGCGTAATTGATCAAGGTCTGGTCCTCGGCCCGCATGGTCGCGGTGCCGCCGGGTCCGACACCGACGATCGCCGGCCGCGTCATGCCGCGCAGCGCTTCCGCGACCTTGGCGCCATCGGCCGAGCCGGCCTCGCGCATCGCGCTCAGCAGGAATTCCGCCGACACCTTGCATTCCCACGACCAATTGGTGGGGTGAGCGTCGAAGCGCTCGACATAGGCCGCGTCGAAGGCGCGATTGCTTTCGGTATCGGGAAAGGTTCCGAGGTAGCGGGTTCCCGAATGCATGCCGTTCGGTAGATCGTTGACCGCGCTCATCGTGGTGTGATCGGCGAGGTTTATGGTGAAGAATTCGATGTCCTCGAACATGCCGTAAAGCGTCGCCTGGTCGATGAAGGAAACCAGATCGCCGCCCCACAGGGCGCTATAGATCGCGTCCGGCCGACGCTGAAGTATTTGCGTGATCACCTCGGTATAGTCGGGTTGGAACAGCTTTGGCCAGCCGCCGCCAAGAACCTCGATATCATCGCCACCGAAGCGCTTGAGCAACTTGAAGAAGAGCTGGGTATTGTCGCGTCCATAGGCATAGTCCGGCGACACCGACATCCACTTGGTCAGGCCTTTTTCCTGGGCGATCCGCGCCGCGTACCCGGCGCTGCCGACCGCGTCGTGAATGCCCTGGCGCGCGAAACGGAACGAATTGGCGCTACGGATCGCCGGATCGGCGCTCAGCGACGAGGTCTCGGAGACGTTGTGAAGACACAGGGTGCCGGACTCGCGAACCACCTCCTGGACCGCGAACGAGGCGCTCGAGGCCTCGCAATTGAACACCACGTCAACCTTGTCGCTGTTGACGAAGCCGCGCGTCACCCGCGCCGCCTCGTCGGGCTTGGCCCTCGAATCGCGGATCAGCATTTCAACCGGTCGACCGTCGAGCCCGCCCTCGGCGTTGAACACGTCGAGCACCATCTGCACCGCATTGGTCGATGAAATGCCGAGCTGGGCCACCCGGCCCGACATGATGGTCGGGATTCCGAGCTTGATCGGCTCGGCGGCGCGCGCATTGGATATCCAGGGAAAACCTCCGGCGATCGCGCCGGTGGCCGCCGCGCCGGCGATGAAGCCGCGCCGTGTCGGCGTTCTCCAATCGTTAGTTCGCTCGGTCATGGTTCTCATCCTCCCTCAAAATTGTGGCACGCGTACCTGAAGATTTTCCGCGACGTCGACCAGGCTTCGCCAAGTCGTCTCCTCGAGCGGAATGCCGTTCGCCAAGCGGTCTTCGCGGCGCTGGCGTTCGGGATCGCCCGGCATCATTACCGCGACCGCGGGATCGATCGGCCGCGCCGAGCGCGCAAAGTCGAGATAATTGGCGACCTCATCGGCAAATCCGCCGCCGGCGTCGAAAGTGGCCGCGTCCATGTAGATCGACAGCATGCCGTTCGACATTTCCGTGACGCCGGGCTTCGCGGCACCGCCACCGCCGAGCGCACCGGCCAAGAGCTCGCACATGATCGCCAGGCCCGAGCCTTTGTGATCGCCCATCGCGCGGATCGCGCCGGTGCCGGTACTCGCGCTGAGCGGCCGGGCGTCGGTGATTGGGCCGTAGATCACTTCTTGATCGGTGGTGATTTCCCCCGCCGCCGAGATCAACGCGCCGTCGGGCAGATTCGCGCCGCCGTCGACCGACACCATGACCTTGCCCTCGGCGACGATCGAGGTCGCGAAATCGAGAATTACCGGCTCGTCGCCCTCGACCGGCACGCCGATCGCCACCGGATTGGTCGACATGCGGCGCTCGGAGGCGCCGAAGGGGGCGACCAGCAGACCGATGCCCGAGGTGTTGACGAAATGGATCGATACCATGCCGGCGGCCGCGGCGCGGGTCGGCCAATCGCCGATCCGCCCCAAATGGCCGACATTCTGGATCGAGACCACCGAGGCGCCGTGCTTGCGGGCTTTGGCGATCCCGAGATCGACCGCCTGCTCGCCGATGGTCTGGCCGAAGCCGAAATGACCGTCGACCACGGCAATGACGTCGGTGTCTTTCAGCACGGTGATCGATTTGCCGGGAAACACCATCTGTTTTTCCATCATCGCGACATAGCGCGGCACCCGGATCACCCCGTGACTGGGATGGCCGGTCAGATTGGCGATGGTCAGATAGTGGCCGATGCGATCCGCTTCGTCGCGCGCGCAGCCAGCGGCGGTGAAAATGTCACTGGCGAACCCGGACAGTGTCTCGGATGAAATTTTCATGTTTCTCGATTTTCCTAAAGTGAGAGACCCGACAGCGCGGCGATCTTGTTGTCGCCGAGCCCAACCCGCTGCGCCGCCTCGACCACTTGGCCGATGGTCCTGTCGTCGAGGGGAATCCCGTCGGCCAGGCGTTCCGCCTTGGTGTTCTCCTCGGGCTCTCCCGGCATCAGGATATCGACATCCGGATCGGCCTTGGTGGACCCTTTCACCCAATCGATCAGACCGGTGATTTCGCCGCCGAAGGCGTCGCCCGCTATCGTGGCCGGGTCGATGTAGATCGAGGTCATGCCGTTGACGACTTTCTTGGCGGAGGGATTGAGCGGGTTGCTACAGCCGCTGCCCGAAATCGCGCCGGCCATGACCTCGCACAAAACCGACAAGGCGTAGCCCTTGTGGCCGGCGATGGTAAGGATCGCGCCGGGCGGATCGGCGTAGAAATCATCGGGGCTCGTGGTCGGTTTTCTGTCACTATTAACAATGGCGTTTTCAGGCACTTGGACGCCTTTGTTACGAGCAACCCTGATCTTTCCCTCGGCGATAACGCAGGTCGACAGATCGATCAGAATGGGCTTGCCGCCGGCGACCGGCACGGCGGCGGCGATCGGATTGGCCGACAGCCGGCGATCGATACCGCCGAACGGGGCGACCAGGATGCCGCCACCCGAAGTGTTGACGAAATGGATCGACAACAGCCCCGCCTCGGCGGCCTGCAGCGCCCAGTCGCCGACTCGTCCGACATGGCCGGAATTCCGCAAGGCCACCATCGCCAGCGCGCTCTTCTTGCACTTCTCGATGCCCAGCGCGACCGCTTGTTCGCCGAGCACCTGGCCAAAACCAAAGTTGCCGTCGACCACCGCCACCGCGTCGTTCTCGAACACCACCGAGATCGATTGATTGGGCACCAATTTGCCGTCCTCGACCCACTGCACATAGCCCGGCACGCGGATCACCCCGTGGCTGTCGTGACCGACCAGATTGGCCTCGACCAGATGGGTCGCGATGGTCCGCGCCTCGGCCTCGCCGCTGCCGGCGTTTTCGAATATTGCCGCCGTCAAAGCGGCGAGCTGATCGCGCTGAATTGCCACTGCGCCCTCCCTGGCATGGTGATTTGTGACGCTTAGTTACCCGGCCTGATCCGCCGAGTCGACCATCCCATCGGTGCCGGCGCCGCACACCACCGCGCAGATTACCTCGTCGGCTCGGCTCGGGATGCGGCCCTCGCGCAACGCCGCGACCGCCGCCGCGCCGGCGAGCTCGGCACCGACGCCGAACTCGCGCCACAGCCAGCGCGCGGCGGCGCCCATCTCATCGTCGCCGACCAGAACAATGTCGTCGACCAGCCGGCCGATGATATCGACATTGAGCGCGGCGCTTTGCCGGGGTGCGAGCACCCCCACGTTCGTCTCGATCGCGTCGAGGGTGATCGGGTGGCCCGCGGCCACGCTATCGCGCAACGTCGGCGCGCCAATCGGCTCGACGCCAATGACCCGGATGTCCGGGCGCAACGCCTTGAGCACGATCACCAGGCCACTGATCATCCCGCCACCGCCGATCGCCGCGACCACCAGGCTCACGTTTGGTAATGCCTCGACGATCTCCAGCGCCAGCGTGCCTTGGCCCGCCACCACGTCCGCGTCGGCGAAGGGATGGACATACGTCAATCCTTCCGCATCAGCCACCGCCAACGCCTTATTGTTCGCCTCGTCCCAAACCTCGCCGTGGGTCACCGGAACCGCGCCCCAGTCGGCGAGCGCGGCGATTTTCGCCTGCGGGGTCGAGCGCGGCAGATAGACCCGCACGGGCACGCCGGCGCGCCAGCCGGCATAGGCAACGCCGATGCCGTGATTACCGCCGGAAGCGGTGACCAGGCCACGCGCCAGCGCGTCATCGTCGAGGGTCGCCACCTTGTGGCTCGCGCCGCGCGCCTTGAACGAGCCGCCGATTTGCAACAGCTCGAGCTTGAGCCACGGCACGCCGGCCGCGGCGACCGGTGACCTCGCGAGGCTGGCGTCGAGCATCGGCGTGGTTCGCACCTGGCCGGCGATGCGCGCGCGCGCCGCCTCGATATCGCCGAGGGTGATCACCCCTTGGCCTTGCGCGCCCGTGACGCCACGCGTTTGGCGATCGCCCAGCGGTGAACCTCGGACGGCCCGTCGTAGATGCGGAACGGTCGGATCTCGCGCCACAGCCGCTCCATCAAGGTGTCGGTGGTGATGCCCATGCCGCCGAGCACCTGCATACAGCGATCGACGATGCGGAACGCCGCCTCCGAACAATAGACCTTGGTCATCGACGATTCCTGGCGCGCCTGGGCGCCTTGATCGAGCAGCCACGCGGTGTGCCAGATCGCCTGGCGGCTGGTGTAGATGTCGATCTCGTTGTCGGCGAGCATGAAGCCGACGCCCTCGTGCTCGACCAGCGGCTGGCCGAACGCCTCGCGCTCGATGGCGTAGGCGGTGGCGATGTCGTGAGCGCGGCGCGCCGCCCCCAGCCACCGCATGCAATGGGTCAGGCGCGCCGGCGCGAGCCGCACCTGGGCGTATTTGTAGCCCTCGCCGATTTCGCCCAGCACGTGATCGGCGCTGACCCGAAGATCGTTGAAACGGATCTCGCAATGGCCGCCGGCGAAGCTCGATTCCAGGGTTTCCTGAACCCGCACTCGCTCGATCGCCGGATCGTCGTTGTCGACCAGGAACATGGTCGCGCCCTGGCCGCGCTCGATCTTGTCGGCGGTGCGCGCCATGACGATGTTGAGCTTGGCGCCGTCGAAGCCGGTGATGAACCACTTGTCGCCGTTGATCACCCAATGATTGCCGTCCTGCCGCGCGGTGGCGGCGAGCATGTTGGGATCCGACCCGGCGCCGCCGCGCGGCTCGGTCATCGAAAAACACGAGCGCATGTGCCCCGCCGCGAGCGGCCGCAGCCAGCGCTCCTTCTGTTCCTCGTTGGCCACCATTTCGAGCAGATGCATGTTGCCTTCGTCGGGCGCCGCGCAATTGAGCGCTTGCGGCCCGAGCAGCGAATAGCCCGCCGCCTCGAACACCACCGCCATTTCGGCGGTGTTCAGCCCCAAGCCGCCCCAGTCCTTGGCCACATGCGGGCTCAGCAATCCGGCATCGCGCGCCTGGTCCATCAGTTCGGCCTTGAGCGCGTCGGTCGGGCCGTGCGCCTCCTCGCGGGGATCGCCCTCGTACGGGATCACCACGTCGCGGATGAACGCCTCGGTGCGCGCTTGCAGATCTTCGAGCTCGGAAGTCAGCGAAAAATCAATCATGTGGTCCTCTATTCGGCGCGGCCGCGCGCGACCTCGTGCGCCATTTCCATGATGCCGTGGCCGACGGCCTCGAACGGCTCATACTTCGGATCGCTCACCGTGCCGCGGCGATACTGGGCATAAAGCTGGAGGAAGACCACCGCCAGCTTGAACATGCCAAGTGCGCGAAAAAAGCGGAAATCCGAGAGATCGCGCCCGGTGATTTCGGCGTAGAGATCGCGCGCCTCGGCCCGGGTCATCGAGCCGGGTGCCCCGGTGGGCATCTGATCGAGCAGCATCATCGCTTGCGGATCGCCGGGCTCGCTCCAATAGCTCAACAAGGTCGCCAAATCGAACAGCGGATCGCCCCGCGTCGCCTGGTCCCAGTCGAGAACCGCCACCGGCCGCCGCCAGTCGTCCTCGGCGAACAACATATTATCGAGCTTAAAATCATTATGCAGCATGGTGGCCGCGCCACCGGGCGTCAGATTGGTTTCGAGCCATGACGCGACTTCTTCGGTTGGACCGCCTGCAATGCCGTCGGTGGCGATGGTCGCGCGCTTGGCCCAGCCGCGGACGGCGCGCTCGAGGAAGCCGTCGGGGCGGCCGAAGTCGCCGAGCCCCACGGCGGCGGGATCGACCGCGTGCAGCGCGGCCAACGTCTCGACCACGAGGCGACAGATATCGTGGCGCGCGCTCGTGTCGGTTTCCGCCGGCCATTCACTGCCCCGGATCGTCCGGCCAACGCGGTATTCCATGATTAGGAAATGCGCGCCGAGCACGTCTTCGTCGGCGCAATAGAACAGGCTCCGCGGCGCCATCGGAAAGGCGCTCCATAGCCGGTTAAGCACCGTGTGCTCGCGCTTCATGTCGTTGGCGCCGGGGGGAATCGGGCCAAGCGGCGGGCGGCGCAGCACCGCCTCGGCGCCATCGACGGTGATCAGATAGTTGAGATTGCCCATGCCGCCGGAAAACTGGCGTGGCGCGCAGGTTGGATCGAACGTCATCCCGGCCTCGGCCAAGCAATCGCTTAATCGCTCCCACGCCATGGCGACGACATCTTGGGGCTGACGAAATCCGGCTTCGGTCATCACGGCTCGCTCGGTGATTGGCAACGCGCGCGCAAAGCGATTGCAATTTTTCGACGCCTTGGCAACAGTGCCGCGCAAATGGGCCACAAGGAGGAATGACAATGTCGGCAGGTCGTCTAGACGGACAAGCAGCAATCGTAACCGGCGGAGGGTCGGGTTTCGGCGAGGGAATCGCCAAGCGCTTTAGCCAGGAAGGCGCCCGCGTGGTGATCGCCGATATCGATGCCGAGGGCGGCCAGCGGGTGGTCGACGAGATCAAAAGCGTCGGCGGCGAGGCGATATTCGTCCAAACCGACGTCGCCGAGTCGGCGGCCAACAAGGCGATGATGCAGGCCTGCCGCGATGCCTACGGCGCGGTCAATACCTTCGTCGCCAACGCGGCGATCGGCATGAGCCCGTGCCCGTTGGCGGAAACCGACGACGATTTCTTCGACAACATCTTCCGCATCAACGTGCGCAGCGTGTTTCTCGGCGCCAAGGCCGCGGTGCCGATCATGCAGGCCCAGGGCGGCGGATCGATCATCGTCACCGTATCGACGGCGGCGCTGCGCCCGCGCCCCAACCTCGCCGCCTACAACGCGACCAAGGGCGCGCTGGTGCCGCTGTGCCGCGCGCTTGCCCTCGAAGTCGCGGGCGACAAGATTCGCGTCAATGGACTCTGTCCGGTCGCCGGCGAGACCGCGATGCTGCCCGATTTCCTCGGCAACGCCGACCCGATCGAGGGCCGCAAGGCGTTCATCTCGACGGTGCCGATGGGGCGGCTGAGCACGCCCAACGACATCGCCAACGCGGCGCTGTTTTTCGCCGACGAGGATACCGCCTTCATCACCGGCACGATGCTGGAGATCGACGGCGGCCGCTGCATTTAGGGCGCGGTATTTTGGTGGTCACCCTGCCACATTATTTCCCCTCCCCCCTTGCGGGGGAGGCAGGGTGGGGGGACCGGCTGGGTGGTACCGACCGGATTGAGCGTGGACAGCTTGGATCGGCGCCGACCTCCGACCCAAACCCTCCCCCGCAAGGGTGGAGGGCTTCCCGGCGACGCTTGGTGGCGGCCGGGGCGGATAACGCGACATGGCCGTAATCTCGCCCTGCACCGGTGTTTGCCGGATCAATCGTCGCACCTATTTGTGCGACGGTTGCCGGCGGTCGGTGACCGAGATCGCCACCTGGCTGGAACTGTCCGATGAGCAAAAGCGCGCGCTGATCGCCGAGCTGGCGACGCGCGACCCCACCGCCGACAGCGGATGATCCCCCTTTGCTTCGATTTGCGCGACGATGCGGCGGCCTTTCTCGCGCGTGATTGGACCGACGCGCGGCGCGCGCTGTATCTTTTGCGCGACGACGTCGCGTGGCCCAAATCGGTCGATAGCCTGGTATGGCCTTCGCCGATCGACGGCGATCAGCGCGATCCGGTCGATCGCGCCGACATGCGCGGCTGGGTGCTTGGACTGTGGTCGAACCTCGACCTGCTGCCGGCACCGGAGAAAACCGCGCATCGCATCCGCATCGATCTTTTGCTCGACCGATCGCCGGTTGGGGACGATTTTTGGCGCCTTCTCGATGACGGCCCGGCGCCGGTGCTCGGCCCTTCGGACAGCTGGCCAGTGATCGGTTTCGATGTCGCCGATACCGGCTTTATCAGCGGTCTGTCCAATTGTGGTTACGGCGACGAAGAACGCGCCGGCTTGCGCCGGGACTGGGGGCCAAGGATCAATGATCACGGCCTGTTCGAGTCGGTGGACGATGCGCTCGCGTTCGTCGCGGTAAGCGATGCACGCGTCCCGGAACATGCGCCTTTCTACGTAATGGCCCTGTGCGCGGAGACGGTTTTCTGAACAGCCACGATACGATCAATGGCACAGTATCCAGCACGCTGGCGATCGATCGAACAGTACGATGGAGTGAGCCCGGATGAAGCGATCATGGTTTATTGGAATTTCGGTTCTGGTTTTTTTGTCAGCCGCCCCGGTCGCGGCGGACTGGACCGAGGTCCGCATCCATCGCATCGATCACGACGGGGTCGGCGTCGAATTAGGTGTCGTCGAACTGGTCGACAGCTGGTTCACCTCGCTGGCGACATTGCTGTTCGATATTTCCGGACTTGCGCCGGGGACATACGCGGTCCGGCTGCACGACAGTCCGAATTGCGATGCGCCGGGCCCGGTCTACACTGGTGATGGCGTCGACGACGGATGGGTGCGTGGACAGCTTGGCGAGATCGAAGTGACACCGGACGGCGAAGTGACCCGAACCTTGAGCCTCAAGCCGCCGCAATTGGTCGCCGGCGCGGATAAAGTGACGGTTAGCGAGATGCGCGGCCACGCCCTGGTTATTCACCACGCCAATATGGCCGCGGATTCGCGCATCGCCTGCGGCATCGTTCCTCTCGCCGAGGAAGATATCGCCGATTGATACCAAGGGTGGTTCAGCCGCGCTTGACCGCGAGCATCAGGCCGTCGCCGACCGGGAGCAGGCTCATGGTTACCCGTTCGTCGCCGTGCACCTTGTCGTTGAAGGCGCGCAAGGCCAGGGTATTCTCGGTTTTTATCGCGCCCAAATCAGCGACCGCGCCATCCCACAGCACGTTGTCGACCACCATCATGCCGCGCGGCCGCAGCAAGGTCAGAACTTGTTCGTAATAGCCGGCATAGCCGGTCTTGTCGGCGTCGATGAAAGCGAAGTCGTAGGTCCCCGCCGCGCCGCCGTCGATCAGCGCGGCCAAGGTTTCGTCCGCCGGCCCGATCCTGAGATCGATACGGTCCTCGACCCCGGCCTCGCGCCAATAGGGCCGGCCGACTTCCGCCGTCTCGGCGTCGATATCGCACGCCACCACCCGGCCGTCGTCGCGCAAGCCGAGCGCGATCGCCAAGGTCGTGTAGCCGGTGAACACGCCGACCTCGAGGCAGCGCCGCCCGCCGGTGATCTCGACCAGCAGGCCGAGAAACTGCGCCACTTCCGGCGGCGACAGCATCAGCGCATGGGGCAGTTCCTCGGTCGCCGCGGCGAGCCGGCGCTGGATATCGCTCTCGCGCACCGAATGGTCCATCAGGTACGCGTAAATCTCTTCGGTCAGGCTGATCGATTTCATGGCCGCCACCATACAATGCCGATCACCCAGAGCGAGCGTGTTATGACGGTCGTCGATGCCACTTGATTAAGGGGACCCATCCGATGGGCGACGATACGAAGGGCAAAGGGTTGCGCGGCGGTTTGACGCATTATGGCGATGCCGGGTTTTCGTGGTTTCTGCGCCGCAGCTTCGCCAAATCGATGGGGCTTTCGGACGAGGCGATGGAGCGCCCGGTGATCGGTATCGCGGCGACGCCGTCGGGCTTCAACAATTGCCACCGCACCGTGCCCGAGCTGGTCGAGGCGGTGAAGCGTGGGGTGATGGTTGCCGGCGGGCTACCGGTCGAGTTCCCGACGATCTCGCTCGGCGAGCCTTACCTCGCGCCGACCAGCATGCTGTTCCGCAATCTGATGGCGATCGACACCGAGGAGATGGTGCGCGCCCAGCCGATGGACGGGGTGGTCCTGGTCGGCGGCTGCGACAAGACGGTACCGGCGCAGCTGATGGGCGCGGCGAGCGCCGGCTTGCCAGCGATCCAACTGGTCACCGGGCCGACGCTGACCGGCTCGTGGCGCGGCGAGCGGCTCGGCGCCTGCACCGATTGCCGCCGCCAATGGGGGCGCTACCGCGCCGGCGAGCTCGACGACGAAGAGATTACGGAAGTCGGCGGCCAGCTGTCGACCACCGCCGGCACCTGCATGGTGATGGGCACCGCGAGCACCATGGCGCTGATGGTCGAGGCGCTGGGGATGATGCTGCCCGGCGGCGCGGCGATCCCGGCGGTCCACGCCGACCGCCTGAGGATCGCCGAGGCGACCGGAAAACGCGCCGTCGCCATGATCGGTGAGGGCCTCACCCCCGACAAGGTGATGACCTCGGCGGCGTTCGCCAATGCATTGCGCATCCTGCACGCCACCGGCGGCTCAACCAATGGGCTGGTGCATATCGCCGCGATCGCCGGCCGCCTCGGCATCGAAGTCGACCTCGAGGCGTTCGACCGCATGGGCCGCGAGACCCCGGTCCTCGTCGATCTCAAACCATCCGGCAGCCACTACATGGAGGATCTGTTCAAGGCCGGCGGCCTGGCGCCGATTTTGCGCGAGCTGCGCCCGCTGCTCAATCTTGATTGCCTCACCGTCACCGGCCGGTCGCTGGGCGAAGAACTCGACGCGGCACCGGCGCCGTGGGCGCAAGAGGTGGTCCGCCCCCTCGCCTCACCCTTGGCGGCGGAGGGCGGCATTGCGGTGTTGCGCGGCAATCTGGCGCCCGATAGCGCGATCATCAAGCAGTCCGCCGCCTCGCCGGATCTGCTCACTCACGAGGGCCGCGCGGTGGTCTTCGACGGCCTCGAAGACATGGCCAGCCGCATCGACGACCCGGACCTCGACGTCGCCGCCGACGACGTGCTGGTGCTGCGCAACGCCGGCCCGATCGGCGCGCCGGGCATGCCCGAATCCGGCTACGTGCCGATCCCGAAAAAGCTCGCGCAAGCCGGAGTCAAGGACATGGTGCGGATCTCGGATGCGCGAATGAGCGGCACCGCCTTCGGCGCCATCGTCCTCCACGCCGCGCCGGAAGCAGCGACCGGCGGCCCGCTCGCCCTGGTCGAGAACGGCGACCGCATCCGCCTCGACGTGCCGGGGCGCCGGCTCGAACTGCTAGTGGATGACGAGACCTTGGCAGCGCGCCGCGCCGCCTGGACCCCGCCCCCGGCGCACGCCGGCGCCGACCGCGGCTGGCTCAAGCTGCACCTGGAAACGGTGGAGCAAGCGGATAAAGGCTGTGATTTGGGATTTTTGAAACCGCAACAGACGCGGGTGACGCCGGGGGGCTAGTGGGAGCCGTAGCCTGCTGACCTTAATTATCTCACTTCCATTTGAACACACGTTAATGAATAGGATCGCATTCCTCGCCCTTACACCAATGAGAGCATTTGATCTCATAGGTCATCCCACTAGTGTCCGGTTAAAAATCGAATAAATTCAATTGGTTGGTTATTTGCGAAGCGTTGCATCTGTTTTCGTCTCCCGCAAGTGCTTGATGTATGGGCATTTTCTCGAAGAGGGTCACCGAGAGGATCTGTAACAAAGT
>JAKZSU010000165.1:0-18461 GCA_047517485.1 Alphaproteobacteria bacterium
CTCCGCCGTCCTCATGCCGCGCTCCTGCTCCGCCAGAATCGCGATGATCTGTTCGGCCGTGAACCGTGATTGCCTCATGTCCGTCTCCTCTGTGACGGACTCTCCTATCAGATGAGGGTACTTTTGGGGCTCAGGTCAGCGGGGATCTTACCGGCCCAATAACCAGCGGTGGTAAAGCCCGCGTCGATCGCGCCGGAGGAGACCGCGTCGAACATTTCCAGCGGCGGCACCAGCGCGCCGGGTTCGAAAAACTGGATCTTCAAATTGCCGCCGGAAACCACATCGACCCGATCAACCAGGCGCATCGCGAGATCGCCCTGGATCGGCCATTGACTGCCGAAAGCGCTGGCCATCTTCAGTTTGACCGCGGCGCCGGACGGGCCGGTGTCAATGGTATCAGTTGCTGTGTCCGCGACCTCGTCGGACCCACTTTGACCCAGGCCAAATACGCCGACCGCGAGCCCCCCGACCGCACCAACTATCAATCCAACAATCCACCCACGCATGACGTTTGCTCCCTTACCTACCGTTAGCCGGCACAGTACTCTTATCTCGAATTCCGCGAAAGGCGGCGGCTTTACGCGGCGGCGTAGCCGCCATCGACGATCATTGTCGTTCCGGTGATGAAAGACGCCGCCGGCGAACAAAGAAACACCGCCGCGCCACCAATTTCATCGGCCGTTCCCCACCGCTTCATCGGCGTGCGCTCGATGATCGTCTGATAACGCTCGGGCTGGTTCTCTATCATCGGTCGGGTCAGTTTGGTGTCGATCCAGCCCGGCGCGATGGCGTTGACGCGGATCCCTTGCGGCGCCCAGGCAATGCCCAGGGATTTAGTCAGATTGGCGACGCCCGCCTTGCTCGCGGCGTATCCGGGCACCGCCGCGGAACCAAAAAAGCTGGTCATCGAGGCGATGTTCAGAATGCAGCCCTTGGCAATCACCAGCTTGCCGAGGCACGCGTAACTCATGCGCAGGGTGCCGATCAGATTGGTGTTGAGGACGTCGGCGAAATTCTCTGGCCGCACCTCGTTGCCGCCGCGTATGACCTTGCCCGCGTTGTTCACCAGAATGTCGAGGCGCTTGAAATCGCCGAGCATCTCCTCGATCGCCAGATCATTGGTTACATCGAGCCGGCGCACCGCGAGTTCGCCATGCGGTGTCGCCGTCTCGCACCGCTCGACGCTTTCCTTGGTCCGCGCGGTCACGGTCACCGTCGCCCCCGCTTGCAACATCGCCACGGCAATGCCGTAGCCGATGCCGCTGGCGCCACCGGTGATCAAGACGTGTTTGTCGCCGAGATCGATTTCGTAGGCCATGCGGGCTGCCTCAGTCGGGGGCGTTGATGGGGTTGAGAGCGGGCTCGCCGGACAGCACCGCGATCAGATTCTTCGCCGCGAGACGCACCATATTGTGGCGAACCTCGACGGTGCCACTGCCGATATGCGGCGTCAGCACGACATTGTCGAGCTCGGCCAAGGCCGGCGCGAAATTCGGCTCGTTTTCATAAACGTCGAGCGCCGCGCCGGCGATCAGCCCGCCGTTGAGCGCCTCGATCAGCGCCTCCTCCTCGACCACCGGCCCCCGCGAGATATTGATCAGATACCCATCGTCGCGCATCAACGACAAACGATCGGCGTTGATCATGTGATGGGTCTCGGGGGTGAGCGGGGTCAGCAAGATGACATATTTCGCGCGCTGCAGAAGCTCGTCGAGCGGACAGTAGGTCGCGTTGGCGTCGGCCTCGAGCGCCGGGTCGAGGCGGTTGCGATTGTGATAGAGGATATCGAGCCCGAAGCCCTTGGCGCGCGCGGCGACTTGGCGTCCGATCCGTCCCATGCCGATGATACCGAGGGTCTCGCCCTTGACCGTCGCGCCCCAGAACAATTCGAATCCCGAGGTCTGGAACAGGCCGGCGCGAACGTAGCGGTCGGCCTCGACCACGCGCCGGCCGATCGCCAGCAGCAGTCCCATCGCCATGTCGGCGACCGCATCGTCGAGCACCCCCGCGGTGTTGGTCACCAGCACGCCGGCCTCGGTCGCCGCCGCGACATCGATATTGTCGGTACCGACCGAGACGCTGGCACAGACTTTGAGTGTGCCGGCGTTGTCCTCGAATACCGCCCGCGGGACCGGCGCCAAAAGGATGACCAGCCCGTCTTTTCCAGCGGCGCGGGCGACGATTTCTTCTTCGGGAAGAATCCCCAGCTCGAACATGTTGGCGTAATCGACATCGTAGTGACGGCCGAGTTCCGCCAACACGTCGTCAGGCGTCCAGCTATGGACGAACACCGATGGCTTCATCGTTCCCCCTCATTATCCGCACGCGGCGGCGACTAGGTCCGCTGCCAGGCGATCACGTTTTGCTTTTGCTGGCCCAGGCCGTCGATTCCGAGGGTTATTACGTCGCCCTTCTTGAGAAATTTCGGCGGCTTGAAGCCCGAGCCCACACCCGGGGGGGTGCCGGTCGAAATCACGTCGCCGGGATTGAGCGGCATGAATTTGCTGAGATAGCTGACCAGCTTGGCGACACCGAAAATCATCCTCTTGGTGTTGCCGGTCTGGCAACGCTCGCCATTGACGTCGAGCCACATGTCGAGGCGCTGCGGATTGGCCACCTCGTCGGCGCTGACCAGCCAGGGGCCGATTGGACAAAAGGTGTCGAAGCTCTTGCCCTTGGTCCAGGTCGGGCCGTGCTCGATCTGCCATTCGCGCTCCGAGACGTCGTTGCAAATCGTGTAGCCGGCGACATGGTTGAGCGCGTCTTTCTGGCTGACATTGTCGGCGCGGGTGCCGATGACCACGCCGAGCTCGACCTCCCAATCAGACTTTTTCGAGCCCTTCGGCATCATTACGGTATCGTTGGGACCGTTCAGCGAGCTATTGGCCTTAAGGAATACGATCGGCTCCTTGGGAATCGGATTGCCGGTCTCCTTGGCATGATCAACATAATTGAGGCCGATGCAGATGAGCTTGCCAGGCGTATTCCAAGGCACGCCAAAGCGCGGGCGACCCTTGACCAGCGGCAGCCGCTTGGCATTGATCTTGGCGAGCTTGGCCATACCCTTGGGCGACAAAGTGTCGGGCGTGATATCGGCGATTTTCTTGCTGAGATCGCGCAATTTTCCGTCGCCATCGATGAGGCCCGGTTTTTCTTTTCCCGGCCGGCCGTATCGTACAAGCTTCATTTTCGGTCCCTTCCCTGACCGCTGCGGTCAGATTGGTGTGGTGAATTGTTCTAAATGCTTATTCCGCCGTCGATGGCGATCGCCTGGCCGGTCATGAACTCGGCTTCGTCGGACGCCAGATACACGACGAGCTCGGCTATTTCCGCTGCGCGCGCCAACCGTCCCATGGGTTGGCGGTCGATGAACATCGCGCGCGCCGCCACCGGATCGTCGAACGCATCGATGCGCTCGCCCAACGACGGGGTATCGACGGTCCCCGGACACACCGCGTTGCAGGTCACGCCGGCGCCGACATAGTCCGCGGCGACCGATTTGGTCAGACCGATCACCGCCGCCTTGGTGGCGCCGTAAGCGGCGCGGTTGGGCACGCCCTTAATATTCGAGGCCACCGAGGCCATGTTGACGATGCGCCCCGCCTTGTTCTCGATCATGGCGGGCAAGTAAGCCTGGATCATCATCAACATCGAGTCGACATTGATGGTGAACGAGCGGTCCCAGTCGGCACGATCGCAGTCGAGGATCGAGCCCACCGCGACATAGCCGGCACAATTGAATAGGATATCGACCGGGCCGGTGCGCTCGCGCGCCGCTGTGATCGCATCGGCGTCGGTTACGTCCAACGCAAACCCTTCGGCACCCGCGATATCGGCGACTTTTGCCTGATCGATGTCGGTGGCGAACACGCGCGCGCCCTCGCGAACGAAGGCCTCCGCCGCGGCCCGGCCGATGCCTTGCCCGGCGGCGGTGATCAGCGCGGTCTTGCCGTCGAGTCTCATGCGTCGGATGTGCCTTTCGTCAGGTGGTCTTTTCGATCGCGCGACAGAGGAACGACGGCGAGCGACGGTGCGGCCGACATGTCTTCTCCCTATTTCACTGCGCGTGGAAACCGGCGCGAGACCCCCCACGCCGGCGGCGCGACAATAGCGGCCAGAGCAAGTTTGCCGCAAGACCCTTGTGCAAACACCGCGACGTAGACCTTGCGCGACACTCTGAATGCGCCTATTTCGAGGCATTCATAGAAATAACCGCTATACAGAGGTTGCGAGATGTCCGCAGATATCCTGACGATCCGCTTGCACGACGCCGACAATGTGGTGACGGCGAAAACCACGATTGCCCCCGACACCGCGATCCCCGGCGAGCCAGTGACGACGGCGATGCAAATCCCGGTCGGCCACAAAGTGGCGGTGTGCGCGATCAAATTCGGCGAGGCGATCCGCAAATATAATCAAATCATCGGCTTTGCCTCGACCGACATCGCGGCGGGCGAACACGTCCATACCCAGAACGTCGAGATGAAGACGTTCGAGCGCGACTATGCCTATGGCACCAAGGCAACGCCCACCGTCATGGTGCCCGACGCCGAGCGCGCGACCTTTCAAGGCATCGTCCGCGATGACGGCCGGGTGGCGACGCGCAATTACATCGGCATCGTCTCCTCGGTGAATTGTTCGGCCACCGTGTCGCGCTTTATCGCCGATGCGTTCAAGGGCGACGCGCTCGCCGATTATCCCAATATCGACGGCGTGGTCGCGCTGGTACAAAGTTATGGCTGCGGCACGCCTGACGTGGGCATCGGATGGGATTTTTTCCAGAACACCCTGAACGGGTACAAATCGCATCCCAACTTCGTCGGCATCGTCGTCGTCGGTCTCGGCTGCGAGGTCAATCAGGTCCAGGGAATGTTCGAACAGCACGGTTGGCAAACCGGCAAAATGCTGGCGGCGATGACGATCCAGGACAGCGGCGGCACCCGCAAGACCGTCGCCGAGGGCGTCGCCCGAGTGCGCGAGATGCTGCCTGACGCCAACCGAGTGGCGCGGACCACCGTGCCGGCCAGTCATTTGACCCTCGGTCTCGAGTGCGGCGGCTCCGACGCCTATTCGGGGATCACCGCGAACCCGGCGCTCGGCGCGGCGGCGGATCTCCTGGTCCGCCATGGCGGCACCGCGGTGCTCGCCGAGACCCCGGAAATCTATGGCGCCGAACATCTATTGGCCCGGCGCGCCGAGACCAAGGGCGTCGGCGACAAGCTGATCCAGCACGTGTTGTGGTGGGAGGATTACACGGCGAAGAACGGCGCCGAGATGAACAACAATCCCTCGCCCGGCAACAAGGCCGGCGGCTTGACCACGATCCTCGAGAAATCTCTCGGCGCGGTCGCCAAGGGCGGCACCACCAACTTGGTCGATGTCTTTCAATATGCCGACCCGATCACCGCCAAGGGCTTCTGCTTCATGAACACGCCGGGCTACGACGTGACCTCGGTCAACGGCATGGTCGCCGGCGGCGCCAACGTGGTGTGCTTCACTACCGGCCGCGGCTCGGCATTTGGCTGCAAGCCCACGCCCAGCATCAAGCTCGCCACCAACACCACGATGTTCACCCGCATGGAAGAGGACATGGACGTCAACTGCGGGCTGATCACCGACGGCGAAGCCTCGGTCGCGGAAATGGGCGAGATAATATTCCAGAAAATTCTCGCCACCGCATCGGGCGAGCGCACCAAGAGCGAAGAGCTCGGCTATGGCGACGAAGAGTTCGTGCCGTGGCACATTGGCGCGGTGATGTAGCGAATAATGCCGTGCCGCCAATGATTTCGCGCCACGCGCCCTATCTAGTAGGGTGTGCGGGCAATACCCATTAGCGATCACGCCGGCCTCGGCGGTGGACACGACACTATGAGTTACTATCGGCTAAATCTTCTGAGCGTCCTGGTGGTGGACGACGACCCCGATATTTGCGCGTTG
Organism: Alphaproteobacteria bacterium; assembly: GCA_047517485.1. Classification (GTDB taxonomy): domain Bacteria; phylum Pseudomonadota; class Alphaproteobacteria; order UBA7887; family UBA7887; genus JAKZSU01. Next base: position 5,938 of record JAKZSU010000165.1, read on the forward strand.
ATCAACGACCTGCTGCGCGCGCTCGGGTTCGGCCGATGCCTGACCGCGGTCAATGGCGAAGTCGCGATGGCCATCCTCGCCGACTCCGAGGCCACGCCGATCGATTTGGTGATTACCGAGATCGCGATGGAGCCGGGCGACGGCGGCGACCTTCTGCAGTGGATTCGCCGCAGCCTCAAAAGCCCTAATCGCTTCATGCCGGTGGTGCTGATGACCGGCCAAACCGAAATGGAAGCGATGCTTCGCATGCGCGACCTCGGGGTAACCGAAGTGCTCGCCAAGCCGCTCTCCCTCGACCGGCTATGCAGTGTCATCGACGGTTTGATCGCCAGCCCGCGGCGGTTTGTCGAAAGCGGCCGCTATTTCGGCCCCGACCGGCGGCGTTTGGAAATTCCCTATCGCGGCGGCGAACGCCGCGATTTGGCGGAGGAAAAGACGTGACCCGGCCCGCGGTCCGCTATCTGCGACCACCGGAATCCTTGCGCGCCAAGGCGACCCGCGATCTCGACGACGTCGCCGGGCTCGATCCCGCCGGCATCGCCGCCGCGGAGGCGGTGCTCGAGGCGCGCACCACGCATTATCCGCAAGCCGCGCTCACCGATGTCGATATCCTCGACCGCTGTCTGGAGAAAGCGCGGGCAAAAATTGTCGAACGCGCCGGGGCCTTGGCCAATATCGCGCGCACCGCGAATACCATGCGCTGTCACGGCTCGACTTATGGCTATCCGCTGGTCACCAAGATCGCCTGGTCGCTTTACGAATATGCCCGCAAGGCGGTCGGCTCGGAAGAACAGCTCGAGGTCATCGAAGCCCATGCCAAGGCCTTGCGCGCGGTGGTCGGCGAGAGCTTGACCGGCGACGGCGGCCCGGTCGGGCGCGAGGTCGTCGACAGTTTGCGCCAAGCGGTCGAGGGCGTCCCGGCCGAGCGCCGGCGTACATGAGCGCCAATCCGGTCGCGGCGCCCGGCCGCGACCCGGCACTGCCGATCCGCGCCAAAGTCAAGCATCTGGCCCATTCGGCGATCCGCGAAATCGCCCATGCCGGCATGGCCGCCGACGACGTCATCCCGTTGTGGTTCGGCGAACCGGATCTGCCGACCGCCAAGTTCATCGTCGATGCCAGCGACCGCGCCTTGCGCGACGGTCAAACTTTCTACAGTCATAACAGCGGGGTGCCGGCGCTTCGCGAGACCTTGGCGACCTATTCGAGCCGGCTCTACGACCGCGACATCGGTGTCGATCGGATTACCGTCACCTCGGCGGGGATGAACGCGCTGATGATGATTGCCGAACTGTTGATCGATCCAGGCGATAACATCGTTTCGGTGACACCGCTGTGGCCGAACTTCTTTCGCTGCATCGAGATCATGGACGGCGAAGTCCACCAAGTGCCGCTTACCCGATCCGGCGACGGCTGGAGACTCGACCTCGACCGGCTGTTCGATGCCTGCGACGTGCGCACGCGCGCGATCTGTGTCAATTCACCGAATAATCCGACCGGCTGGATGATGGACTCCGAGACCCAGGCCGCGGTGCTCGATTTTTGCCGCGCGCGTGGCTTGTGGCTAATCGCCGACGAAGTCTATGCGCGAGTGGTGTTCGACCGCCCGGTGGCGCCGTCGTTTCTCGAACTGGCGACCCCGGAAGACCTGGTCCTGGTGGTCAACAGCTTCTCGAAAACCTGGGCGATGAGCGGCTGGCGGCTTGGTTGGATCACCGCGCCACAGGCGCTCGAATCGGTGATCGAGAATCTCAACGAATATAATGTCGCCTCGCCCAGTACCGGCACGCAGTATGCCGGGATCGCCGCGGTCCGCGACGGCGAGCCCTTCGTCGCCGAATTGGTCGAACGCTATCGTATCGCCCGCGACATCGTCCAGCAGCGCCTCGGCGCCATGCGACGGGTTCACCTGACTCGGCCCGACGCGGCTTTCTACGCCTTCTTTTCGGTTGACGGGGTCACCGATAGCCGGGACTTCGCCAAGCAAATGCTCAGCGAACGGAAAGTCGGCCTGGCACCGGGCATCGCTTTCGGCGAAGGCGGCGAGGATTACCTGCGGATTTGCTATGCCAAGACGCCCGAGCTTCTGGGGGCCGCGTTCGATCGCCTGGAGCCCGTGCTCGACCGCCGATGACCCCGGTCGAGCAAGCCGCCGCACTGCTCTCCGAAGGCGGATTGGTGGCGTTCCCGACCGAGACGGTCTATGGGCTGGGCGCCGACGCCACCGATGACGCGGCGGTGGCGCGGATCTATGCCGCCAAGGCGCGGCCGCGCTTCAATCCGCTGATCCTGCATGTCGCCGATGCCGAGGCCGCGCGGGCGCTGGCGCAATTCGATCGCCGTGCCGAAAGCCTGGCGGCGCGTTTCTGGCCCGGCCCCCTCACCCTGGTTTTGCCGCGTCGCGACAACGCCAAGATTTCGTCGCTGGCCCTGGCCGGTCTCGATACGGTGGCGCTTAGAGTTCCCGGTCATACCCTGGCGCAGTCCATTTTGCGCGCCGTCGCACGGCCGATCGCCGCGCCGAGCGCCAATCGCTCGGGTCTGATCAGCCCGACCACCGCCGATCACGTCGCCGCCGACCTGGGCGACGCGGTGGATTTGATCGTCGATGGCGGGGCCTGTCCGGTCGGCGTGGAATCGACCATTGTCGATCTCACGGTAGAGCCGGCGCGCCTGCTCAGACCGGGTGGGGTGACGGCGGCGGATATCGAAACCGCGATCCGCGGCATCGTCGTCGATGACGGCAGCGATGCCGAGCCAAAGGCGCCAGGCCGCCTCGCCCGCCACTACGCGCCAAAGACGCGACTACGCCTGGATGCGGAGGCGGTGGTCGGCAATGAAGCGCTGCTCGCCTTCGGCCCCGACCCGCTTACCGGCGCAGTGGCGACCGCGAATTTGAGCCCGACCGGTGACCTCAACGAAGCAGCCGCAAACCTGTTCGCCATGCTGCACGACCTCGACGCCAGCGGCGCGGCCGCGATCGCCACCATGCCGATCCCCGACACCGGCCTCGGCGCCGCGATCAACGATCGCCTGCGACGCGCGGCGGCGGGCTGACCCGCCGCCCTTGCCCGGCTTTCGGCTATGGGCTACATCCGGGCGATGACCGCTACCGCACTCACGGACATCGACGCGCTTGCCGCGCGCTTTCGGGCGTTGGTCGGCGACGCCGGCTGCGTGACCGATGCCGAACGGATCGCGCCACATCTGATCGACCAGCGCGACAAGTATCACGGCAAGGCCTCGATCCTGCTGCGGCCCGCCAATACGGCGGAAGTCTCGGCGGTGGTCCGGCTCTGCGCCGAGCAGCGGCTGGCGATCGTGCCGCAAGGCGGCAATACCTCGATGGTCGGCGGCTCGGTGCCGCACGCCCACGGCCAGGAGATCATCCTCAACACCTCGCGGCTAAAGCGGATTCGCGCCATCGATCCGGTGAACTATACGCTGTGCGCCGAGGCCGGCTGCGTCCTCGCCGATCTGCAGGCGGCCGCGGCCGACGCCGACCGCCTGCTGCCGCTCAGCCTCGCGGCGGAAGGCAGTTGCGAGATCGGCGGCAACCTGTCGACTAACGCCGGCGGCACCAACGTGCTGCGCTACGGCATGGCGCGCGACCAGGTCCTCGGGCTCGAGGTGGTGTTGGCCGACGGCACGATCTGGGACGGACTGCGGAGCTTACGCAAGGACAATACCGGTTACGACCTCAAGCACCTGTTCGTCGGCGCCGAGGGAACGCTCGGCATTATCACCGCCGCCGTGCTCAAGCTGGCATCAAAACCGCGCGACGTGAAAACCGCCTGGGTGGCGATCCCCGACGCCGACGCGGCGCTCGCTTTATTGATCCGAGCGCGTGAAGCGAGTGGCGACGCGGTGACCGCGTTCGAGCTCGTCTCGCGCCGCTGCGTCGAGTTCGTAACCCGCAACATTCCCGCCGTCACCGACCCGCTGGGCGGGCGCCATGACTGGCATGTGTTGATCGAGATGTCCTCTTCAGCTGTCGACTCGGGTCTGGACGTCGTCATGGAGCGCTTGTTCGAGAGCGCGATCGCCGACGGCCTGGTGCTCGACGGCACAATCGCCGCGAGCGACGCACAAGCCAAGAACCTGTGGGGTTTGCGCGAATATATTTCCGAAGCGCAGAAGCCCGAGGGCGGTAGTATCAAACATGATGTCTCGGTGCCTGTGAGCAGCGTTCCCGACTTCCTCCGCCGCGCCGATGCGATCACCGAAGCCACCATCCCCGGCGCCCGGCCGGTGACGTTCGGCCATGCCGGCGACGGCAATATTCATTACAATGTCACCCAGCCCGAGGGCGCCGACAAGGCCGCGTTTCTCGGCGAATGGGAGCGACTGAACGACGCGATCCACGATCTGGTGCATGAGATGGGCGGCAGTTTTTCCGCCGAGCACGGGATCGGCCAGCTCAAGCGCGCGGCCTTGAAAAAGTATCGCCCGGCAATCGAGGTCGACATGATGCGCCGGCTCAAGGCAACGTTCGACCCGCTCGGAATCATGAACCCGGGCAAAGTGATTTAACCCTCGTTTCTCAGGTGACGTCATGTTGCGTTTTGCGATGCTGATCACGTTGACTTGTGGTTCCTTGTGGATCGGTCCCGCGACCGCCGAACCCGTCTTTGTCCCGGGCAGTCGCGTCGGCTTGGTGCCGCCTCCGGGCTTCGTCCCAAGCGATACGTTCACCGGATTTATCGACGTTGGAGTGAGCGGCAGCATACTGATCGTTGAAATGCCGGCGGAAGCATACGACGAGGTCTCTGGCCTGTCCGACGCCGCCTGGGCCTCAAAAGAAATCACGGTCCTGTCGAGAATGGCGGTGCGTATCGACGGCGTGCCCGCGGTATTGTTAAAAGGTCGGCAAGTCAATTCCGGAATAACTTTCGAGAAATGGATTGCGATCATCGACTTCGACGACTTCACCGCGCTGGTCACAGCACAAATACCCGCACCCGTACCGGGAGAGCTCCAGGCCGCGATCGACGACTCCCTGACAACGATCGAAAGCCTGGCGGCCTTGACCGTTGGCGAACAAGTCGCCGCGTTGCCGTTCACAATCCAGTCGACCGACACCATGCGTGTCCTGCGGGTGCTGGCGGGAAACACCATCATTCTGACTCGCGGACCCAAAGATATCGTGGAGGTGGCGGAGCAACCGTTACTGGTCATCACGCGGTCCTTTGCCAGAGAGTCGACGGTGGCATTGACGGCCGAGACCGTCTCCAGACATGCGATCACGTCTATCGCCAGTGTGGAACACGTCACCATCGAACATAGCGGCACTGTCCGATTTGCCGGCGGTGACGGCTTCGAGATCGTCGCGCGAGCGCGGGCAACCAAGACCAAAGAACCGGTTGCCATTGTTCAGTGGGTGAGGATGCTGGGCGATGACTATCTGCGGATCGTCGGCATTTCGGGCGCGGCGAACTTCCCGGCTGACTTTACGGTTTTCCGCACGATCCGCGATAGCGTCCAGGCGAAGTGATTTAGAGGAGTCCGACCATGGCCACCGGCTATACCGCGCCGCTCAAGGATATGCGTTTCGTGCTCGACGAGATGATCGGGTTTGGCGCGCTTGCCAAGCTCGACGGGCTCGAGGCGCTGACTCCCGATCTGGTGAGCCAGGTGCTCGAGGAAGCGGGGAAATTCGCGTCCGAGAAAGTCGCGCCGCTCAACCGTAGCGGCGATGAGCAAGGCGCGCGCCTGGTCAACGGCGTGGTTCGCATGCCCGATGGTTTCGCCGCCTTGTACGGCGAATGGTGCGAGGCGGGGTGGGGCTCGGTCGCCGGCAGCCCGGACTTTGGCGGCATGGGGTTGGGCACCATGATGACCACCGTGCTCAATGAAATGTGGCAGTCGGCGAACATGGCCTTGGCCGATGGCTTGATGCTCACCCAGGGCGCGGTCGACGCGATCGAAAATCACGGCACGGACGAACAAAAGGCGCGGTTCCTGCCCAAGCTGATATCCGGCGAATGGGCGGGGACGATGAACCTCACCGAACCCAACGCCGGCTCCGACGTCGGCGCGCTGCGCACTAAGGCAGTACCCGAGAACGGCGCCTATCGGATCACCGGAATCAAGATCTTCATCACCCACGGCGACCAAGACATGTCGGAGAACGTAATCCATTTGGTGCTCGCGCGCACCCCCGAAGCGCCCGCCGGGGTGAAGGGGATATCGCTGTTCCTGGTGCCGAAATTCCTGATCAACGAGGATGGCAGCCTGGGGCCGCGCAACGACCTCCGCGTGGTCTCGCTCGAACATAAGCTCGGCCACATGGCGAGCCCGACGGCGGTGATGTCGTATGGCGACGACGACGGCGCGATCGGATATCTGATCGGCGGCGAGCAACGCGGCATCCAATGCATGTTCACGATGATGAACAACGCCCGCCTGTGTGTCGGCGTCCAAGGCCTGGCGATCGCCGAACGCGCCTATCAAGCGGCGCTCGACTGGGCGCGCCAGCGGGTCCAGGGGACGATGATCGGCGAGCGAGGCGGCGAAGACGTGGCGATCATCCGCCATCCCGACGTCCGCCGCATGCTGATGGACATGCGGTCGCGGACCGAGGCGATGCGGGTCCTGTGCTATTCGGTGGGCGCGGCGCTCGATCGCGCCAAGCGTGGCGCCGATAAAGACCAACGCGCGCGGGCGCAAGGCTACGCCGATCTAATGACCCCGGTGGCCAAGGGCTGGAGCACCGACCAAGGCTTTGAAGTCGCCTCGATCGGGGTCCAGGTGCATGGCGGGATGGGCTATATCGAGGAAACCGGCGCCGCCCAGCATATGCGCGATGCGCGGATCACGATGATCTACGAGGGCACCAACGGCATCCAGGCGCTCGATCTGGTGCGCCGCAAGCTGCAACAGGACGGCGGCAAGGCGGCGGCCGCGTTGATCGCCGATATGCGGGCGACGGTCGGGGATCTGAACGGCGCGAACCACGCCTCGTTGGCCGCGATCGCCGCGGTGCTTAGCCCGGCAATCGACGCGCTGGAAGGCGTGACAGCCTGGATCGCGACAACCTTCCGCGACGACCCGATCGCCGCGGCATCGGGCGCGACCCCCTATATGCGGATGCTCGGTTTCATCGCCGGCGGCTGGCTGATGGCGGAGGCGGCGCTCAAGGCGGCGGCCAAGCTTCAAGCAGGCGATAGCGACACCGTGTTTTACACCGCGAAAATCGACACCGCGCGCTTTTTCGCCGAGCAATACCTGCCGCCCGCGGCGGCGCTGGTGGGGCCGATCATGGCGGCGAAAGCGACCGTAATGGCAATCCCCGAGGACGCGCTTTAATACGCGACCGGCCGGCCCTCGATGGTGTAGCCGGGATCGATGAAGCCGTGTGTCGAGTTGTGGCCTTGCGGCACCAACGAGTCGATCAGCGCCTCGTCCTCCGCCGTCCACTGGTGCGCAAAGGTGCCGAGATAATCCTTCATTTGCGCCACCGTGCGCGGCCCGGCGATCGCCGCGGTGATGAACGGGTTGGCCAGCACCCAATTGACCGCGAACTGGGCCGGGGTCATGCCGCGCGCCTCGGCATGCGCGACCACGGTTTGCGCCAAGCGCAACGAGTCCTCGCGGAACTCGGTCTGCATCATGCGGACATCGGCACGCCCCGCCCGGGTACCCTTGCGCGGCTTCTCGCCTGGCTTGTACTTGCCGGTCAGCACCCCACGCGCCACCGGGCTGTAGGGCACCACGCCCATGCCGTAGTGCTCGCACGCCTTCAACACCTCGTTCTCGGGGGTGCGGTTGAAGGCGTTGTAATACGGCTGGCTGACGATCGGCCGATCAACGCCGATTTGATCGCACAGTCGCGCCACCTCGGCATGGCGCCAGGCGCGGAAATTGGACAGGCCGAAATAGCGCACCTTGCCGGCGCGGATCGCATCGCCCATCGCGGACACCGATTCTTCCAGCGCAGTGTCCAAATCCTCGCGGTGGAAATAAAAGATATCGACGTGATCGGTCCCCAGCCGCTTGAGCGACGCGTCGAGCTGGTGGGCGATCCAGCGTCGCGTCAGGCCGGCTTTGTTGTGCGCCTCGGCATCGAATTGGTTGCCGACCTTGGTCGCCAGGATCCAACCCGCCCGCTGGCGCTTGATCGCGCGCCCGACGACTTTCTCGGTCGTGCCGAAGTTATAGACGTCGGCGGTGTCGATGAAGTTGATCCCGGCATCGCGGGCCATGTCGCAAATGCGTTTCGAGGTCTTCTCGTCGGTCACCCCGCCGAACAACATGGTGCCGAGACAGAGCCGCGAGACGGTGAGCCCGCTGCGGCCCAGTTTTTGATATTCCATGGATTCCTCTAGTCGGCTAAGAATTCTCGAGTCAGGGCCAGAAAATCGTCGAGCCGATCATGGTGCACCCAGTGACCGGCGCCCGCGAAATTTTCCACCCGTGCGTTCTCGAAGAAAGCCGCGCGGCCGTCCTCGTTGGGATCGCTCGCCCAGCTTTCGGTGCCACGCACGTGGAGCACCGGACAAGTGATCTTCGACCAAAGTTCGTGCACCTGATCCTCGTTGAGACCGGTTTGGGTGAACACCCGGACGTAATTGTCGAACTTCCAACTGAACGTGCCGTCCTCGTTCTGGTTGACCCCGTGGACGGTCAGATGACGCGCCTGCTCGGGCGACAGATGCGGATTTTCGTCCTGCATCCGTTGGAACGCCTCCTCGACACTCGGATAGCGCCGCGGCAGCCGGCCCGACAGCTTGCGGATGGTATCGACCCAACCGACCAAGCGCTCGTCGAGCGATTTCGCGTAGTGTTTCTTGAGCATCGTCGGCGACGGACCGGCACCCTCGATCGCCACCAATTTCTTGACCTTGTCGGGATAGAGCCCGGCGTATTGCAGGCTGATCATGCCGCCGAGCGAGTGACTGACGATGGTCACCGGGGTGAGCTGGGTCTGATGCAGCAATTGCGCGATGTCGTAGACATAGTCGATCAGCTCGTAGGAGCCGCCGATCATCCATTGCGAGTCGCCGTGGCCGCGCAGATCCGGCGCGATGATGTGATAGTCGTGGCGCAACGCCTGCGCCACCCAGTCCCAATTGCGGCAGTGATCGCGACCGCCGTGGACCAGCAGCAACGGCGGCGCGCCCTCGTTACCCCAATCGACGTAATGCAGCCGTAGACGCTGCGAGAAGTAGGTGTGCGAGGTCGGTCCGGGCTGGTCGGTCATGGCGCGGCCGGTCATGCGACGGTGATCGCGGCACGCATCGCCACCGCGCCGTCGGCGTCGACCGCCCAGGCTTCGATCCCGCTGTCTGTCGGCGCCGCCTCGAGGGTCAGATCACGTCCGGCATAGACCGGGCGGAGGGCGCGGAAACGAACGCCAGTCAATTGTTTTGAAGGTTGTTCGCGGGCGATCAGGTCGAGCAGCAAGGTCGCGGTCAACGGCCCGTGCACGATCAGACCCTCGTAGCCCTCTTCGCCAGTGACATAGGGATGATCGTAGTGAATACGGTGGCCGTTGTAGGTCAGCGCGGAATAGCGATACAGCATGACCTCGTCAGGGGTAAGTCGGCGGCGCCAGACCGCCGCCATCGGCGGCGCCTGCGGCTCGGGCCCGGCGGCGCCCGGGGCGGCGGGGGCGCGATAGACGATGTCGTGCCATTCCTCGAGCGCGAGACCGTCCTCGCCGGAATATTGGTGATGGACGGTGACGAAGGCGAGCGGGCCTTGGCGGCCTTGCTTCTGGTCGATCTTCACCACCTCGGAGTCGCGGCGCGCGCGTTCGCCGACCTTGAGCGGTCGGTGAAAAGCCAAGCGGTTGCCGGCCCACATGCGACGCGGCAAGTCGATGGGGGGGAGAAATTCGCCGCGCGATTCATGGCCGTCGGTGCCCAGCGCCGACTGGCGCGCGGTATTGGCGAAGTACATCCAATGCCAACCCGGCGGCAAGTCGCCATCGTCGCCGGGCCCGGACTCGTAATCCAGCATCGCCGCCATCCCGGCGGCCTGGAACGGCGCGATCAAATCGCGGCTCTCTCGCGTTCGGCCGATCCAGTCGTTCACGCTCGCGTCGGTCATCGGGCAAACTCCGCACGTATTTTTTCAGAATGCTCGCCGAGCCGGGGCACCGGCCGGTAGCTGTCGTCGGCGCCTTCGACCACGACCGGCGGCGCGATTACGTCGACCGGGCCGGACTGCGCCTCATAGCGAATGGTTCTAAGCTGAGGGTGCGCCGCGAGATCCTCGACATCGTTGAGCGCGCCGCAGGCGATGCGCGCCGCGCGCAACCGGTCCATGAGTTCGTCGCGGTCCCATAGGCCGAAGCATTCGGCGATAACCGCATCCAACGCTGGGCGGTTTTCCACCCGCTTGACCGGGTCGCAAAATTTCAGGTCGGTCGCCATATCCGGGCGCTCGAGCACTTGTTCGCACAGCATCACCCATTCGCGCTCGTTCTGGATCGAGATCAGCACCTGGCGCCCGTCCCTGGCGGCAAACGCGCCATAGGGCGCGACCGAGGGATGGCTAAGCCCGATACGCGGCGGCGCCGCCCCGCCATAGACCTGGTAGAGATACGGCACGTTCATCCAGTCGGCCATGCCACCGAACAGCGACACCGAGAGGCCGGCGCCTTCGCCGCTTCGTTCGCGCGCGTAAAGCGCCTGGAGAATACCGTTGTGCGCGTTCATCCCGGCGGCGATGTCGCATACCGAGACCCCCACCCGGCTCGCGGCCTCGGCGTCGCCGGTGACCGAACACAGTCCGGTCTCGGCCTGGACGAGGAGATCATAGGCTTTCATGTCGCGATACGGCCCGTCCTCGCCATAGCCGGATATGTCGCAGGTAATCAGCCGCGGATTGCTCGCGCGCATCGCCTCCGAGCCGACACCAGCGCGCGCCGCGGCGCCCGGCGCCAGGTTCTGTATATAGACATCTGATTTCGAAATTATATTTTGTAATACAGTAAGATCACGTGGTTGTTTGATATCTAGGATTAACGACTCCTTGCCCCGATTGAGCCACACGAAATAGGCGCTGTCACCGTTCACCTTGCGATCGTAGGCGCGCGCGAAATCGCCGCCTTCGCGCTCGATCTTGATCACCCGCGCGCCGGCATCGGCAAGCCGCGAGGAACAAAACGGCGCGGCGACCGCCTGCTCGAGGGTGACCACGAGGAGTCCGTCCAAGGCGCCCACTTCAGTAGGACCGCGGCATGCCGAGCACGTGCTGGCCGATATAGGCGAGGATCATGTTGGTCGAAATCGGCGCCACCTGATAGAGCCGGGCCTCGCGGAATTTGCGTTCGATATCGTATTCCTCGGCGAAGCCGTAGCCGCCATGGGTTTGCATGCACGCCTCGCCCGCCGCCCACGCCGCCTCGGAAGCGAGCAGTTTCGCCATATTGGCCTCGGGGCCGCACGGTCGACCGGCCTCGAACAGGGCGATCGCCTTGCGCACCATCATTTCCGCCGCGTCGGTCTGCGCGTGCGCCCGCGCCAAGGGGAATTGGATACCCTGATTGCGACCGATCGGCGCGCCGAACACCACGCGCTGGTTGGCATACGCGGTGGCGCGCTCGATAAAGTATCGCGCGTCGCCGATCGATTCCGCCGCGATCAGGGTCCGCTCGGCATTCATGCCGTCGAGGATATAGCTGAAACCCTCGCCCTCCTCGCCGATCAGCGAGTCGGCGGGAATCGACAGATCTTCGAAGAAGATTTCCGTCGTCGCGTGATTGATCATCGTCCGGATTGGCCGGATGGTGAGGCCATTGCCGACCGCGTCGCGCATGTCGATGAGGAAAACCGACAGTCCGTGGCGCCGCGATTTCACCTCGTCGAGCGGCGTGGTGCGCGCCAACAGCAGCATCAGATCGGAATGCTCGGCGCGGCTGGTCCAGACTTTCTGGCCGTTGACCACATAGCGATCGTTGCCGTCGCGTACCGCGACCGTGCGCAGTTGGGTGGTGTCGGACCCGGTGGTCGGTTCGGTCACGGCGAACGCCTGAAGCCGTAACGCGCCACTGGCAATTCCCGGAAGATACAGGGTCTTCTGCGCCGCCGAGCCATGCCGCAGGACGGTTCCCATAATGTACATCTGGGCATGGCACGCGGCGCCGTTGCATCCCGCATGATGAATTTCCTCGAGGATCGCCGCGGCGGCGCCGATCGGCAATCCGCTGCCGCCGTATTCCTCGGGAATCAGCGCCGCCAAATAGCCCGCTTTGGTCAGGGCGACGACGAATTCGGTCGGATAGGCGCGCTCACGATCGCGCTCGCGCCAATATTCGCCGGGATATTCGGCGCATAGCGCACGTACACCTTCGCGAATTTCAGGATAGGTCTCGCCGAGCGAGACGGATACGGAAGCCAATTCGCCGGCCGGGTGGATTTCGCTCATGACCACTTCACACTAGTGTCCGGTTAAAAATCGAATAAATTCAATTGGTTGGTTATTTGCGAAGCGTTGCATCTGTTTTCGTCTCCCGCAAGTGCTTGATGTATGGGCATTTTCTCGAAGAGGGTCACCGAGAGGATCTGTAACAAAGT
>JAKZSU010000166.1:0-33446 GCA_047517485.1 Alphaproteobacteria bacterium
AGCCACCGTCACGCAAGCCGAAATCCGGCGCTGCCTGAAAGCCGCGCGCGATGCCGGTTATGACGAAGCCCGTGTCGAGATCGACAAGCCGGACGGCACCAAGCTTACGGTCGTCGCGGGCAAGGCTTCCCAGATTGCCGGCCCGGGCGATGACATCGACGCCATGATCGAGAGGCTCACATGATCCGCAGGCGCAATCCCTTCCCCGGCGTCACGGTTGTACGGGATCGGCACGGCCGGCTGCGATACCGGCTCCGCCGCACGATCAAAAGCCGTAAGGTCGACTGCTACTTGCCGGGCGTCATCGGATCGACGGAATTCCGCGCGGCATACCATGAGGCGACCGAGGGCGTCCGGCCCGCGAGCCGGCGTGCGAAGGCCGGCACCGTCGGCTATCTGATCGAGGCGTATCTGGCCAGCACCGCATTTCGGAACTTGGCGGATAGGACGCGAGCGGACAAACGCTGGCGCCAGGACTGGATCAAGGAAGCCATCGGTCGGGCGCGCTATGCCCAACTTGAACCGCGCCATATCGAGGCGCTGATGTGCAAGAAAGGCGGGCCGTCTGCGGCGAACCGCCTCAAAAAGGATATGTCCCAGCTTTTCCGATTCGCCGCGAAACGATTCGGCTACCAAGGCCAAAATCCCGCCGCGCTGGCGGATACGCACAAGGAGAGGTCGGAGGGTTATCACACCTGGACTGACGACGAGATCGAGGTATTCCGGGCCAAGTTTCCGACTGGAACGAAGGCACGGCTGGCGCTTGAGATTTTCCTAGGGACGGGTGCTGCCCGGCAAGACGCGGCGACGCTCACCCGGGCGAGCATACGCGGCCTTCGCCTCTTCTATCGACGCGGGAAGACCGGCCAGGAAGTGGACCTGCCAATCGTGGCCGAGTTGGCGAAGGAACTGGCGTATCTGCCGCCGGACCAAATGATGCTGCTGGCGCACGGGGAGAGAGCGAAGGCCTACAGCGCCTCACCGCTCGGCAACTGGTTCAGGGACAGGTGCGAAGAAGCCGGCTTACCGCACTGTTCGGCGCACGGGCTGCGGAAGGCCGGCGCCCGGCGCTTGGCTGAGGCCGGTGCGACCGAATGGGAGGTGATGGCCTTCCTCGCCCACCGGACCGCCAAGGAGGCGAGCCGCTATGCCGCAGCGGCGAATAGGTCGATGCTCACGACGAGAGGTATGGCGAGACTCAGCACGAAACCCGAACAAATCTTGTCCAACCTTCCGTCGAGGTTGGACAAATAGGGGGCTTAAGTCATTGATATACTACGACGAAAAACAACGGGTGACTGTCCGGCATGGAAGGTGATCGTGCGCGCTGACGGATAAAGGTTGGCCAACAAAACCGTGTCCGGCACATCGCAGGCGGCGAACCAGCGGACTCCGAGACCGCGTAGAGTTCGCCGCCGCAGATCTTGCCAGCCGTGGACGTGCCGCCATTCGCCGTTTTGGCGGCGGGGGATGGGTTGGCCGACGTAACTCAAGATCGCTTCCACCACCGCGCGACCGCGCGGTTGGCGATTGCCCGGAACGATGCCAATGGCGATCGCGTGAATATCGGCCAGATCCTCGGCCAAATCCGCCACCACGGCGGATGACAGGCAGGGAACCGTGCTGGCGCCGCTGATCACCAGAACGCCATTTAGCTTGGCGGCTTGGTCCAAGCGATCGATGTCGCGGACGAAATCACGGTCGTCGGCGATGTCGATATAATGGACGCCGTGGTGAATGCAGGTCTCCGCAATCTCGGTATTTTGCCCTTGGAACGGACCGCACGCATCGATCACGAGTTGGGCGCCGGTCTCCAGCAGCGCCTGGGCAAGAGTATCGGGGAGCGTCAACACGTATCCGTCCACGCCGGCGGCGGGGTTGATTTGGCGGAGGTGGGCCACACAGGCATCGATTTTCGACTGTGTTCGCCCGGCGACGATTACCTGCAGGTTCGCCGCGCGACTTAGCCGCTGGCAGATCCTGCCGCCGAAGGTCCCGGTCCCGCCGAGGATGAGGATTTTGAACCGTGCGGTCATCGGGCCTCTCCTGCCTCGGTGAAAACGCCGTCCTGATAAAACATCAACCCCAATAGGGGGGGAGTGATGGCGATCATGAAGCGGAAGCGGCCGTCGCCGATGTCGGTGTGGGTGACGTGCGCGATGCCTGGCGACAGGTGGGCCGGCAGATAGACGCGGACGCCCAAGCCTTGCCAGAAATAGCGGGTGCTGACGAAATGCAGCGCGCGGTCTTTCTCGAACACGTCGAGCAGCATGCCGAACCCACCGCCGACCAATTCGAGCAATCGGCCGCCGGCGGGATAGACGATCTTGGTCGAGCGAACGATCACCTTTTGCCCCGTCGCGAAGGCATATTCGCGCACCCACTGTACGCCATGGCCAAGCGGCGAGGGATTTACACGGACTGTCACCGGCACGTCCGATCCGGTGAACGGCGCCAACGGCGTGCCGATAAAACGGCAGAAGTGGGCCAGGATTCGCCCGGCCTTTGAGCTGTGCACCACCGTCATCACGCCTTTGAAGGTTTGGCTTTGCGTGTGGCCCGCGGCGCAGGCGAAACGGCGGCGGATGTCGTCGGTCAGGCGCCACCAGGCGGCGCCGCCGATCACGGCGGCAATATCGCCGGGCGGTGGGGCCTCGCGGTCGATGAGCGCCGGTGACCAGGCGCTGGTGAGCTGGTTGGTTGCCATATCTACCCCCAATCCGCATGATTGTTTCATCAGTAATTTCTGAATAAACAGAAATATCGAAGCAAAAAAATATGCCGCTACTTTTTCCTTTTCAGCAGCCGCGCGACCTTGTCGCCCAGCTTCATCAGGGTCGCCAAGGTCGCAGGCGGCAAGGTTTTGATGCGGTCGTACCACTCCGACAGGCTTTCGAGAAATTCGAGCGTGTTCTTTATGCGTTGTTTGACGTCGTCGGGCGTTTCGGTATCGGCCGCCGCATCGATCACGCATTGCCGCAATACGGTGAGGGTGGGGTCGATTTCGCGGCGCTTGCGTTCCTCGACAATGGTGCTGAACAGCACCCACATATCCTTGTCGGTCTCGAAATGATCGCGCCGGTCGCCGAGTTCGTGGCTGATCCGCACCAACCCCCACGCCTGCAGCTCTTTCAGACTGGTACTCACATTCGAGCGCGCGATCGACAGAACTTGGGTGATCTCGTCCGCCGGCAACGGATCGGGCGACAAATAGAGCAGCGCGTGGATTTGCGACACCGATCGGTTCACCCCCCAGCGGGTGCCCATTTCGCCCCAGTGGAGGACGAAGCGTTCCATGATCGGGGTAAGGTTCATTTTGTTCTCTTATTTCTGTATAGACAGAAATATAAGTAATTTTCGTAATTTGTCAAGACAGTCAGCGAAAACTGGAGGACCGCCCCGCGCATCCGACGCTTGCATCGGGGGCTCGGTTGCTGCGACCATTGACCGACGAACACCGACCCGAGGATGGCCCGTTGACCGAGCCCGCGCGACCCGAGCTTTTGCACCGCTACGACCACGCGTTTTTCGACACCGCACGGTGGGCCGATTTCAAACCGCGCGACGACGATATCTTCGTCTGCAGCGCGTACAAGGCGGGCACCACGTGGCTGCAGATGATCTGCGCGCTGCTGGTGCTGCAAAGAACCAGCTTCGATCGGCCGCTGAGCAAAATTTCGCCGTGGCTCGAACGGCTGACCTCGCCGATCGAGGATATTCTGGCGTTGCTCGAGGCGCAGCAACATCGCCGTTTCATCAAGACCCATACGCCGCTCGACGGCATGCCGTTCTTCGAGCACGCGACTTATCTGTTCATCGCCCGCGACCCGCGCGACATTTTTTTTTCGATGCACAATCATATTCAGAACAGCAACGCGGACTCGAAGTCGCGTCAGCCCGAGTCCGGCGGCGCGTGGCCTGAGATGCCCGACGATATCCACGAGCTGTTTCGCGTCTGGATGACCCGCGGCTGGTTCGCCTGGGAGCAGGACGGCTGGCCGTCGTGGTCGGTGCTCCACCATGCCAACACGTTCTGGCGGTTTCGCCATTTGCCGAATGTTCATTTCGTGCATTTCGCCGATCTGGTGGCCGATCTCGACGGCGGGATGCGGCGGATTGCCGAAATTCTCGGCATCACGGTCGATGCCGCGCTTTGGCCGGCGCTCGTCGAGGCCGCGACGTTCAAGAGCATGCGCCACAATGCCGACCGCCTAGCGCCCGGTGCCGACCGCGAGGCGTGGCACGACAACGCGCGGTTCTTCAACAAGGGCACCAGCGGCCAGTGGCGCGGCCAACTCGATGACGAGGAACTCGCGCTCTATGCCCGGGCGATGGCGGAGCGAGTGCCGGCGCCACTGGCAAAATGGTTGGAAGAGGGTGGTCTCGGCGGGGTTGGTTCCACCGGCTAAGGATCATATATTATTACCATAAACCGAAATCCGTGGATGCGGCTTGCGGGGCCGCGCCAACCTATTTTCGAAAAATCGTTAGGTGCACCATGATTTGTAAAGTTAGCGAAGTTCTGGTTGCGGCTGGGCTCTTGATGGGTATCGCGGTAGCGCCCGCGCACGCCTATCTCGATCCGGGCACCGGCAGCATCCTGCTGCAATTGCTGCTCGGCGGGGTGGCTGGCTTTCTGGTTATTATCAAGCTCTATTGGTATTCCTTGAAACAGACGTTCGGGCAATTTACCCGCCGGCTTCGTCCCAAGCAGTGAGTCTCCGACCAGATCCGGGCTCGTTCAGGGACCCGGCGGGACGCGTCTATCACGACGGCGATCGCATCGTCCGCGCGATCAGCCCGCAAGGCATTGACGACTGGCGCGCGGTGCGCGACACCGGTCTGCTCGATCGCCTGGCGGCGCAAGGATCGGTTATCGCCTCGGATCCGATAGACGCGCCGGCGGATTTCGACGAATCCCACGAATACGTCGCGCATCCGCGCCTGCCATTTATTTCCTATCCCTACGAATGGGGGTTCGAGGCGCTCAAGGCGGCGGCGCTGCTTCATTTGGATGTCCATCTCGAGGCCTTGGCGGCGGACGTCACGCTGGTCGATTCCTCGGCCTATAACATCCAGTTCGAGGGTCCGCGGCCGATCTTTATCGATGTGCTCTCGTTCCGGCCGTATCAAGAGGGCGGGCTGTGGGACGGCCACCGGCAGTTCTGCGAGCAGTTTCTCTATCCGCTGCTGCTCGAGGCCAAGGTCGGGGTGAGCCCCGGCGCCTGGTATCGCGGCGCCCTCGAAGGCATTACCGCGGCGGACCTGCGCCGCGTCCTGCCGTTCCGCCAGCGCCTGTCGCCGCGGGTCTGGAAACATGTGATCGCGCCGACCATGCTGGCCAATCTCGCGCGCAAAAAGGACCAGGTCGAGGTCGGCCGCGACGTCGCCAAACCGAAATTGCCGAAAGCGGTGCTGGAGGCGATGTTGCGCGGCCTGCGCGGCTGGATCGACCAGCTGGCGCTCAAGGATCAGGTCACCGTGTGGGGCGACTATTCGAGCGCGACGAGTTACGCCGACGAAGGGCGGGTCGCCAAGACGGCCTTGGTCGGCGAATTCGTCGCCGCGGTCAAGCCGCGCATGCTGTGGGACATCGGCTGTAACGCGGGCGAGTTTTCGTTCGTCGCCAGCGATGCCGGTGCGGCGCACGTGGTCGGTTGGGACGCCGATACCAATGCGGTCAGTCAGGCCTTTATCGAGGCCCGGCGGCGCGACGCCTGGCTCACCCCGCTGTTAGCCGATCTCGCCAACCCGACCCCGAGCCAGGGGTGGGCGCAAGCCGAGCGCCCGGGCATGGCCGAGCGCGGGCCCGCCGACGCGCTGCTGGCGCTCGCCC
Organism: Alphaproteobacteria bacterium; assembly: GCA_047517485.1. Lineage (GTDB taxonomy): Bacteria > Pseudomonadota > Alphaproteobacteria > UBA7887 > UBA7887 > JAKZSU01. The sequence continues at coordinate 5,837 of JAKZSU010000166.1, forward strand.
TGGTGCACCACTTGGCGATCGGGCGCAATATCCCGGTGCCCGGTGTCGTCGATTGGCTGGTCAGCCTGGCGCCAGTCGGCCTGGTCGAGTTCATTCCCAAGACCGACCCCCAAATCCAGCGCATGCTAGCGTTTCGAAACGACATTTTCGCCGGCTACGATCGCGACGCCTTCGTCGCCGCGTTCACCGCCCGCGCCCGCATCGAGCGTATCGTGCCGGTCGGCGAGAGTGGACGCGAAATGATCTGGTACGCCACCGCTTAGACCACCTCCCGGGCGCGAATTCTCCGACATCCGCGTGGTCGGCATAGACGCCACTCAGTCGTCGAGGGTGACTTTTTCTCAAACCGCAATATCGTAGGCCGCTTGATGAGCTGAGCGGCGGCCGGTGATCGTCGCGCGTTAGGAGGACGGAATGCGGTTCGGCGTGTTTTATGAGCTTCAATTGCCCCAGCCCTGGGGCGAGGGCGACGAGCATCGCCTGTTCAACGAGGCGCTCGACCAGATCGTCCTCGCCGACCGACTGGGAATCGATTACGCGTGGGCGGTCGAGCACCATTTTCTCGACGAATACTCGCATTGTTCGGCGCCGGAAGTGTTCTTGGCCGCCGCCGCCGCGCGCACCCAGACTATTCGCGTCGGTCATGGCATTCGCCAGGTCATCCCGAACTACAACCACCCGGCGCGCACCGCCGAGGGGCTCGGCTCGCTCGATCTGGTGTCCAACGGCCGGGTCGATTTCGGCATCGGCGAGGGGGCGACGAGGCTCGAACTGCGTGGCTTCGGGATTTCCGCCAAGGAGAAACGCGCGCGGTCGCTCGAGGCGGCGGAGCAGATCGCCAACATGATGGTGATGACGCCCTATCCCGGCTACCAGAGCGACAATTTCTCGATGCCGTGCCGCAACGTCATCCCCAAACCGCTGCAAAAGCCGCACCCGCCGATGTGGATGGCGTGCACCAATCGCGACACCATCAAGGTGGCGGCGAGCCTGGGCCTCGGCGCCCTGGCCTTCTCGTTCGTCGATCCCGACGAGGCGCGGACCTGGAGCTCGCTCTATTACGACATCATCAAGAGCGACCAATGCACCCCGCTCGGCCATGCGGTGAACGCCAATATCGCCATGGTGTCGGCGTTCTCGCTGCACGCCGAACGCGCCGAGGCGATTCGCCGCGGCCAGGAAGGCTTCGAGTTCTTCGCCTATGCGCTGCGCTCGCTGGTGACCAGCGACACCGTGCCCGGGCGCACCGATCTGTGGGGCGAGTTCCAGGCGAAGCGCGCGCAAAAACATGCCGCGGCGATCGACGATGGGGTGGCGCTCGGCGATGCGGCGGCGCCGGGGATCGGCACCCCAGCGGAATTTCTCGACCATGCGATGTCGTTCCAGGAGGCCGGCGTCGACCAAATCATCCTGTTGCAGCAGGCCGGGCGTAACAGCCACACCGAGATCTGCGAGGCGCTGGAACTGTTCGCCGCCGAAGTCCAACCGGCCTTCAAGGCCACTGTCGAAGAACGCGAGCGCGCCAAAGCCGAGGAGCTCGCGCCCGCCATCGCGGCGGCGCTGGCGCGCAAGACGGTGATGAAACCACTTGCCGACGATGAAATCCCGGTGGTCGGCAAGTCGGTCGACAAAGTGCGGATCAACCAGGGCGAGGCGGCCTGACGATGGCAACACAAGCCCCTCTCGACGGCGTCCGCGTAATCACCATCGGCGGCGCCTGGGCCGGCCGGGTGGCGGCGATGCTGATGGCCGATCAAGGCGCCGACGTGATCGACGTGCGGCGGCCTGATCACCCGGCGCATGCCGTCGATCCGATGCTCGATCGCGGCAAACGGGTCGTCACCCTCGATCTGAAATCCGATGATGGTCGGGAGCGCGCGCAAAGCTTGGCCGCGGACGCCGATATCGTTATCGAGAACATGCGGCCGGGCGCCGCAGACCGCCTCGGACTCAACTACGACAATCTTACCGCCGCGAACGCTGGGCTGGTCTACCTCTCGCTCCCCGGTTTTGCACCCGGCGACGTCAACGAGGATGCGGCGGCGTGGGAAGGGGTGATCGACGCCACCGTCGGCATCTATACCGATATCAACATGGCCAAGTCGGTGCTCGGCGGCCGGCCGCTCTATACCGCGATCCCGATGGCGTCGGCCTATGGCGGGGTGCACGGCGCGTTGGGCGCGATCTTGGCGCTGCTGCACGCCCGCCGCACCGGCCTCGGCCAGCGTCTCGTGGTGCCATTGGCGGACGCGGTGATGTCGGCGATGGCACTGCTCGCGGCGAAATTCGACGGCCAGCCCCAGCGCTACAATTATCCGCCGATCGACACCGTGATGCTCGACGTGGCGCTGCCGGTGATCCGCCAATTCGCCGAGCGTCTCGCGCCCGATCACGCCGCCTCCTTGCGCGCCTACCTCGCCGATTTTCGGCCCCCCACTTTCGGCGATTATCCCTGCGCCGACGGCCGCCGGGTGTTCGTCAATGCCACCGATCATGTCTATCAGACGCGGGCCTTGCTGCAAGCGATCGGCGTGCTCGACCAATTGGTCGCCGAGGGCATGGTGGTGGCGAGCCCCTATACCAAGGACGACGGCAACAATCTGATCAGCGCTGGATCGATGTCGCCCGAGACGCGAAAGCGGGTGCGTGACCTGGTCGGCAAGCGCTTGATGACCCGCAACGCGCGCGATTGGGAATTGACTCTGCGCGATCTCAACGTGCCGGTCACCGTGGTTCAGACCAGCGAAGAATGGTTGTCGCGCCAACCTTTGAAGGAAGGCGGGGTGGTGACCGACCTCGCCGACCCGCAATACGGCCAGACCCGCCAGGCGGGCCGGTTTTTGTCGGTCGAAGGCAAAGCGATAGCATCGCCCGAACTCAGCCCCCGCCAAGATGCCGGCGCGGAAATCGACTGGCGCGCGCCGGGTATCGAAAAACCGACACCAGCGGTGGGCGAAGCCCAGACGGCCATATTAGAGGGCGTGCGGGTCCTCGATCTCTCGAACGTCATCGCCGGCCCGGCGGCGGGCCGTACCTTGGCGGAGTTCGGTGCCGAGGTGATCCGCATCGACAACCCGGCGCCGCTCGCCGGCCCGCGCATGACCATGTGGTTCGGCCTCGACGTCAATCAGGGCAAGCGCGCGGTGATTCTCGATCTCAAGTCGGAAGCCGGCCGCGCCGCTTTCGCGCGTCTGGTCGAGAGCGCCGACGTGGTGCTGCACAATTTTCTCGATCGCTCCGCCGAATCCCTCGGCATTTCACACGACCAATTGGCGGCGATCAATCCCGCTATCATCTCGTGCCAGATCAGCGCCTGGGGCGGGCCCGATGGCGGGCCGCTGAAGGATGATCCGGCGTTCGACCCGGTTCTGCAGGCGGCGACTGGGATCATGAGCCGATTTGGCAGCCCGGACGCGCCGGTGATGCACGCGGTGGCGTCGTGCGTCGACTATATCACCGGCTTCACCGCGACCTTGGGCATCGCCCAAGCCCTGCTCGCGCGCGATCTCGGGCGCGGCGGCGCGGCGGTGCGCACCTCGCTCGCCATGGGTGCGCAACTGGTCCAGTTCCCCTTCATGATCGACCACGACGGGGTGACCCAAGGCGCCGAGCCGTCGGGCCAGGACGCCCTCGGCGAGGGCGCGCATTGCCGGCTCTACCAGGCGAGCGACGGCTGGGCGTTCGTCGCCTGCGCATTCGATTCGGTCGCTGAGTTGGCGGCGGCGCTGGGTGCCGATGGCCGTGGCGAAGACGCGATCGCCGCCGCCGTCTCGGGAAAAACGATCGAGGCGTTGGCCGCGGCCTTGGCCGATGTGGCGGGGGCGGGCGCGGTGCGCGTCAGCTCGCTCGAACAGGTTCGGCGGATGCGGACCATCGATGTCGATGCCACCTCGCCGGTCGCCTTAAACGGCGGCTCGGTGGTGTTGGCGCGGTTCGATCATCCCGGCGGGGTCACCGCGACCCTGCCGCTGCAGACCTGGCACCGCTCCGACGTCACGCCCGTTCGCCGCTTATGGCCCGCACCCTGGCCCGGCGCCGACACGCGCGGCGTGCTCGGGGAATTGGGCTACAGCGACGACGAAATTGACGACCTTTTTGCCAGCGGCGCGGCCACGGATCATTGGCCGGCGATGGACGCCTACCTCCCCGGCTGACGGCCCCAAACACCAAAAGGAGTTATCCTTCATGCGTTGCGAAGTGGTTGCCGTTGGCACCGAGCTGTTGCTCGGCCAAATCGTCGATACCAATTCGTCGTGGATCGGCGAGCAGCTCGCCTTGGCCGGCATCGATTCGCATTTCCAGACCAAGGTCGGCGACAATCTCGGGCGCATGGTCGAGTCCATCCGCCTCGCGCTCGAGCGCTCCGACGCGGTGATCACCTGCGGCGGGCTGGGGCCCACCCAGGACGACATCACCCGTGAAGCGATCTGCGAAATCATGGGCGTGTCGATGACCCGGATGCCCGAGATCGGCGACAAGATCCGCGCGATGTTCGAATCACGCGGCCGGGTGATGACCGAGAACAATCTCCAGCAAGCCGACGTCCCCGACGGCGCGACCACGATCGCCGAAATGCCCGGCACCGCGCCGGGCCTGGTCTGCCCGGTCGGCGACAAGGTGATCTATGCCGTCCCCGGGGTGCCGTTCGAGATGCGAATAATGATGCAGGGCACCATTTTGCCCGATTTGCAGCGCCGCGCCGGGGTGACCGCGGTGATCAAGAGCCGGGTGCTCAAGACCTGGGGCCATACCGAATCCGGTCTCGCCGAACTGCTCGCCGGACGCATCGACGAACTCGACCGCACCGGCAAAGCGACCATCGCCTTCCAGGCCAGCGGCATCGAGGGCCTGAAAGTGAGGATCACCGCCAAGGCGGCCAATGAGGGCGCGGCGCAAGCGGTTTTGGCGGCGGAGGAGGTGCTGGTCCGCGCGCTGCTCGGCGACGTGGTGTTCGCCACCGACGATCAATCCATGGAAAGCGCGCTGCTCGACACCCTGCGCGCTGAGGGCCTGACTTTGGCGGTCGCCGAGGCAGTCACCGGCGGCCTGATTGCTTCGCGCATGACCGGTATCGACGGCGCCGGCGAGGTGCTGCGCGGCACCGTGGCGGCCGCCCCCGACGGCATACCCGCCGATTTACTCGGGCTAGACGGCGCGTCCCAGACCAGCCCGGAGGCGGCGATGGCGATGGCCGACGGGATCCGCCGCCTACTCGGCGCCGACATCGGCATCGCCACCGCCTGGGCGCCCGCACCCGACGCGCCCGGCGGCCAACGCAAGGGCACGGTCTATCTCGGCCTCGCCCTCGACGACCAGACAATGACCGAGGAAGTGCGCCTGCCGGGAGATCGTCAGAGAATACGCCAATACGCGGTGATTAGCCTGCTGAATTATTTGCGGAAGACGCTGGCGCGGAGAACTGTCAAGGCGGCGTGAGGTTCCTTGGAATCACATTTCGAGTCTCGTTTCGGCACCATGGCTGTGTCTGAGTATGTGGCTTGGAACGCCGGCCCTACCCCGCCACCACCACATTCTCTTCCGCCGTCCAGATGCTCGACCTCTCCAAATCGATAAAGCGTTTTTCGTCTTCGTAGAGCTCCCGTCCCGCCGCCCGGGCGTCCGGGTTGTTGCCGACTGCCGCCAGCGCTTCGCGGCTTTCGTACCAGACTTCGGCGACGCCGTCGTAGGGCTCGGTGCCGCCGCGGGATTTGCGCAACGCGTCGGTCAGCGGGCCGAAGTCGGTGTGGACCTGGATGTAGCGTTTGATGCCGAGGGTCTCGGCGTGGCCGGCGACCAGCGGGCCGTGATTGTCGCGCCAATATTTTTGGAAATCCTCGAGCGACATATCGGCGCGGCGGCGCAGGCAGAAGACGATCTTGATCATGGCGATTTTCCTTTCTCGAGGTGGCCGAGGACGATGTGGGCGGCTTGCTCGCTGGGTGGGCGGCCGTCGACTTTGAGCATGTCCACCACCGCCGCGAGCCCCGCGCGCTGGTGGGTCCAGGTCTCGTTATCATCGAGCAGCGCCGCGGTGGCGGCGGCGAGATTTTCCGCGGTGCAGTCTGCCAACAGGTACTCCGGCACAATCTCGCGCTCGGCCAAAATATTGACCAGCGACACATAGTCCAATTTCACCAGGCGGCGCGCGAGATACGCGGTCAGCCAGTGCATTTTGTAGCACACCACCATCGGCACCCCGGCGAGCGCAAGGTGCAGCGTGCTGGTGCCCGACTTGGTGATCGCCGCGCGGCTCGCGGCGTAGAGGTCGGCATGACGCGCCGTGTCGGCGACTACGATGGTGCGCACCGGCCACGACGCGATCGCGGCGCGGACTTGCTCGGCCACGGTGTCGACGGTCGGCACCACGGCGGTGAGGCCGGGACGGTCGGTGGCGAGCAGGCCCAAGGTCTCACCGAGGATCGGCGCGAGACGAGCGACTTCGCCGCCGCGACTGCCGGGCAGGACCGCCAGTACCGGCGCGTCCTCGCCGATCCCGTGCTCGGCGCGGAACGCGGCGCCGTCGCCGTCGCCGTGACCGCCTTCGATCGCCGGGTGGCCGGCATAGCTGCAGGGAATCGCGAAGCGCGCGAAAAACGCCGGCTCGAAGGGGAGGACGGCGATCAGCGCGTCGACCAGGGTGGCGATCTTGCGCGCGCGCCCCGGTCGCCAGGCCCAGAGCTGCGGCGCGACATAATGGACGATCGGCAGCGGCAAATGGCGAATGCGCCGCGCCACGCGAAACGCGAAGCCGGGGGAATCGACGGTGACGACGATGTCCGGCGCCGACTTCTCGACCGCTCGTGCTGTCTCGTTGATGCGGCGTAGCAGGCGCGGGATATGAGGCACGATCTCGGCCAATCCCATCAGCGACAACTCACGCATGGGAAATAGACCGACAAGACCCTGCGCGGCCATTTGTGGCCCGCCGATGCCGGCGAAGCGGATCGGCCGGTCGCTGATCCGCGCTAGCGCCGCCATCATCCGCGCCGCGATAATGTCGCCGGACGCCTCGCCGGCAATGACGAAAACATTCCAGGCGCGGTCGCGCTCGGCCATTTGGTCAGATTACGCCGGGCAGCGGCGGATGGCCGAACATATAGGCGCCGACCAGTTCGAGATTGGCGCGTCGTGCCTGGACCTGCTGGCTCAAGGTGTGCATGTCGCGGAAGCGCCGCGCGAACGGGCTCGATTCGAAGATCGCCGTTGCCCCGGCGAGCTCGTACATGGTGTCGACCACCCAGCGCGCCTCGTGAATCGCGTGGGTGGTGGCGAGGCGAATGCGCACCCGGTCGTCGATGGTCAGGGCGCCGGTGTCGAGCACGGTTTGCCAGATGTCGGCCAGTTCGCCGAACAGAAAGGCGCGTGCCGAGCCGAGCTTGGCCTCGGCGCGCGCGACTTCCGCCTGGACCACCGCATTGTCGCCGAGGCGCTGCTGAATCAGCCGCGGGGTTTTTTCCCCGGCGATGGCGACGAACTCGTCGATCATCGGCCGGGCGATGCCGAGCGCGGTGGCGGAAAAGCCGATGGCGTAGAAGGTGGTGGTGGGAAAGGCATAGAGCGGCCCGTCCTCGCGCCGCGCCGCGGGATCGTCCCGCGCGATCAATTTTTCGCCGGCGACCGGCAGGTCGGTCACCGCGTAGGCGTCGCTGCCGGTGCCCAGCAGGCCGACGACGTCCCAGATCGCGGTCAACCCGACCTCGGCGGCGGGAAACACCGCGACCCGCGTGACCGGCTTGTCTTCCGCGTTACGCCGCGTGGTGCCGTCGGCGTCCTTGACCACCGAGACCGCGCCGAGCCAGGTCGCGTGATGACAGCCGCTGGCGAACGACCACGAGCCGGTCAAACGGTAGCCGTCGCCGTCGGCGCGCAGCTCGCCCTTGCCCGGACCCCAGGCGAGAACCGCGCGCGGATCGTTGCCCCAGATCTCTTCGGCGACCGCCGGCTCGACGTAAGCCGCGGTGATCGTGCAGCCATTGGCCTGGCCGAGACACCAGGCGGCGCTGGCGTCGGCCTTGGCCACCGCCTCGATGATCCGCGCGTAGGTCGGCGGATCGACCTCGCCGCCGCCATAAGATGCCGGCAACAGCAGGCGGAACAGCCCGGCGCCGTGCAACGCGTCCATCACCGCGCCGGTGAGCTGGCGCTCGCGCTCACCCTCGGCTGCGCCGTCCGCGATAATCGAGGCAATCGATTCCGCCCGGGCTAGGTAGTCGTCCGACGGGTCGATCGCAGTGGTTTGCTCGGCTGTCATAATTAATCCAATCGTACCAAAGCGCGACAGTATAACGAGGCCCGGTCATCGTCGATATTGACAAGATGGCGCTGCTGGCTCACCTACCCGGGTCGCTTTCTCTTAGCGGCACGACCGCAAGCAAGGAAGAGCCATGACAGTTCGTACCGGCCGCGAGTTTCTCGCCATCCCGGGGCCCTCGACGGTGCCCGAGGCGGTTTTGAACGCCGCCCACCGTCCGGCGATCGATATCTACTCCGGCACCCTGATCGGCATCACCGACTCGTGTCTGGCGGATTTGCGCCGGGTGTTCCGCACCGAGGGGCGGGCGTATATCTACGCCGCCAACGGCCACGGCGCGTGGGAAGCGGCGATCGCCAACGTGCTGTCGCGCGGCGATCGGGTGCTGGCGCTGGAAAGCGGGCGGTTCGCGATCGGCTGGGGCAAAATGGCGGAAATGCTGGGGGTCGAGGTGGAGAAACTCCAAGGCCGCGACCGTCGCGCGGTCGATCCGGGCGCGCTCGAGACGCGGCTGCGCGCCGATACGGCGGGCGCGATCAAGGCGGTGCTGGTGGTCCAGATCGATACCGCGTCCGGCGTCGTCAACGATATTCCGGCGATCCGCGCGGCGATCGACGCCGCCGGCCACGACGCGCTGCTGATGGTCGACACCATCGCTTCGCTCGGCTGCATGCCGTTCGAGATGGATGCCTGGGGCGTCGATGTCGCGGTCGCCGGCGCGCAAAAGGGCCTGATGACGATGCCCGGATTGAGCTTCATCGCCGCCGGCACCCGCGCCTTGGAAGCGCACCAGACGGCGGATCTGCGCACCCGCTATTGGGACTGGACCTTGCGCGACGGCGAGGTGCATTACCAAAAATATTGCGGCACGCCGCCCGAACATATGCTGTTCGCCTTGCGCAAGGCGCTCGATCTGTTGCTCGAGGAAGGGCTGGAAGCGGTGTTCGAGCGCCATCGCCTGCTCGCCGAGGCGGTGCGCCGCGCGGTGGCGGTATGGAGCGAGGGCGGCGCCTTGGCGTTCAATATCACCGAGGCGTCGGAACGATCCGACTCGGTCACCACGATCCTGGTCGACGAGCCGCGGCCGATTCTCGCCTACTGCGATGAAAAATGCGGCGTGGTGCTCGGCATCGGCATCGGCGATCTCGGCGGCAAGGCGTTCCGCATCGCCCATATGGGCTATATCAACGCGCCGATGATTATCGGCACGCTCGGCGCGATCGAAGTGGCGCTCGGCGCGCTCGCCATTCCGCACTGCCGCGGCGGGGTGCAGGCGGCGCTCGACTGGCTGAGCGAGTCCGTGGCCGCGTGACAACCGCCACGACTCCCCGTTCCGACGCCGTTCGCGCGGCGTTGTGGATGGTCGGCGCTTTGCTCAGTTTCTGCGCCATGGCGGTCGCCATTCGCGAGCTTTCGGCGCACTTTGGGACCTTCGAAATCCTCGCCTATCGTGGCATCATCGGCGTGATCGTGGTCGGCGGCATGGCGCTGGCGATGGGACGCCAAGTGGTGCGAACCCGGCAGATGCGCTGGCAGGTGCGGCGCAATGTGGTCCATTTCGCCGGCCAAGCGGGATGGACCTACGGCCTCGGCGTGTTGCCCTTCGCCACGGTGTTCTCGATCGAATTCACCATGCCGGCGTGGACCGCGGTACTTGCGGTGTTGTTCCTCGGCGAGCGGATGACGCGCGGGCGTCTGATCGCCATTGTCGGCGGCATCGTCGGGGTGGTGGTGATCTTGCGCCCCGATGTAGCCCTCCCCGACCCGGCGGCGTTGATCGTGCTCGGCGCGGCGATCGCCTACGCCGGCGCGCACATCATGACCAAGCAGCTGACTCATAGCGACGGGCCGTTGGCGATCCTATTCTGGATGTCGGTGATTCAGCTGCCGATGTCGCTGGTGTTCATCGGCCTCGGCGACGGCTGGCACACGCCCGGCGTGATCGATATGCCATGGATCGCCGCTGTCGGCCTCGCCGCCCTGGCGGCGCATTTCTGCTTGGCGCGCGCCTTGAGCTTTGCCGACGCGATGGTGGTGATGCCGCTCGATTTCGCGCGCCTGCCGCTGATCGCGCTGGTCGGCGCCCTGCTTTATGGTGAGATTCTTACTGTTGGTGTCGGGGTCGGCGCGGTGATCATTGGCGTGTCCTTAATGATATCGCTGCGCACCGAACGCCGCGCCTGAGGGAGGAAACGGATATGGCATCGATCGACACCGGGACCGACCAGCTGCTGTTCGCGATTGCCGACGGGGTCGCGACGATCACACTCAATCGTCCGGAAGCGCGCAATGCCCTATCGGACACGCTGACCCCGGCGCTGCGCCTTGCCCTCGCCTCGATCCCCGATCGCGCGGATGTCGGCGCGGTGATCATCACCGGCGCGGGCACCGCGTTCTGCGCCGGCGGCGATGTCAAAAGCATGGGCTCGGGCAAAACAGCCAAGCTCCGGAGCCTCGACGAAGCGGCGGCGGACCTTCGCCACCGCCAGCGCACCTTGACCGGTGTTCTGATCGGGCTGCGGGTGCCGACCATCGCCGCGCTGCCGGGTCCGGCGGCGGGGGCCGGTCTGGCGCTCGCGCTTGCCTGCGACATCCGGATCGCGGCGCGCTCGGCTTTCGTCTCCACCGGCTATGCCCGAGTTGGCCTGAGCGGCGATTACGGCATCACCTGGCTGCTGACCCGCCTGGTCGGCACCGCGCGGGCGCGCGAGCTGATGTTCACCGCGCGGCGCGTCGACGCCGAGACTTGCGAGCGCTTTGGGCTGGTCAATCAAGTGGTCGACGACGATCGGCTACAAGCCGAGGTGCGCGCGCTGGCGACCGGCCTGGCCGCGGGCCCGCGCGCCGCGATCGCGGCAATGAAGGACAATCTCGACCAGGCACTCGGCGACGATTTTCTCGCTTGTCTCGATCATGAGGCGGATCGGATGGTCCGCGTCGCGCGCACCGACGACCACAGGGAAGCGGTGCGCGCCTTCATCGAAAAACGCAGCCCCAAATTCGGTGCCGGTTAGAGCGTGTTCGGACTCGGTCCCGTCGCGCGGCCGCTCGCCGCCACCGTGCTGGTTCAGGCGATGGTCGCCATGGCGATCAGCACCCTGCCCGTGCTGTCGCCGATTTTGGCCAAGACTTATGGCATCGACGCCAGCCTGATCGGCATCTATTCGTCGCTGGTGTTCGCCGGCGCGATCAGCTTCACTTTGCTCGGCGGCATGCTGGTGCGCCGCTTCGGGGCCATCCGCATCAGCCAGATCGCGGTGCTGCTCGCCGCGAGCGCGCTTGCGGCATCGGTGCTCGGGCCGCTGATCGGCATCGTCGTGTTCGCGGTGGCGACTGGCATGGGCTATGGTCTCGCGACCCCGGCGGCAAGCCATATCCTGGCGCGGGTGACGCCGGAAAATCGCCGTGGCATCGTGTTTTCGATAAAGCAGAGCGCGGTCCCGCTCGGCGGGCTGCTTTCCGGCCTGATTGCGCCGGTCGCCGCGGGTCTGCTCGGCTGGCAGTGGGCGGTGGCGTGCATGGCGGGCGCGGTTGCGAACACCGCCCTTATCATCCGCCCGTTGCGGGCCGAACTCGACGACGACCGCGATCCGCGTTATCCAGTCTCGGCGGGCGCGCCGTTTGCCTCGATCGCCATGGTGCTGCGCCACCGCCGGCTGCGCACCCTCGCGGTGACGACACTCGCCTTTACCGCGTTTCATGCTTCGATTTTCGCGATTTTCACCGCCTTTCTCGTCGATCGTGGCGGCCTGACATTGATCATTGCCGGGCAAGCCTTCGCCGCCATGCAGGTCGCCGGCGTGGCGGCGCGGATCGGCTTCGGCTGGCTGACCGACCACTATTTCTCCGCCCGGCGCCTGCTCGTCGGCATCGGTGTCGGCATGGGCTTCGCCGGTGTCGTGGTCGGCCAAGTCGACCCCGGCTGGTCGATCGAGGCGATTTTCGCGATGGCGATCATGCTCGGCGTGGTGGTCGGTGGCTGGCCCGGAATCTATCTCGCCGAGATCGTTCGCGTCGTGCCCGCCGAGCAAGTCGGCACCGCGACCGGTGGCACGGTCGCGTTCAGTTTCGCCGGCGTCGTCGTCGGCCCGGCGCTGTTCAGCGTGGTCATCGCGGTCTCGGAGAGTTATGCGCTTGCGTTCGCCCTGTACGGAATGATCGCGGCGACCATCGCAGTCGCTCTGTGGCTGGTCGCGCGCCGGGCCGAGGCACGCGGTTGATCGTGGCGGTAAAACTTGCAGAATGTGGCGGGCCATCCGGCGCCCGGAAGGAACACAATGACAACTGATCTAACGGTGTGGGGTGTCGGCACCGTGCGCACCATGCGGGTGCACTGGTTGTTGCGCGAATACGGTCTCGACTACGCGTGTCATCGCATCGGGCCGCGTACCGGCGAGACCCAGACCGCCGATTACCTCGCGATCAACCCGCGCGGCAAGGTGCCGGCGCTGCGCCATGGCGACCTTATTTTGACCGAAAGCGCGGCGATCGTCGGCTATTTGAGCGATGTATTCGAGGCCCCCGCCGACATGGTCGTGCCGCAAAACATAGAGACCCGCGCGGTGCACCGCGAATGGTGCTACTTCATCATGACCGAACTCGACGCGGCATCGCTCTACACCATCCGTCGGCACGGCGATTTGAAGCATATTTACGGCGAGTCGCCGGTCGCGCTGGCCGCGGCGATCGCGTATTTCCAGAAACAGCTTACCGCGATGGCGCCGAGGATGGAAGCCGGCGGGCCGTACCTGATGGGCGACCGGCTTTGCATCGCGGATATGTTGTTGGCGAGCTGTACCGATTGGGCGATACGCTGCGAGATCGCGATCCCCGACGTGGTGCGCGCCCATCGCGATCGCGCCGCTTCGCGGCCGAAGTACCAAGACGCCTTCGCGTTCAATTATCCCGACGGGCTCAAGGCACAGGTTTGAAATTAAAGGAGAGACGCCATGCCGGGACCGCTTGACGGGTTCAGGGTTCTCGATTTGACGACCATGGTTTCGGGCCCGGTGGCGACGATGATGCTCGGCGACCAGGGCGCCGACGTAATCAAGATCGAGCCCCCGGCGGGCGAGCTGATGCGCCATGTCGGCATCGATCGTAAGGGCATGACCTCTTCGTTCCTGTCGTGCAATCGCAGCAAGCGCTCGCTGTCGGTCGATCTCAAGACCGACGCCGGCTTGGCGATCGTCAAAAAGCTGGTGGCCACCGCCGATGTGCTGGTGCAGAACTTCCGCCCCGGCGCGATCGAGCGCATGGGGCTCGGCGAGGACGTGGTGCGCGCGATTCGCCCCGACATTATTTTCGTGTCGATCTCGGGTTTCGGCGAGACCGGTCCCTATGCGCAGCAGCGGGTTTACGATCCGGTGATTCAGGCGTTGAGCGGGCTTGCCGATATCCAAGCCGATCGCGCCACCGGCGAGCCGCGCATGGTGCGGACGGTGATCCCCGACAAGACGACCTCGGTCACCGCGGCACAGGCGATCACCGCCGCGCTGCTGGTGCGCGAACGCGGCGGCGGCGGCCAGCACGTCCGCCTCGCGATGCTCGACACCATGGTCGCGTTTCTCTGGCCGGAAGGCAGCTCGGCGCTCAATTTCGTCGGCAATGAAGGCGATCCGACAGGGGGGCAAATGGGGCTCGATCTGGTGTTCAAGACCCAGGACGGCCATATCACCGCCGGCGCGGTGACCAATCGCGAATGGGCCGGCATGTGCCGCGCGCTCGGGCGCGAGGAGCTGATCGAGGATGCGAAATTCGCGACGCCCAAGGTGCGGTTTCAAAACATCGCCGAGCGCCGCGCGATGATGAGCGCCGAAATCGCCAAATGGCGGAGCGCCGACATCCTCGCCCGCTTCGTCGTCGAGGAAGTACCGTGCGCGCCGATCCTCAGCCGCCAGGCGCTGCTCGACAACGAGCAAGTCGTCGAGAACCGGATAATCGAGATCCACGACGACCCGGTGCTCGGCCTGGTGCGCCAGCCACGCCCGGCGGCACGCTTCAGCGCCACCCCGGCGACGGTACGCGAACTGGCGCCCTTTCTCGGCGCCGATAATGCCGACATTCTCGAAGAACTGGGCTACGCGGCGGCGGACATCGAGAAGCTACACGGCGACGGGGTGTTGACAGAGCGCGGCGCGACCTAAATCCCGTCGGCCAGCTCGCGCGCCAGGTTGGCGGCGAGGGCGGCGACCGCGCGGCGGCGGTATTGCGGTTGGATGAGGCCGGTGCGTACCGGGCTTACCGCTTTGTGGACTAACCGTTCGACCCCTGTCGCGGCGTGGTCATCGAGCGGCGCGCCGCCGAGTTCTTCCGACGCGTCGATCAGCACCGGGTGCGAATTGGTGCCGATCAGGCCGATGCGCAGGGTATCGACCTTGTCGCCGTCGAGGCGCAGGCCCAGCGCGACGCCGGCGAGGGGGAAATCGATCGAACCACGGACGCGGATTTTTCTGTAACCCGCAATCAGGTCCGACGTAGATTTCGGCAGGTGGGCCGCGAGCAGCACTTCGTCCGCCGCCAGCATTAGATAGTCCATGCCGTCGTCGACCAGGAGCTCGCCGATGCCGATACGGCGGCGGCCGCCCGGTCCGGCGATCTCGACCTCGGCGTCGTAGATCACCAGCGCGGCGGCGAGGTCGCCGCTGTAGGCGGCATAACATTTCTTGCTGGTCGGTACGACGTGGCAGGTCTCGCCGCGATATTTCAGGCAATAATCGTTGCTCGCGCGCCACCATTCGCTCTGATTGTAGAAGATGCAACGGGTGTCGAGACAAATATTGCCGCCGACGGTTCCCATCGCGCGGTGAGTCGGCCCGGCGATCTCGCCAGCCGCCTCGGCCAGGGCCGGATAGTCGCGGCGCACCTGCCGGTGCTCGCCGAGCGCCTGCAAAGTGACCCCGGCGCCGATCGCCAAGCCATCGTCGGTCACGGCAATATTCTGTAAGTCGGCGCAGTCCGAGACCGCGATCACGGTTTCGGTATCGATCAGGCCGCGGCGCATGTTGGGCAGTAGGTCGGTGCCGCCGGCGAGCAAGCGCGCGCCCGGGTGGGCGGCGCGCATCGCCACCAGTTCGTCAATGTCGCGCGGGCGTAACAGCTGAAAGTCGGGAAGCAGTTCCACGGGCGCCTATTCCGCCGCCTCGGCCGAGGCGTTGCGCGCCTGCTTGGCGAGCGCGGTAAAAATTATGTCCGGCGTCATCGGGCACTCGGTAGGCCGGTAGCCGACCGCGTCGTCGATCGCGCTGGCCAGCGCGGGGAGGAATCCGGACAGCGAGCCCTCGCCGGCCTCCTTGGCGCCGAACGGGCCGTTGGGGTCGATGCTTTCGACGATTTCGACTTCGATGTCGGGCGACTCGACGATCGTCGGCACACGGTAATCGATCAGGTTGGCGTGCACCGGAAGGCCTTGAATATACTGGTTTTCCTCGCTCAACGCCTGGCCCATGCCCATCCACACCGAGCCCTGGACCTGGCCTTCGACGGCGAGCGGGTTGAGCGCCCGACCGCAATCATGGGCGACCCAGACTTTCTCGACGGTGACCTGCGCGGTCACCGGATCGACGCTGACCTCGACCGCTTGCGCGGCGTAGCTGAAGCCCATCGTCGAGCCGATCGCGGCGCCGCGATATTTCTTGCCGCCCTGGGCCTCTTTCGGGGTCGAGAAATTGCCGGTGACGGTGATCGTGCCGTGCTCGGCGAGCGCCGCCTGGACGATCTCGCGATAAGCCAGGCCGGGATCCTGGCTGCCGGCGACGCGGTAGGTCTCGCCCAGGCACTCGATCTCCTCCGGCGCCGCCTCGAGCTGTTTCGCCGCCGCCTCGACAAGGATCTGGCGCAGGTTTTTCGCCGCGTCGATCGCCGCGTTGCCGACCATGAAGGTGACGCGTGACGAGTACGACCCATTGTCCTTGGGCGTCACCGCGCTGTCGGCGGCGACGATGCGTAGCCGGCTCATGTCGAGCGCCAACACCTCGGCGACGCATTGCGCGACCATGGTCGACGAGCCCTGGCCGATCTCGGCGGCGCCGGTGAGCACGGTCACCGCGCCGTCCCAATCGAGCTTGACGTGGACGGTGGCGTGCGGCTCGCCGGTCCAGTGCACCGGTTTGGCGGCGCCGCTGACATAGTGCGAGCACGCCATGCCGATGCCGCGCCCGGGTGCGAGCTTGCCGTGTTTGTGGCGCCATCCGCTCGCCCGTTCGACCCAGTCGAGGCATTGCGGCAGGCCGTAACTGGCGACCAGCAGATCATTGTCGGTGAGGCCGAGCTTGCGCAAAAGATTGGCGCGGCGCACCGCGAACGGGTCGAGCCCCATGTCCTCGGCCATCGCGTCGAGCAGGGTCTCGAAGGCGAACCGCACATTGACCGTGCCGTGTCCGCGCATCGCGCCGCACGGCGGGGTATTGGTGAGCACGCGCAGCCCGTGATACTTCGCCGCCGGCATGTCGTAGAGCGCATAGAGCAGCGATCCGGCATAGAGAATCGAGACGATGCCGTAGCCGCTGTAGGCACCGCCGCGCTGCACGGTATCGCATTCGACGGCGGTGATCCTGCCGTCGGCGCGCAAGCCGATTTTCATCCGGGTGGTGGTCTGCGGCCGCCCGCGATGACAGAGAAAGGTCTCCTCGCGGCTGAGCACCAGACGCACCCGGCCTTCGCTCGCGCGCGCCAGAAGCGCGGCGATGATCTCGAAACCGAGGGTCTCGGTGCGCGCGCCGAAGCCGCCGCCGACATGCGGCTTGACCACCCGGATGTTCGCCTCGTCGAGGCCGAGACAACGGCCGATCATCAGATGCACGTAGAACGGCACCTGGGTGCAAGTGTGAACCGTCAGGCGCTCGCGCTCGGCATCCCACGCCGCCAAGGTCGCGTTGGGCTCCATGTGGACTTGGTTGACCTCGGCATTTTCAAAGGTCTCTTCACGGACTAATACCGCCGCGGCGAAGCCGGCGGGGGTGTCGCCGAGTTCGAACGACGCCTCGCGCTCTATATTGCCCGGGCGCTCGGCATGCAACACGGTGGCGCCCGGTGCACGCGCCGCGTCCGCGTCGTCATAGGCCGGCAGTTCGCGCAGCTCGACCTTGATCAGCGCGAGCGCCTCGGCGGCGGTACGTTCGTCGACCGCCGCCACCGCCGCGATCGGCTCGCCGCGATAGCGCACCCGGTCGCGGGCGAGGGGGAATTCGTTCTGGGCGATCGGCAGCACGCCGAAAGGGACGTCGCAATCGGCGCCGGTGATCACCGCGCGCACCCCGGGAAGCGCGAGGGCGGCGGTCGTATCGACCGAAATCAACTCGGCATGGCTGACGGCGCTGCGCAGGATACGCCCCGCCAGCGAGTCGCCGAGCGCCAAATCGGCGGTATAGGCGGCCTTGCCGGCGACCTTGTCGGGGCCGTCGATCAGCGGCGTGCGCTCACCAATCGTGGTCATACCGTTTCCGCCGCCGCGCGACGAACCGCCTCGATTATTTTCACATACCCGGTGCAGCGACAGATGTTGCTCGCCAAGGCGGCGCGAATTTCATCGTCGCTAGGATCGGCGTTGCGCCGCAACAGCCCTTCCGAGGCCATGATCATGCCCGGGGTGCAATAGCCGCATTGCGCGCCGAGCGCTTCGTGGAAACCGCGCTGGATCGGCGACAGGCGCCCGTCCTGGGCCAGCGATTCGATAGTATCGACGCGTCGTCCGGCGCAGTCTCGCGCCAAGGTTATGCAGGAAAACCGCGGCGAATCGTCGACCAGCACGGTGCACGCGCCGCATTCGCCGCCATCGCAGCCCATTTTGGTGCCGGTCGCCCCAACGGTCTCGCGGAGATAATCGTAGAGCAGCATATTGTCGGCGACCGCGTCTTCGCGGCCCCGTCCGTTGACTGTGAGAGCAAGGATCGATTTCATGGTCATCGGCACTATTATACCAAGGTTCAATGACAATGACCGCAAATCGACGCCCGGACCAGTCCATGATCGCCGCGTTTTCCCGCCTCGCCACCAGCACCATCGGCAATGTGCTCGACGAGTTGGCGGTCGGCGGGCTGATTGTCAATCTGCGCCCGTTGGTGGCGGGGCGGCCGTTTTGCGGACCCGCGGTAACCGCGCGCGAAATTTGCGGCCCGTTCGGCACTTATACACCCGCCGACTTCAGGGTCGGCGCGATCCTCGATGCCGCGGAGGCCGGCGACGTGGTGGTAATCGCCAACGACGGCGCGCCGGTCTCGACCTGGGGCGGTCTCGCCTCGTTGGCCGCCAAGACCAAGGGAATCGCCGGCACGGTGATCGACGGCGGCGCCCGCGATGTCGAGGAAGTCGAGGCGCACGGCTATTCGATCCATGCCCGCCATCTGGTGCCGACCGGCGGGCGCAAACGCATCCGTATCGAGGACATCGGCGCGCCGATCACCGTCGACGGAGTCGCGGTCTCGCCCGGCGATATCATCATCGCCGACGGCACCGGGATTGCGTGCGTGCCGCTCGCCGAAGCGGACGCGGTGCTTGAAATGGCGCAAAAATTCGACGCCAACGACGCCGAGTCGGCGCGTTTAATCCAAGACGGCGCGAGTCTCGCGGACGCGATGCGGCGTTTCGATACGATTTAGGCCGACGCTCACGATTGGGGCTCGGCGTTCATCAGTCCGAGAACCGCGTCGATCGCGCCTTGCCAGGCGGCGAGCTTTTCCGCCGTCGACTCGTCGCCCAGAGTGTCCTCGATCGCGGCGAGCAAGGGCGCGCGAATAATCGCGTAATGCTCGTACTTGACTCCGTAGCCGATGTGCCGCCGGCCGAGTTCCTGCAGCCCCATGCGCAATTGCTCGGGACGGGTCAGCGAATAGACGATCGACTGCAGCATATGATCGATCGCCAGGATCTGACTTTCCATATTGCTCGAGAACAGCGCGCGCAATTGCGGCGCGGCGGCGAACAGGCGGTCATAGAAGGTGCGCGCCAGACCTTCCGGTTCGGCGAACAGGATGGCCAGCGATTCCTGAGCGATCAACAGCGGATCGGGCGTCGCAAGCGTGCCCGCGCAGAGCGCGCCCGCATCGAGCGAGGGCGCGGCCGCGTCATCGACCGCGAGCATGCCGGCGGGCAATATGGCCTGAACCGCTGCGGAAAACAGAATTCCGCTCTCCGTAGCCGGCGCCTGCGCCTGCAGTCGGGTCGCCTCGTCGATTGTCTCGCCGGCCAGCGAGACCTGCTGCAGACTGGGATGGCCGACGTGCTTAACCGTGACCGGCCCGTAATGAATGGCGATGGCGGCTTCGAGAGCGGCCGCGCCGTCGTCCTCGAGCGCCGTGTTCAGCCGCGCGATGGCATCGACGATGCCGAGCCCGGCGCGCGCCGCCAACTGGCACGCCGAATCGGGGGTATCGCCGGCATGGCCGAACAATCCAGTGATCGCCGCGCCGATATCGCGGTGGATGACGCCGTTGTTGAGCGAAATCGGGTCGCTGACCGCGGCGACATAGCGCGCCATGACATCGACCATGGCGGCCGGCGATTGGCCGCCGCTCGATTTCGCCGGCGGGCGAAGATCGCAGATCAAGACCGCGAGATCGGGATCGCTGTCCGATCGATTGGGCAAGGACTCGATCTGCAGCTGGGTCGCGGCGCCGCCGCTGGTGACCATGCGCTCGATCGTCGCATTGCCGAGCAGGCGGGTTTGGCACGCCAGGCGGGTGTCGGAATCCCAGCCGTAGAGATCGGCCATCCGGCGCTCGACCGGGGTCTGCGGCGAAAGATTGTCGGCGCCGGCGATAACCTTGACCCGGCACGTGGTGCAGCGGCCGTTACCGCCGCATTCGCACCAGTGCGGAATGCGCGCCGCGATCGAGACTTCGAGCAGCGACCGGCTGGGCTCGGCGACATCGACCGTCCGGTCCTTGCATTGATAATGAAGCAGCATGGTCGTCGACCTGTTTCGGCATGGGTGGCGATCACGGAGCAAGGCGCGCGAGCGGCCAACGCCCATCGATACGTGAGGAAGCGACCAAGGCCCCGCCAGCCAGTCTCGGCCATGGTATGAAAGCGCCGCGGCTTTGCAAAGCCTTGTTGGCGCGCGCGGTGATATAAAGCGCCCGACGCTATATGATGTTCGAACTACACACGCCGGCGCGCACCGGAAATTTTCTGGACGCGAGGTCCTGAACCAGGGTGCCAAGGGGTCTAAAGAATAATGGCGGACAGGGACGCGTCGCGCAGCGCCGGGATCGAAGCGATAAGCGGCGAGTGACCGCATGATCGGGCGCCGTGATGTTGTGACACTGATCTGTTGCCTCGGCCTGCTCGCGGTGGTCGGGCTGCCGCCCTTGCTACTCGACATGGTGGTGATCGACAGGGCGATCATCGACTTCCCGCTAATTCTCGATACCGCGCAACGCTGGCAATTCGATCATTGGCCGCACCTCGACTATCGGACGCCGATCGGGGCGGCATTCTGGCTGGTCCAGGGCCTCGGGGTCGAGATCATCGGACTACACCCCAAATCCCTGTTCGCGGCGAATTTGCTGAGCGCGGGGGCGATCGGCCTCGGCGGCTATGCTTTGGTTCGTTCGCGCATGTCGGCGGTGGCGGCGATCCTGCTCATGGTCGGGACGCTGCTGCTCGTGGTCTCGCCGCGTATGATCGGCGGCCCGATCGGCGAAATCGCCTATCTCGCGCCCTATAACAAGACCGGCCTGGCGCTTCTCGCGGTGCTGATCACCGCATTTCTGGTCGAACCCTTGGAGATGCCGCGCCGCATGGTGGCGGGCCTACAGGCCCTGGTCGCGGCCGGTCTGCTGACCTGGCTGGTCTATCTCAAGCTCAATTTCGCGGCGATCGCGGTGATCTGTGGCACCGCCGCCTTCACCTTCGCGCCGATCAACCGGACGCTGGTGGCGCTGACATTCGCCGTGACGGCGTTCGCCGTGGTGGTGATCGGCGCGATCACCGGCGTTGGCGCGGCGTATGTGTCCGATCTGCAGGCGATCGCCGCGGTCAATCCGCTGTTTCGCTGGCAAAAGTTACCGCTCGATCTGCTCGCCTCCACCCGCGACCTGACCGCGTTCTTCGTCGCCTGCGCGGCCTATCTGCTGTGGAGCCGCGCCGCGCTGGTCACCCGGGTCAAGACCATGGCGGTCGCTTTCGGCTTGTTGACCGCCGGCATCTTGGCGATGAACCAAGTCCATGAAAATGCCCTGCCGTTGATCTTCGTGGCGGTGCTCGGCCTGGCCGCGCGGGCGCGACGGGAACCGCTCGGCGATCAACCGATGCCCGGGCGCTGGCGCCTCGGTCTCGCCGCCTTCCACATCCCGCTCGCCGCCGCCGGTCTGCTGCTGATCAATGCCGTCATCGCCGACAGCATGACCATGGCGCGCTATGACGACTATCAGCACGATGGCCACGCCAAGCGGTTTTGCGCCGACCCGGCGGTCCCCGCTTGCGCCATCGCCATCGGGTTTTTCCCCACCGTCGAGGTGGCCGATCTCCCCGCTATGGTGGCCCCGAAGGTGCACGACGAGAGCCAGGATGACGCGGCTATCGCCGTGGTCGCGCGCAACCTTCCGAGCATCGATGAGGATGCCGCACCGTGCGCCGACGACTACCGCTGCGTTTACTGGCTGCTCTATCGCCAGCTGTTCGTGCTGCTCAACGCGACGATGACGGTGGACGACCGGCCGCTGTTCCTCGGCTTCGCCAATATCCTGCCGTTTTATTACGGCGTCGCGCCGCCGCGCGGGGTACTCGCCTGGTTCGACATCGATCGTTCGTTGTTGCCCGACGCCTATCCCGATCCCGACCGGCTGTTCGCCGACGTCACCCTGCTCGCGATCCCCAATCCGGCCTGGCCGCATGTTCACGAGCCCGGCCTGGAGGCGCTCTACAAGACGGCTATCGAACGCCTGTTCGTCAAGATCGCCGAAACCGAAGCCTGGTCGATCTGGCGCAAGCGAGAGTAAGACTACCAGGAACGCGTGAAATCGGGTGGCCGCATTTTGGCCGTCCGACTCCACCTCCCGCGCACCCCAAGCCTGTATTCGACACTGGCCAAAAGCTCCCACCTTCCCAGCGTGAAATTTATTTGGCCACACCGCTAGCCGGGACATTTCCTTTAACCCTATTCGTTGTATTTATTAACCAGAGTAAAATTGTGGTCATGCGCCGCTCTTGGCGGCGCACGGGTCGAAAACGGGGTTGGATTCAGGATGATGGCGCAAATTCGCGCGCTGGCGCGGCGGCGCCGCTGTCGGCATCGCTCGGCATTCTCCTATCCCCAAAGCTTCTCCACCGGGGGACGACGATGAGTTCGACGACGGCGGCGATGAAGAAGACGAATACGACGACAAAGCAGAGTTTCTTTGATGCCGCTTCGGGCCTCAGCCCGGCGGCGGCGGGGAACTACAGTGGCGGCGCGGTATTTATCGTTATCGCGCTGAGCGTCCTGGTGCTGGCGAAATTCTACTATGACAGCAGCCATCGGGCGCTCGCCAATGAGTTGCTGGCCTTAACCGAAGCCGCCGCCGGGCGAATCGACGGCGATCTTCACAACACCATCCGCCGGCCCGAGCAGCTCGGCGGCGAACAGTACGCGGCGGCGATCAAGCCACTGGTCGATATTCACAATACGTTCCCCAAGATCACCTATCTCTACACCATGATCGAGCGCGATGGCGCGGCGTACTTCATCCTCGATACCGCCGCCGATGCGCGCCTCGAGACCGACGAAGAGCTCGAGCCATCCGGCGTCATGGAGGCCTACGAGTACGACGAGCCCGACCTCGCGGAATGGTTGGCCGCGATGACGGCCGGCACGCCCTATGTCGATTCGGAACTCTTTACCGACGAATACGGCACCTTCATTTCGGGCTCGGTTCCGTTTCGCGACTCGGACGGAAACATCGCCGGCTGGGTCGGGGTGGATTACGACGCCTCGGTGCTCGCCGGTCTCGACCGCCAAGTCATGCTCGCGCTTAGCCTTTCGCTGAGCACCGGTCTGTTGCTTTCCATCCTGATCGGTCTTGTCGCGCGCCGCCTCAAACGCGATGGCGATCGTCATCTTGGCGAGCGCGACGAGGTGGAGGAGGCGCTGCGCGAGAGTAATGCGCGCCGCAAAATTCAAGTCGCCGACCTGCGCGATCGCGAGGAACGCCTGAAGGCCCAAGGCGCCGAAATGGTCGCCCTTCTCGAGGACCTGGCGGAGGCCCATGCGGAACTCGAAAGGCTCGCCGATCACGACTCGCTGACCGGCTTGCCGAGTATGCGGTTATGCCAGGACCGCATCGACAAGGCGCTCGACGCCGCCACCCGGGGTAACACGCAAGTCTCGGTGATGTTCCTGGATCTGGACGGATTCAAATCGGTCAACGACGGCCTCGGCCACGCCGCCGGCGACACCGTATTGCAAGACGTCGCGGGCCGCTTGGCCTCGACGGTTCGCCAAATGGATACCGTGGCAAGAATTGGCGGCGATGAATTCGTCATCGTCATGCCGGATATGGACGGCAAATCGGGCGCTTGCGAGGTCGCGGAAAGAGCGGTCAAGGCGCTCGCGGAACCATTCTATGTCAACAGCGACACGGTATCGATCGGGGCCAGCATCGGCATCGCGCAATTCCCCACCGACGGTACGACGTCCGAGCAACTGCTGCGCCGCGCCGACGCCACGATGTACCAGATCAAACGCCAGGGAAAAAATAATTTCCGCTTTTTCGGCGCCACACTGCCGATCGAGCTGAGTTAGGGTTTTAAAGCGCGTTCATACGCCACGCAGGCTGGCCTCGCATACGCTCGGGCGCGCGGTCGCGCTTGCCAAGCTGCACGGAGTGCGGCTTGTATTATTCCAGATCTTCCAGCGCATCTTCGATCAGCGCGCGACAACGGGCCACGTCGCCGGTGTCCCGGCCGAGCAGGACCGCGAGCTTGGCGAGGAACAGCTCGGCCTTGTCGGCGCCGGCGCGGTCGATGGCGTCGGCGAGGGCCTCCCAATAGGCTTCAAAATCATCGGTGCTCATCGGTGCGGTCACACTTGATCTCCCACACCCAGTGAGCGGTCGAGCGCGGCTTCGAAGCGCGCGCCGTCGAAGTGTTGCCAGCGGGCAGCGATATGGCCGTCGGCGCGCACGAGAAATCCCGGCGACGGCCCTTCCGCGCCCAGCACCGCGCGCGCGGTCCGTGGAATCGACGATGTGGGCGCCCGCGACGGCCGCGTCTTGTGCGGCGAGGATCGTTACGATATCCACCGCGTGCCCGTTCAAGTGCGCCGCCACCGCCTCGCCGTGATCGCCGAATTGGAACACCGTCGGTCGCAAACCGGCGAGATCCAACAAATACCCGGCCGCGGTGCGGTTGCCGTCGCGGATTTCGACCGGGCAGGTCGGCAGGGTCGCGCCGACGGTTGCGCCGCCGGCCCAAGCCTCGTGTTCCGGCGTGTTGAGGACCGAGGTCGGGAACACGATCGCCGTGGTCTGGCGCGGATTGACCAGCGTGCGCGCGAAATCGTGGCCGACGGCGAGGCTGAGCGCGGCCTCGCGAAGCAGCCGGAATCCGGCCGACGGCGGGGTCATGAACAAGGTGCTTTTGCGCGCTTGGGCGATATTCTCGTGGGCCGCGAAAACCCGCTCGTCGCTATAGCTGTCGAGTAGCGAGTCACCGCCCCAGCCTTGGATCACCGCGGCGAGTTTCCACGCCAGATTGCCGCTGTCGTCGACCCCCGAATTGAGCCCGCGCACGCCGAAGATCGGCACCAGGTGCGCCGCGTCGCCGGCGAACAGAATTCGTCCCTGGGGGCCGTGGCGATAGCGATCCAAGGTCAGGCAATGCGCCTTATAGAGGCTGGTCCACACCAAATCGTAGTCGGGCGACTCGCCGATCATCGCCAAATGCGCTGAAATCCGCGCCCGCACGCGCGCCTCCTTGAGCTCTTCTTCCGCCGATTCGTCTTCGCGCAACTGATAGTCGACGCGCCAAATATGGTCGGGCTGTTTGTGCATCAGCACGGTCGAGCGCGGGTTCGATTTGGGATCAAACCAGGCGCGGCGTTCGGTCGGATGGTCGGTGCGGTGGCGAATGTCGGCGATCAGATAGCGCCCTTCATACGAGGTGCCGGCCATTTTCAGCCCCAGCGCGCCGCGCACGAAACTATGCGCGCCATCGGCCGCGACCAGCCATTGCGTCGCCAGCGTATAGGGCCCCTCCGGCGTCTCGACGGTGAGTCGGACTTCGTCATCGGCGTTCTCCAGTTCGACGATCTTGCTGTGCCAGCGGAGATCGATCTCGGGCATCGCCAGCGCCGCATCGATGAGATACTGCTCGGCGAAACATTGCTGGATATTGACCATCGGCGGATGCTTCTGGTCGGCGTCATCCGCCATCGCCAGGGCGAACACCTCGTGCTGGTGCCAAAAGCTCCGCCCGCCGGTCCACGCCAGGCCCTTGTCGAGGGTTGCCTGGGCACAGCCGAAGCGCTCCCAGATCTCCAGCGTGCGCCGTGAAACACACGTCGCCCGGCTGCCGAAACTCACCGCGTCGCGCGGCTCGATGACGATCACCGGCACGCCATAACGCGCCAGACCAATGGCGGCGGTAAGCCCGATCGGCCCGGCACCGATAATGGTCACCGGAGCATCGGACGTTCGCCCGTCAAGCTCGGGTGGGCGAGTAAACCCATAGCGCGGAAAATCGTCGTAAAGTGTGTGACCGATGGTCATGCGCGGTGCCAATCAGTTTCGGGCGTTTCGCCCGATGGTAACGGCTGAGCGGAACGGCGCCATCAAAATGGCCAAATCGAAGTGTCTATTGCGATCCTCACGGTTGATAAATTATCGATTCCAAGGACCCAATGCGATCAGTTGTTGCAATGAAATTCGGCTGGATCGCGCTCGTCGCGATGCTGCTCGCGAATACCGGCGCGTCGGCGTGCCAGGAGCCGGAAAAGAAGTCGGTCCGCCAGCTCCATGAAGAAGCGCTGGTGGTGGTGCGCGGGCGGGCGATGGCGACGGAGGTGATCGACATCGCCGACCTCGGCGAGTCCTGCAACGCCGAAATCTGTGATGTGCTGAAGGTCAGGCTCGCCGTGTTCGAGACCTTCAAGGGTGAAGTCATCGAAACGCGCACCGTCTATTCGGGCTATAATGACTTTTGTGGCACGGTTTTCTTGCCCGGATGGGAGTTCGTTCTGTACCTCGAAAAACGCTTTGGCGTTCTAGTGCCCAATCGATATTCATTTGTTACGGAACAGCGCGGTATGGAGGCGCATCTCGCCGAACTCCGCACACTGGCGCCGCGTCGATCGCCGTATCTGGATTAAACTCGCGGCTCAGGGCCAAAAGCGTTTAGTAGCGAACGCCTTGCCCGAACCAGACTTGAAATAATGTTCGAGTTCTCGTGTGGTGTTTTCAGCCTCTACAGCGACATAAGATTTCAAGGCGACCGGCAAATGGGCCTTGGTCGACTTTACTTGGCCTCGTTCGTGTGACGCGACCCGTCGTCGCAGGTCGTTCGACGACCCGACATAGACGCCACCGTTGCTTAAGTGAAGAAAGTACACATACCACATTTGGCACCAGTCCCCCTACGCACCTGGCGGAGCTTCGTGCGACACTCCTACGCCTAAACGACTTCGCCCGACAGGCCAAAAGGGTGGCGGAGGGAGTGGGACCCTCGGCTAGCTATGTTTTTCCAGCTTGAACTTCGAATTTGAGGCCATATACTTACCTGATAGTGCCGTTTTTAGCAATTGGTAACTGTACTAGCGACTGTACTAATTTCGCGACGATTTTGGAGCAACAGAGTGGCTTCTCCCGATACTCGTTATCTTAAGCAACGTG
The DNA here is from genome assembly GCA_047517485.1 of Alphaproteobacteria bacterium. Lineage (GTDB taxonomy): Bacteria > Pseudomonadota > Alphaproteobacteria > UBA7887 > UBA7887 > JAKZSU01. The sequence goes on from JAKZSU010000166.1 coordinate 32,891, forward strand.
GCATTATTTGGTACGTCCAGAAAGCGGTTCCACCTCGCCACCATCATCGGTTTGGGCCAACATATCAAAAGTCGCTCGGCACTTCCGACCTGAGGGAAGCCCAACGGTTACGATGGCCCCATATTCATGCGCAGGAAGCAAAGTTCGAAAAGGCAGATGAGGACGAAGGCCTCTCCTCCGATGAAATTGAGGAATATGCGCACGAGGAGTATCGGAGAATTGCCAGCCTGGAGCGGCTGGATTTCGAACCACAGTCCGGCATCAAAACCGTAGACGACAAAATTGAAATCGAATTAGGCATACTTAACGAGGCCATTGAGTATGCCGCCCCCTGGGTTGTGGGTGACAAGATCCAAGAAGTGGAAGAGCGCTCCGGAGCGATACGGAACTTTTCCAAGTGGAACGAAGCGGGTTTAGCGGTCGTGTCCGATAGTTGGTGGAAATTGGTTTTTGGCGTAGCTCCCGATCACGATGGTTGCTCAATCAGGCGGCGAGGTCAATCGGCTTCTTGACCGGCGCTTGGTCGAGTGTTTGCCAGCCACCGACGCGGCGCATG
>JAKZSU010000167.1:0-15317 GCA_047517485.1 Alphaproteobacteria bacterium
AACAAACGAACAACGATATTCTCGTGCAATATCAGTACGATAACGCACAGGAGTGGCGGAGGGGGTGGGATTCGAACCCACGGTACGCAGGACGCACAACGGTTTTCAAGACCGTCCCGTTAAACCACTCCGGCACCCCTCCGATCACGTACACGCGTGTACGCGCGTCAGACCGTTCTTCTAGCGCAGCGCGGTGTCTCTCGTCCACATTGCGCATCACGGCGGCTTTGCTTGACTCCTGCTGGGCGGAAATTACCCTACGCGAACGGACGGGCGGGGGAGACACCAGTCCGTCTAATTAGTGTTAGCGTGAGATAGTTCACAGTGGCGGTCTCGCCAGACGCGCATTTTTAGGCCTAACGCAAAGTCACCAACAAGACCAGGCCCGGATTTGGGGCATTAACACGAGGAGGAAACCGATGGCCGAAACAACAGTCGAAAACGGCGTGAATGTCGAAGCGTTATTGGGCGCGCGCGAAGCGCTGACCGATGCCCCCGAGGCCGCTCAGTTCGAGTGGCGCGCGACTTGTACCTGGAAGAACGGCACCCACAGCCATTCGACCGTCGAAGGGTATTTCGGTCTCGGCGAAGAGCAAAAGCACAAGACCGTGTTTAATTTCGACGCCGATCATCCCGAGACCTTCGCCTCGCAAGATAACGGCGCGACGCCGGTTGAATATGTTTTGGTCGGCTTGGCGAGTTGCCTCACCGCCGGCATCGCCGCGGTCGCCCAGCACCGCGAAATTCAGCTCAAGTCGGTCACCGCGACCCTCGAGGGCTCGATGGACATCGCCGGTATTCTCGGCATCGACAGCGACGTCCGCAACGGGTTCGGCGGCATCAACGTGAAATACGAAATCGACGCCGATGCCTCGAAGGAGGATATCGAGGCGGTGGTCGCGCAATCGCAAAAACGCTCCGCCGTTTACGACATCGTCACCAATCCGACCAACGTCACGGTCGAGGTGGTCTAAGCAGGCGACGCGGTAAGAGCATGCTCTAGGGGAGGGGTTCCCATCCTCGAAACGACGACCGTCGTCATTGGTGCCGGACAAGCCGGGCTCGCGATGAGCCGCTGCCTCGCGCAACGCTCGATCGACCATGTGGTCATCGAGCGCGGCGAGGTGGCGAACTCATGGCGAACCGAGCGCTGGGATTCGCTGCGCCTGCTGACCCCGAATTGGCAAAGCCGGCTGCCGGGGTTCGGCTATGACGGCGACGATCCAGACGGCTACCGGACGATGCCCGAGGTCATCGACTTCATCGACACCTATGCGCGGGTGATCGCCGCGCCGGTGCGGACCCACACCACCGTGACCGCGGTGCGCTATACCGATCCGGGATATCTGGTGATCACCAATCAGGGCGAGTGGCGATGCCGGACGGTGGTGCTGGCGAGCGGCGCCTGTAATATCCCGCGTGTCCCGGCGGTGGCCGATGCGGTTCCCGGCGCGATCAAGACCGTCCATTCGATGGACTACCGTAATCCCGAGCAACTCGACGAGGGCGGGGTGCTGGTGATCGGCGCGTCGGCGACCGGCACCCAACTGGCCGACGAAATCCACCGCTCGGGTCGTCCGGTCACCATGGCGGTGGGCGAACATATCCGGGCGCCCAGGGTCTATCGCGGCAAGGATATCGAGTGGTGGATGGACGTCGCCGGGGTGCACGACGAGACCTACCAGGAGGTCGAGGACATCAAGCGGGCGCGCAGCGTGCCGTCGCTGCAACTCGCCGGCTCGCCGGAGCGTAGAACCCTCGATCTCAACGCCCTCACCGACATCGGCGTAATGCTGATCGGCCGTCTCGCCGGTATCAATGACGGCAAGGCGCAGTTCTCGGGAGCGCTGCGCAATCAGTGCAAACTGTCGGATCTGAAAATGGGCCGCCTGCTCGATACCATCGACGAATGGGCGCGCGACAGCGGCCGCGACGGTGAATTCGAGCCGCCCCATCGCCTCGCCCCGACCAGGATCGAGGAGGCGCCACCGCTCGGCATGGACCTCGCCACCGGAGACATCCGCACCATTCTGTGGGCTACCGGGTACCGCCCGGACTTCTCGTGGCTCGATGTACCGGTGCTCGATCGCAAGGGCCAGGTGCGCCACGACGGCGGCATCGTCGAGTCCCCTGGGCTATATCTGATGGGCATGCAATTCTTGCGCAAGCGAAAGTCGGCGTTGATCGACGGGGCGGGCGATGACGCGCGCGATCTCAGCGAACACTTGGCGGACTATTTGGACGGCGGCGTGTCGCGACCGCAAAACCGGGAACAACCGCGCGCGTTGTGAAAAAATCACAGTTTCCACCATCGACAAACCGCGGCAACTTGAGGAATAATCGCATTTTAGCGACGCAGACTTGACGTAATGTCGCAACTTTATACCATTCGGAGACCATGAACTGCACTGGCTGCGGCTCCGAAATGTCGGCCGATTTCGCGTTCTGCCCGAAATGCGGAACCAAGAGCCATTCCACATGTCCGTCGTGCGGCACCGAATGTTCCGCGGATTTCGCGTTTTGCCCGAAATGCGGGACCTCGTTGGACGCCGAGACCGTGGCGGTCCCGCCGGCTGAAATCCCACAATCCGTGCCCGAACCGGCATCGAATACGGCGCCGGGTCGCGAGGCCGACCGGCGTACGGTGACCGTGCTGTTCGCCGACCTCTCGGGATTTACCGCACTGAGCGAGCGTCTCGATCCCGAGGACGTGCGCGCGCTGCAGAACGATTTGCACCGCGAGATGGCCGATGTGGTCAATCTCTACGACGGCTTCCTCGAAAAGTTCATCGGCGACGCCGCCTTGGCGATATTCGGCGCGCCGATCGCCCACGAGAACGACCCCGAGCGCGCGCTCCGCGCCGCGCTGGGCATGTGCGAACGCATCGAGACCTTGAGCAAACGTTGGGAGTCACGGGTCGGCAAGGGGTTGACCCTGCATGTCGGCGTCAATACCGGCCCGGTGGTCGCGGGGTCGATCGGCAGCGGCGAGGGGACGGCCTATGCGGTGACCGGCGATACGGTCAACACCGCCGCGCGACTACAATCCGCCGCCGACGACGACGAAATACTGGTCGGGCCGACGACTTATCACTTGACCCAACACCTGTTCGCCTATGAGTCCGCCGGCGACATTGCCCTCAAGGGCAAGGACGAACCGGTCGCCACCTACCGTCTTCACGGCCTCGACAAGCACGCAAGCTCGGGCCGGGGCTTGGCGGCGCATGGGCTTGCCGCGCCGCTAATTGGGCGCCAGCACGAAATCGACCAAATGAGCGACCTGTTCGATCGGGCGGTCGAGGGACGGGCTCAGGTCGTGCGCCTGCTCGGCGATGCCGGGGTCGGTAAGACCCGGCTTCTCGAGGAGTTCGTTCAACGGCTGCGAAGCGACGGCCGACTCGATGGCGTGACGGTTCGTCGCGCCGCCACGTCCTCGCTCGGCGAACGCACCTTCGGCGTGCTCGCAAGTCTGCTACGCGACGGCTATGCGATCACCACGGACGATACGCTTGAGACGGCGAAAGAGAAGCTCGTTTCCGGCCTTCAGGCGATCGGTACCGAAGGCACCGAGGCGCACGAGATGGCGCCCTATCTGAGTTACGTCCTTGGCCTCGGGGCACGCGACGAGAGTTTCGCGAATCTGGAACCGGAACAGCTCAAGCGGCAAATATTCATGGCCACGCGCAGCATGTTCGAGCAACGCTTGCGCCAGGGGCCGTTGTTGATGATCGTCGAGGATCTCCATTGGGCCGATGCCGCGTCGATCGAGTTGCTACGCTTCCTCGTCGATCGCCTCGATGAACGACCGATGATGTTGCTGCTCACCCACCGCCCGATCTTCGACGCCGCTGAATTGGCGACCAGCCGCACGTCGCAGACCGCGATCCGCCTCGGCGCGTTGACGTCGCAGGATTGCCAGGCCCTGGTAGCGGGGCTGTTCAGCGAAAGTTCGGGCCAGATCCCCCAGCAGTTGCAACAGTTCGTCGTCGAACGCGCGAGCGGCAATCCGTTCTACCTCGAGGAAGTGGTGCGCAGCCTGATCGAAAGCGGCGCCCTATATCGCGACGGCGAGACCTGGTCGTGTTCGGACGTGGTGGCGGACCTCGATGTTCCGCTGACCATCCAGGGCCTTCTCCTGTCGCGTCTCGATCGGTTGCCCAGCAAGGTCCGCCGCTTGACCCAAGAGGCGTCGGTCGTCGGAGTCGAATTCACCCGCGGCATGCTGGAAGCGGTGTGCACCGCGCCCGACACCATCGATAGCGCGCTCGAAGCGCTCCGTGACGTCGAGCTGGTCGAGGAACTCGGCAGCGCGATGAACGGGCCGACGGCTCAAGGCGCCGCCGAACAGCGCTTCAAGTTCAGCCATGCGATCGTCCACGAAGTGGTCTATCACAATCTATTGGTCAGCCGGCGCGCCAAGCTTCATTCCCTGGCCGGAGAAGCGTTGGAAAAAATCTGCGGCAGCGAGCCCGAGCGGCTGGAGGACGTCGAGGCGCTGGCCCATCATTTCGGCCAAAGCGAAGACCCGAGGAAGGGCGTGCGCTTTCTCGTCGAGGCCGGCGACCGGGCGCGGCGCCTTTATGCCAACGACGACGCGATCCGTCATTACCGGCGCGCCGTCGAGTGCCTTGACCAAGCCGAGGACGACGGCACCGAGCGCCTGGCAATTCTCGAACGGCTCGGCGATCTGCTCGGCCCGACCGGCGCCCGAGAGGAGGCGCTGGAGAAGTACGAGGCCGTCTTGAGCGCTTTTGCCGGCCGCGACGATGCCGCGTCCCAAGCGCGGCTGTACCGCAAAATCGCCGATCTGCATTGGGAGACCGGCGCCCGCGGCACTTCGCTGTCGCGCATCAAGGCCGGCCTTGCCTTGCTCGAAGGGGCGGGCGAAGAAATCGAACTCGCGCACCTTTATCATGAGATGGGGCGCTTATCGTTTCGCAGTGGCGACAATGACGCGGCGGTGGAATGGGCGAGCAAGGCGCTCGATTATGCCCGCCCGCTTTTGCAAGCGGCTAACGGCGCAAACGAAGCCCGGCAAACCGTGGCCGCGGTCATATCGGAAGCCCACAATACCCTCGGCATTGCCGAGGCCCGGCGCGACCGGCCCGACGATGCCGTCGCCGAAGTCGAGAAAAGCCTCGAGGTCGCGGAAGCCAACGACCTGTTCCAGATTGCCTGCCGCGGCTACACCAATCTCAGCGTGCTTTACAGCAACCTCGACCCGGGCCGCGCGATCGAGACCTGTCAGCGCGGCTTGGCGATCGCCAAGAAGATCGGCGATTTGGGATTTCAGTCCCGCCTCTATGCCAACCTCGGCGTGTCCTACTGCACCTTCACCGGCCGCTGCGATGGCGAGGGCGTCGATGCGGTGAACGCCGCCATCGATCTCGACCGCGAGCTCGGCCTGGTCGATCATCTGCCGGTGTCGCTGGTGGTGCTCGGGCAAATCTACCAGTGCCACGGTCAGCCGCAGATGGCGATCACGCTCTATACCGAAGCGCTCGAACTCGCGGTCGACCTCGACGAGCCGCAAATTCTCTTCCCGTGCTATGACGGCTTGGCGACCGTGCACCTCGACATCGACGATATCGACACCGCCGAACGCTACATGGATCTCGCGCAAAACGTCTGCGAACGCGCTGGCCTCGATCCCGAATCCTTGGTGATGCTGCCGTTTCTCTGTTGACCGTTAGAGCAGTTCACGTCTAGTGCGGCGCGACCCATTTCGGCGGATGCGCGCGGATCGCGTCTTCGTTGATATCGGCGCCCCAACCCGGGCCGGTGGGCACGATCAGGTGACCGTCCTCGATGACCGGCGGCACGGTGACCAGGTCGTCCTTCCACGGCACGTCGTCGATATCAATTTCCATCACCCGCAAGTTCGGCACGGCGGCGCAAAAGTGGGCGCTCATCAGGGTCGACAGGTGGCCGTAAAAATTATGCGGCGCGACGTTCACTTCGTAGGCTTCCGCCATCGCCGCGATCTTCAGCGATTCGTTGAGCCCGTTCCACGGGATGTCGACGATCGCGACGTCGACCGCCTGAGCCTCCAGGAACGGCCGGAAACCGCGCCGGCCGAACAAGGATTCGCATGATGCGATCGGCGTGTTGAGCGAGCGGCGAATGTGGTGGAGGACCTCGGGGTTATAGACGTCGAGCTCGAACCAGGTCAGGCCGAGATCGTCGAGCGCGCGCATGACCTGGAGATACCCCTCGGTCTTGAAATTGAAGTTGAGGTCGAGGTGAATGCCGACGTCCGGCCCGGCGCCCTCGCGCAGCGCCTCGAGTTGATCGCGCAGGGCGGTGATGACGTGGCGGTCGGCGTTGAGCGCGGGGCTCGCCGGCCCGACACCGAACCCCGGCATGTGTAGCGACGGCGTCTCGTCGTCCAACAGAAAAATATTGGTTTTGAGCCCGCGAAAACCGGCATCGCGAATCTCGCGCCCCAGCCCGACCAGATCGTCGAGGGTGCGGAGCGGCGGTTTGCCGATCGCCTCGGCATGATGCAAACGATAAGTCCCGCAATGCGACCAGTAGAGCTCCAAGCGGTCGTGCACCGGGCCGCCGAACAGCTCATAGACCGGCACTCCGAGCGCCTTCGCCTTGACATCGAGTAGGGCGTTTTCCAGCGCCGCGATCGCTTGCTGGGTGATGCCGCCGGCGCTATGGACGCCGTTTTGATAGAGCCTGGCGGTGATTTTCTGGATCGGCCGCGGGTCCTCGCCGATCAGCGAGTCGGTCATCCCCTTGATCACCGCGGTCAGGCCGCGATTGCCATAGGATTCGTTGTATTCGGAGTAGCCGATTAATCCCTCGTCGGTCGATATCTTTATGAACGAGAACGTGCGCCAGCCGGCGTCACAATGCAGATCTTCGATTTTGGTGATTTTCATTGGCCGCTCCCGGTATCTTCAGCACGCGCAAGTTGGTCGCTGAAATAACGTTTTGGCGGAATGTTGTCACGAGTTAGAACCCGGTACCGGCCACGCCCCATCGGCATGGCACGAAAAAGCCACAAATCCGTGTTCTTGATCAATCAATTGTTTCATAGATCATGGTTGTTTATGGATTATTATTAAGTTTGTGGTGCAGTAGTGGCTGCGATTGCCGCGGGGTTTACGCCGCGCGCACGTGTGATGAGGTGGGAATGAGACAGCGCTTGGCATCCTTGTTCGCCGCAACGGCAGCTTTGGTAATCGGCGGGGCGAGCGTCGCCTGGGCGGCACCGCCGACCGCGTTCGACAGATGGCTGGTCGAATTGCGCCTCGAAGCCCGGGCGTCGGGGATCGGCGATGCCACGCTCGACGCGGCGCTGACCGGGATCGAGCCGATTCCGCGGATTATCGAACTTGACCGATCGCAGCCCGAGGGGCGCCTCACCGCGGCGCAATATCTCGAACGGGTGGTGCCGCGCTCGCGGATCGAGGCGGCGCGAACCCGTCTCGCGCGTCATCGGCCCTTGCTCGACGATGTCGCCGCTCGCTATGGCGTGCAACCGCGTTTCATCGTCGCGCTGTGGGGTATCGAGACCGACTTCGGGCGCAACACCGGCGGCTTCAGCGTAATCGAGGCCTTGGCGACGCTCGCGTACGATGGCCGCCGCAGCGCGTTCTTTCGCGGCGAACTGCTCAACGCGCTGAAGATCATCGATGACGGCCATATCAGCGCCCATGACATGACCGGCTCGTGGGCGGGGGCGATGGGGCAAAGCCAATTCATGCCATCGAGTTTTCTCAGTTTCGCGGTCGACAGAAACGCCGATGGCCGGCGCGATATCTGGACCACCCTCGACGATGTCTTTGCATCGATCGCCAATTATCTTTCGTCGGTCGGGTGGCAAGGCGATCAGACCTGGGGCAGGGCGGTTCGTCTGCCCGGCGGGTTTGATGACAGCTTGCTGGGGCTGGAGACGGTGCGCCCGATCGGCGGTTGGCAAGCGCTCGGCGTGCGCCGTGCCGATGGCGGTGATCTGCCCGCGCGGCAACTGAGCGCCTCGATCGTGCAGCCCGACGGCGCGGGAACGCCCGCCTATATGGTGTACGAGAATTTCAAGACCACGTTGAAATGGAATCGCTCGACCTATTTCGCACTCGCGGTCGGCCATCTTGCCGACGCCATGGTCGGGCCCTAATTTTTAGGGAACACGCTTGCACGGAAAGGCACGGCATGAATTCTCGGCGTAGCTCGCTCTCGACCCTTGGTGCGCTAATTCTGTCCGCCACGATTACGCTGAGCGGGCTCGGCGGGTGCGCGCAGACCCAACTCGCGGCGCATGTTATGAAATCGTCGTCCGAGGCCCCGGCCCCGAACGGCGGCGAGTACAAGGTTGGCCGGCCCTATCAAGTCAACGGCACGACCTATTATCCGCAAGTCGATCCGACTTACCGCGAGACCGGTATCGCGTCGTGGTACGGCGCCGATTTTCACGGCAAGCCGACCGCCAATGGCGACATTTACGACATGAACGCGCTGACCGCGGCGCACAAAACATTGCCGATGCCGAGCACTGTGCGGGTGACCAATCTGGAGAATGGCCGCTCGATGATCCTCACCGTCAACGACCGCGGACCATTCGTGAAGGACCGGGTGATCGACGTCTCGCGGCGTGCCGCGCAACTGCTTGGCTTCCGGTCGGCGGGTACCGCGCGGGTCCGCGTCGAGGTGATCAGCGGGCGCGAAGATAGCGCCGCGGCGTCGCTGCCGTCACCGACTGTTCGCGCCACCTCGGCACCGGCCATCCGCATGGCGGTCGATACCGTGGGTGCCGAAAGCACGGTCTTGATGACGACCATGGAAGCGCCGGTTGGGGCGCGGATTACCACCGGCGCCGTCTTCGAGGCGCCGGCGCTCGCGGCGCCGAGCCCGGTGGTGGCCGCCGTCGCCTCCGTCGCTCCCGTCGCGACCGAACCGGCGAGCGAGGTCGCGCGCGGATGGTTCGTCCAAGGCGGCGCGTTCCGCAATCGGACTTACGCCGAACAGTTGAGCCGCCGGCTGTCGCGCTTCGGGCCGACACGGATCAAGCCGGTGGTCGTCGACGGTGCGACTTTCTATCGTGTCCGCGTCGGTCCGGTGTACGATCAGGACTACGCGACCAAGCTGCTCGCCCAAGTGGTCGATGCCGGCCACAATGATGCGAGTCTGATTATCGATTGATCGCGGTGGCCCGTCAATATCGGCGCAAGCTGGTATTAGCCGCCGCTCGGCGGTGATATGTATCGGAGCCATGAAAATGAAACGTCTTCCTAACGTGGTGAGGCCGGCTTGGCCGCTGGCGCTTTTGTGTGTCTGCTGGTTCGCCGTTGCCGGCACGGCGCAAGCCTTCGACACCGCCGCTCGTGAAGCCTTCTTAATCGACTTCGGAACCGGATCGGTTTTGCTCGAGAAAGAGGCCGACCAGCCGACACCGCCGGCATCGATGAGCAAATTGATGACCATCTACATGCTGTTCGAGCGCTTGGCGGAGGGCGCTGTATCGCTCGACGATACGTTCGGCGTGAGCGAAAAGGCGTGGCGGATGGGCGGCTCCAAGATGTTTATCGAGGTCGGCTCGTCGGTGCGGGTCGAGGATCTTATCCGCGGCATCGTCGTGCAATCGGGCAATGACGCCTGCATCGTCGTTGCCGAGGCCTTGGCCGGCAGCGAGGACGCGTTCGCCCAGGCGATGACCGAGCGCGGCCGCGAAATCGGCTTGATCGATTCGAGTTTTACCAATTCCACCGGCTGGCCGGACCCGGCGCACTTCGTCACCGCGCGCGATCTGGCGACCTTGACCCAGCGGATCATCGTCGACTTTCCTGAGTATTTTCATTATTTCGCCGAACAAACCTTCACCTACAACGAGATCAAGCAATCGACCCGGAATCCGCTGCTGTTCAAGGATATCGGCGCCGACGGCATGAAGACCGGTCATACTGAGGAATCCGGCTACGGCCTGACCGCGACCGCCGAACGCAATGGCCGACGCTTGATCCTGGTGATAACCGGCCTGGAGTCGGTGCGCGCCCGCGCCGCCGAGGCCGAGCGAATTCTCGGCTGGGGTTTTCGCGAGACTAAGAACTACACTTTGTTCGAGGGCGCCGAAGAGATCGAGACCGCCGACGTGTGGCTCGGTGTCGAGGCGACGGTGCCGCTGATTTTGCCCGACGACCTGACGATCACCATGAGCCGCGCGGCGCGCAAAAAACTCGAGGTCAAGGTGGTCTTGGACTCGCCGGTGCCGGCGCCGATCGCCAAGGGCAGCGAGATCGCGATCCTGGTGATTTCCGCCCCCGAGTTCACCACCATCAGAATGCCGCTGCAGGCCGGTGCCGATGTCGAGCGTCTGGGCTATTTCGGGCGCCTTTGGGCGGCGTTGATTCACACGGTATTCGGCGCCGTCGGCCTGTGAGCCGAGGCAAATTCATCACTCTTGAAGGCGGCGAGGGGACGGGTAAGTCGACCCAGTCCGTTCGATTAGCCAGGCGGCTAAAGTCGGTTGGCATCGACGTCGTTCGAACTCGCGAGCCCGGCGGCACCGAGGCAGCGGAATCGGTCCGTGCGCTGCTCATGGATGGTTCCGACGATCGATGGGACGCTGTTGGCGAAGCTTTGCTCCATAGTGCCGCGCGCCGGTCTAACTTAGTCGATCAGGTTTGGCCCGCACTTGAACGTGGCGCGTGGGTTCTTTGCGACCGTTTCGCGGATTCGACCATGGCCTATCAAGGGTACGCCATGGGCCTTGGACGTGATGCGGTTGAGACTTTGACGCGTATCGCCACGGAAGGATCTACGCCTGATCTGACAGTATTGCTCGACCTTTCGCCGGAAGATGGCCTACGCCGCGCCAACAAACGTCCCGGCCGGACTGATCGTTACGAGCGGCGCGGCATGGAATTTCATCAAACATTGCGCGATGCCTTTCTCGACATCGCCGGCCGCGAGCCGGAGCGCTTCGTGATTATCGACGGATCGGCATCGGTAGACGACATTGCGGACACCATCTTTGGCGCCGTGAGTGACCGCTTGGGAGTGCCCGGCGGTGACTGAACTCGATTCGCCGCTGGCGCCGCGCGCCAATCCCGATCTCGTCGGGCATGGCGCGGCGGAAGCGACGTTGCGTCAGGCCTTTGAAAACGACCGGCTGGCCCATGCCTGGATGATCACCGGGCCGCGCGGCATCGGCAAGGCGACACTGGCCTACAGATTCGCGCGCTTCGTCTTCGCCGGCGGTGGCGCGCAAGGCGATCTGATGGCGATGGCGGGCGGCCCGGCCGCGGGCAGCGGTCTCTATATCGAACCTGATGATCCGGTCTTTCACCGCGTCGCCGCCGAGGGTCACGCGGATCTAATCACCATCGAGCGCCGCGCCGATCCCAAATCGAAAAGCGATCAAATCCGCAAGGCGATCGTCATCGACGACGCGCGCAAGCTCGGCGGTTTTTTGTCGCTGACCCCGGCCGAGGGGGGATGGCGGATCGCGGTGATCGACGCGGTCGACGAAATGAACGCGAACGCCGCGAACGCGGTGCTCAAATTGGTCGAGGAGCCGCCGGCACGGGCGTTGATCCTGCTGGTCTGCCATGTCCCGGGACGGGTTCCGGCGACGCTGCGCAGTCGCTGCCGCCGCTTGCCCCTGGCGCCGCTCGAGGACGACCAGGTGGCCGGCTTGCTGGCGACGACGCACCCCGATCTCAATGCCGGGCAACGCGAGCGTCTGGCACGCCTTGCCGAGGGCAGCCCCGGCCATGCCTTTGCGCTCGCCGACATGGGGGGCGCTGATTTGTACGACGAGATCATGCACCTGGTGGCCTCGGCGCCGGGGATCGATCCGCGCGCCTTGCACGCCTTCGCCGATCGCATGGCGCGGCGCGGCGGCGATGCCGCGTTCGCCACCGCGATGGCCTTGCTCGCCGGGTGGATCGCGCGCCTGGTCGCGGCCGGCGCGCGGGGGCGCCTTCCCGAGGCGGAACAGGACACGGCGCGGCGCTTCCTCAAGGTGCGCAACCTTGAACAATGGGTGGAGCTGTGGGAAAAGATCACCGACCTGACGGAGCGCGCCGATCGGGTCAATCTCGACCGCAAGCAGGTTGTCCTGAGCGTATTCGCGGCGCTGGAGACCACCGCGCGCGGGTAATCGTCCCCACAGACCGAGCATCGTAACGCCGGGAATTCATTGATGACCGACGCCGAGACCTTCTACGTCACCACGCCGATCTATTACGTCAACGACGTGCCGCACCTGGGGCACGCCTACACGACGATTGCCTGCGACGTACTGGCGCGATTCATGCGGCTCGACGGACGCAGGGTGATGTTTCTCACCGGCACCGACGAGCACGGTCAGAAAGTCGAGAAGTCAGCCGCCGCGGCGGGCGAGGACCCGCAGGCGTTTACCGACAAGGTGTCGCAACGCTTTCGCGATCTGACCGCTGCGCTCGGCTGTTCGAACGATGATTTCATCCGCACCACCGAACCCCGCCACGCCCGCGCCAGCCAGGCGATTTGGACCGCCTTGGTCGAGGCGGGAGACATTTATCTCGACTCCTATACCGGCTGGTATTCGGTGCGCGACGAGGCGTATTTCGCCGAAAGCGAATTGACCAAGGGGCCGGACGGCGAGCTGATCGCGCCCGGCGGCGCGCCGGTCGAATGGGTCGAGGAGCCGAGCTACTTCTTTCGCCTGTCCGCCTGGCAGGATCGCCTGCTCGCGTATTACGAAAAGAATCCCGACGCCATTCTGCCCGAAAGCCGGCGCAACGAAGTGCTGAGCTTCATTCGCGGCGGCCTGCAGGATCTCTCGGTGTCGCGCACCAGCTTCCAATGGGGCGTGCCGGTGCCCGGCGACGACGCCCACATCATGTATGTCTGGCTCGACGCGCTGACCAACTATCTCACCGCGGTCGGCTATCCCGGCACCGATTGCGACGATTATCGGACGTTCTGGCCCGCCGACGTTCATGTCGTTGGCAAGGACATCGTGCGTTTTCACGCGGTCTATTGGCCGGCTTTTCTGATGGCCGCCGGTCTCGCGCCGCCGAAGCGGGTGTTCGCCCATGGCTGGTGGACGGTCGAGGGCCAGAAAATGTCGAAGACGCTGGGCAACGTGGTCGAGCCGTTCAAGCTCATCGAGACCTTCGGCCTCGACCAGGTGCGCTATTTCGTGCTCCGCGAAGTGCCGTTCGGCAATGACGGCGACTTCTCGCGCGCCGCGCTGATCCAGCGCATCAACAGCGATTTGGCGAACGATTTCGGTAATCTCGCGCAACGCGTCTTGAGCATGGTGCATAAGAATTGCGCCGCCGCCGTGCCCCAACCCGGCGCCTATTCCGACGCCGATACCGAGATGCTCGATGCCGCGCATTGTTTGATCGAGACCGTGCGGCCGATGATGGCACGCCAGGCCTTGAGCGAGACATTGGAAGCCATGTGGACGGTGATCCGCACCGCCAATGCCTATGTCGACAAACAGGCGCCGTGGGCGTTGAGCAAGACCGATCCCGAGCGCATGGCGACCGTGCTCTACGTGCTCGCCGAAGTGATCCGCCACCTCGCCGTGCTCGCCCAACCGTTTATGCCGGAGTCCGCCGCGCGGTTGCTCGACCAGGTCGGTGTCGCGGCGGACGGCCGCGCCTTCGATCACCTCGGCCCGCGCCACGCCTTGGCGCCCGACACACCGTTGCCCAAGCCCGAGGGCGTCTTCCCGAGGCTCGACGCGGATGTCGGTGATGCTGGTTGATAGCCATTGCCATCTCGATTTTCCCGAGTTCGCCGATGATCTCGACGGCGTCATCGAGCGCGCCCATGACGTCGGGGTCGGTACCTTTCAGACGATCTGCACCCGGCTGAGCAAATTCGGCCAAGTGCTGGCCCTGGCCGAGCGCTTCGATGACATGTACTGCTCGGTCGGGGTGCACCCGCACAATGCCGACGAGGAAGCGCCGGCATCGCCGGAGATCCTGATCGAACTCGCCGAGCACGCCAAGGTGATCGGCATCGGCGAGACCGGCCTCGATTATTATTACGAACACAGCGCGCGCGACGCCCAAAGGCTGAGCTTTCGCCGCCACATCGCCGCGGCGCGCGAGACCGGCCTACCGCTGATCGTACACACCCGCGACGCCGACGACGACACCATGGCGATCCTCGAGGACGAGGCGGAGCAGGGGGCCTTTCCCGGCCTGATCCATTGCTTCAGCGCCGGTGCCGACGTGGCGCGGCGGTCGCTGGCCCTGGGCCTGTCGATTTCGATTTCGGGCATTGTGACATTCAAGAATGCCGAGGGCCTGCGCGCCATAGTGCGCGAGCTTCCCGCCGACCGGGTCCTGGTCGAGACCGATGCGCCGTTTCTCGCGCCGATCCCCAATCGCGGCAAGCGCAACGAGCCCGCCTTCGTCGCCGACACCGCGCAAGCCGTCGCCGAACTCCTCGATATGCCGCCGGAAGCCTTGGCCGCGCAATCGACGGAAAATTTCTTCGCCTTGTTCGCCAAGGCGCGGAGGCCGAGCGATACGGCATGAGAGTGACCGTGCTCGGATGCGGCGGATCGGCCGGGGTGCCGATGATCGGCGGCGATTGGGGCGCGTGCGATCCCAACAATCCGCGCAATCGCCGGCGCCGCGCGTCGATCGTGATCGAGAACGGCGCCGAACGACTTTTGGTCGACACCCCGCCGGAACTCCACGCCCAGTTGCTCGACGCCGAAATCTCGCTGGTCGACGCGGTGCTCTATACCCACGCCCACGCCGATCACTGTCATGGGTTGGACGACTTGCGGGCGATCAATCATTACCGCGGCGGCGACCTCGATATTTTCGGCGACGAACCGACTCTGTCGGAGCTTAAAGAGCGATTTGCCTACGCTTTCCTTGGCTTACCCGAAGGCGCGCCGTGGTTTCGCCCATCCTTGACGCCGCGCGTCGTTGAACCGGGCCGAGCATTTTCGGTCGGGGCCACCGAAATCATACCGTTTGCGCAAAAACACGGTCCATATCAGACAATTGGCTACCGTATTGGAGGTTTTGCTTACAGTCCGGATGTTAACAAACTGGATACAAACGCTTTATCAACTTTGCAAAACCTCGATACCTGGATTGTCGACTGTGTACGGTATGCGCCGAGCCGGGTCCACGCCTGGTTGGCGCTAACGCTCGAATGGATTGCGCACTTGCGCCCGAGGCGCGCGGTTTTGACTCAATAGGATATCCACTTCGCTCTCGTGATGTCAATATGTTGGGATGGCGAACCCGGCATCCCATCCCGAAGGCGGGGTCGACTACCCGCGCACCCTGACTGAATTCGACGCGTGGTTCGTGTCGGAGACGGCGTGTGCGGAGTTTCTT
>JAKZSU010000168.1:0-14225 GCA_047517485.1 Alphaproteobacteria bacterium
AGGCCAGCCTGCGTGGCGCTTGAACGCGCTTTAAATAACCGGACTGCGCGATGCGCAGGCCGGCAAGCGCGACCGCGCGCCCGAGCTTACGCGAGGCAGCCTGCGTGGCGCTTGAACGCGCTTTAAATAACCGGCCTGCGCGATGCGCAGGCCGGCAAGCGCGACCGCGCGCCCGAGCTGATGCGAGGCAAGTCTGCGTGGCGCTTGAACGCCCTACAAACCGCGATGAGTCTTGCTCATCGCGGTTTGGTACAAGCCGAGCGTCCACAGCGCTTGGTGCAGATCCGGAAAACCTTTCGCCACGCGCCGGCGCGCTGCCGGTCTTCCGAGCGTGCGGCGCAGTCGGCCCATCGCTTGGCGACCAGCGCCGCATCCGCACCGTGCACCCGCAGCAATTTTTTCGCGGTGCAAACGACATCGAGTCTTGAATCGAGATTTGGTCGAACAAGTCCAGAATTCATGTGCCGTTCCCGCCATGTTGCAGTGCAGCAGCGCCGACACATAAAGGGTTGCGCGCGAACCTTCTGTGAACTGGTTCACACCGCGGAAAATATTATTCCGCCATCCCAACGATTCGACCGCCGCACCAATGGCTCCTTACGACGCGACGCGGTATTTTTCCTATCGCCTTCATCGAGGCGCGAAGGAGTCACCGTCATGAGCCATCGAAGTCGCGTTTGCGCCGTTCTCTTCGACACCGAATCGGCCGCCTATTCGGCGACCGTCGCGTTTTGGGCCGGCGCCCTTGGTCGCGCGGTCCCGACCAAGCAACGGGACCGCTACACGACGCTGACCGGGCCATTGGATTATACCGTCCAAAGCGTCGAGCCGGCCGATCACGGCGTTCACATCGATTTGGAAACTGATGATGTCGATGCCGAAGTCGCCCGGCTCGCGGCGCTCGGTGCGCGCCGGAAATACCAGGTCAAATCCTGGTGGGTGATGGAAGATCCCGGCGGCCATCCCTTCTGCGTCGTCCCCGTGCAAAGCAACACCTGGCCCGAGGGGGCCGTGACGTGGCCTAGCGGATAACAACAGCCGCGATGATCGGGCGCTTTTTTCGCATACTGTATACAGTATACAATATGGTTTGGCCCGAGACCTGCTTTCCGCGTCCTAAGGAGTCGCTGATCGTGCCACCGGCAACCGCGAACCAGTCCGTCGCCCAGTTTGTCGCGCGCGGTATCCGCGCGCTTGGCGCCGATCGGGTGTTCGGTTTGCAGGGCGGTCATATCCAACCGATCTGGGACGCGTTGGCGCAACTCGACGTCCCGGTGATCGACGCTCGCGACGAGCGCGGCGCGGTGCATATGGCGCATGCCTACGGAGAGCTGACCGGCCGGGTCGCGGTCGCCCTGGTGAGCGCCGGACCCGGGGTGACCAATACCCTGACCGCCGTCGCCAATGCCGATTGCGCGCGTGCGCCGGTGCTGGTGATCGGCGGCGCGGTACCGCGCCCCCAGGTCGGCCTGGGCGCGCTGCAGGCGCTGCCGCAAACCGACCTGATGCGCCCGATCACGCGGTCCGCCGTGACCGCGAATGATCCCGACAGAGTCCCCGGCATGCTCGATCAAGCCTTTCGCGCCGCGCGCGGCGACGGTGGGACCCCAGGTCCGGCGTTCATTGAGTTCCCCACCGACGTGTTGCGCGCCCCGCTCGCCGCTGGGTCATTCGAAGAGGCGCGCCCTGCCGCCGTGGCGCCGCCGACCGACGCCGTGCAAGCCGCCGTCGACCTGCTGTGGTCGGCGCGGCGCCCGCTGGTGATATCCGGGCGCGGCGCCCGCGGCGCCGGCCGCGCCTTGACGAAATTGCTCGATGCCACCGGCGCCGCCTACCTCGACACCCAGGAGAGCCGCGGCCTTGTCGATGACGACCATTCCTCGACTGTCGGCGCGGTGCGCGCCCAAGCGATGCGCGATGCCGACTTGGTGCTCACCGTCGGCCGCCGCCTCGATTTTCAGCTCGGTTACGGCTCGCCGGCGGTTTTTCCCAAAGCGCGCTTTGTCCGGATCGGGGCATCCCCCGATGAGCTCAATGACAACCGTCGCGGCGACGTCGAAATTCATGCCGACCCGGCGCTTGCCCTCGATGCCATCTGCGCCGCCGCCGCCAATCGCGCGCCCGCCACCGACGCGGCGTGGGTCGACGGTCTGCGCGCCGAGCATTGCTCGCGCGGCGCCAAGCTCGCCGCCACCATGGCCGCGGCGGCGGCTGGCGCCGACGGCTATATGCATCCCTACCGTATGCTCGACGCAATTCGGAAGGTGATCGACGACGACACAGTCGTCATCGCCGACGGCGGCGATATTCTCAGCTTCGCGCGCATCGCCTTGCCGGCCTCGACCTATCTCGATCCCGGCGTGCTCGGCTGTCTCGGGGTTGGCGTACCGTTCGCGGTCGCCGCCGCGTTGGCGCGACCCGGCGCCAAAATCATCTCGATCAACGGCGACGGCGCGTTCGGCTTTAACGCCCTCGAGCTCGACACCGCGCTGCGCCATGACGCCCGCGCGGTCTTCATCGTCGCCAACAATGGCGCGTGGAACATCGAGGCGCACGACCAGCAAGTCAATTGGCAGGGCCGGCTTAACGGCTCGCTGCTGCGGCGTTCCGACTACGCCATGGTCGCGCGTGGCCTCGGCCTCGCCGCCGAACGGATCGACGATCCATCGGATCTCCCCGCCGCGCTCGAACGTGCGTTCGACAGCGCGCCGGCGTTGCTCGATGTCCTGGTCACCCGCGACGCGGTCTCGCCCGACGGCAAGTCCGGCCTTGCCGCGGTGCCCAATCTCCAGCCGCTGGCCAGCTGGGACGCCGCCGAACGTGCGTTGCGAGAGGCCTAGGCGATGCGTGCACTCGCCAGCCAACCCGGTCTCGTCGAACAGGTCTATGCCGCCGTCCTCGATGCCATATGCGATGGCCAATTGGCCCCGCGCCAACGCCTGACCCAGGAAGAAATCGCCCGCGATCTCGATGTCTCGCGCCAGCCCGTCGGCCAGGCCCTGAGCCTGCTCAAGGCGCAAGGCTTCGTCTGCGACACCGGGCGGCGCGGCCTGATGGTGGCGCCGATCGCCGCCGATTTCGTCCGCCATCATTACGAGTATCGTGGCGCCGTCGATTCCCTCGCCGCCGGCCTCGCCGCCGGCGGGCGGACCGAATCCGAACTCGACCGTGCCCGCCAAATTCTGGCCCAAGGTCGCGCCGCCGTCGCGGCCGGCTCGGCCGGTGCTCTGATCGCCGCCGATAGCGCGTTTCATCGCTGGGTTTATGAGACCGCCGGCAATCCGATCGTCATCGACGCGATGGATCAGCAGTGGAACCACACCCGTCGCGCGATGAGCGCGGTGGTCGAGATGAGCGGCGATTGGCCGGCGCGGATCTGGGCCGAACACACCGCGATCGTTGCCGCGATCGAGGCCGGTGATGCCGCCGCCGCCCGCGCTCGCGCGCGCGCGCATACCCACAACGCGGCCGAGGCCTTGATCGAGACATTGGAGACCGTCACCCAAAACGGAGGGCCTTATGACTGAACCCGCCGAGGACCGCGCGATGATTCGCGTCCTCATCGCCAAGGTCGGCCTCGACGGCCACGATCGCGGCGTCAAGATCGTCGCCCGGTGTCTCCGCGATGCCGGTATGGACGTGATCTATACCGGCCTCCACCGCACTCCCGACGAGGTCGTCGATGCCGCGGTCCAGGAAGACGTCGATGTGCTCGGCATCAGCCTACTGTCGGGCGCGCACATGACGATCTTTCCGCGCGTGCTCGAGCTGCTGCGCGGCGCCGGCGCCAACGACATTCTGCTGCTCGGCGGCGGGGTGATGGCCGACGAGGACGTTACGGCGTTGAAACAAATGGGTGTCGCCGAAATCCTACTCCAGGACACCCCGCCCGAGACCATCGTCGCCACCGTCCGCGCCCTGGTCGCCGACCGCGGGCCGCGCTGATGGAAGCCTGGTCGTTTCCGGCGCGGTACGATGCCACCTACCTGCCGTCCGCCGACAGCCGCTACTGGTTTCCCAGGCGCGAAACCATGGACCCGGGCGCCCGCGACGCCGCCATCGTCGCGCGCTTGCGCGAAGTCATGCGGTACGCCTGGGACCACGCGCCGTTCTATCGCCGCAAGTGGAATGACGCCGGCATCCACCCCGACCACATCACCTCGCTCGAAGCGTTCGAAAAAGTCCCGATGGTCACCAAGCAGGAGCTCCGTGAGTCCCAGGCCGCGCACCCGCCGTTCGGCGATTATCTGGCGATCCCCGAAACCGAGATCCACCATATCCACGGCACCTCCGGCACCACCGGCCGGCCCACCGCGTTCGGAGTCGGCCGCGCCGACTGGCCGGTGATCGCCGACAATCACGCGCGCATCCTGTGGGCGATGGGGGTGCGCCCCGGCGACCGGCTGTTCATCGCCGCGATCTTCTCGCTCTATCTCGGCTCGTGGGGCGCCATGCTCGGGGCCGAGCGCCTCGGCTGCCAGGTGTTTCCCTTCGGCGCCGGCGCCGGCGGGATGACCGCGCGCGCCGCCTCGTGGTTGGCGGCGATGAAGGCGGATGCGTTCTACGGCACCCCGTCGTACGCCCTCCATCTCGCCGAGGTGGCGCGCGACGAGGGCTACGATCCGCGCGACTTCGGCCTCCGGGTGATGTTCTTTTCCGGCGAGCCCGGCGCCTCGATCCCCGGTATCCGCCGCCGTTTGCAAGAAGCCTACGGCGCCGAAATATTCGACTGCGGCACGATGGCCGAAATGACCCCCTTCATGAGCGCCGCCGGCACCGCCCAATCCCCCACCGGCATGCTGCTCTGGCAGGACATGGTCTATCACGAGGTCTGTAACCCCGGCCGCTTCACCCGCGTGCCCTACGGCCAACAAGGCACCCCCGTCTACACCCACCTCGAGCGCACCTCGCAGCCGATGATCCGCCTCGCCTCGGGCGATCTCACCCACTGGGTCGACGGCCCGGCGCCCTGCGGGCGCACTTACCCGTCTTTGCCCGACGGGGTCTATGGCCGCATCGACGACATGTTCCAGGTGCGCGGCGAGAACATCTATCCCTCCGAGATCGACAAGGTGCTCAACACCCTCGACGGCTATGGCGGCGAGCACCGCATCGTCATCACCCGCGCCAGCGCGATGGACGAACTCATGGTCCGCGTCGAAATAACCGAGGGCCTGGCGGCCCGGGCGGGAGAAGAGGGGTTTCGTGTTGGCTGCGCCGCGAACTTGACCAAAATGCTCGGCGTTCGCGCCGGGGTCGAGGTGGTGCCCCCCGGCACCTTCCCGCGCACCGATTTCAAGGCCCGCCGCGTCATCGACGACCGCGACCTCTTCCGCGGCATGGCGGCCGCGCTCGAATCAGGTCGCGGCGATGTCTGAGCCGGTGCCTTCTAAGTCGTTTATTGCCGGCGTTCTCGCCGGCGAGACCCGCGCGGTGGCGCGGATGATGACCCGCGCCGAGGCCGCCCATGACGAGTGCCGCGCCGCGATGGCCGAGATCTACCGCCATACCGGGCGCGCCCATATCGTCGGCATCACCGGCGTGCCCGGCTCCGGCAAGTCGACCCTGGTCACCGCGCTGGCCAAGGCGATCCGCGAGTCCGGCCGCACCCTCGGTGTAATCGCCATCGATCCGTCGAGCCCGTTCTCCGGCGGCGCTATCCTCGGCGACCGCATCCGCATGGGCGCGCTCGTCGGCGATCCCGGCGTTTTTATCCGCAGCATGGCCTCGCGCGGCGCCTTGGGCGGCCTCGCCCGCGCCGCGCTCGACGCCGTCGATCTGCTCGACGCCGCCGGCTTCGACATGGTGGTGATCGAGACTGTCGGCGTCGGCCAGGACGAAGTCGACATCGTCCGTGTCGCCGATACCACTGTCGTCGTGTCTGCCCCCGGCCTCGGCGACGACATCCAGGCGATCAAGGCCGGGGTGTTGGAGATCGCCGATCTCCACGTCGTCAGCAAGGCCGACCGCGCCGACGCCAACAAGACCATTACCGAACTCAAACAAATGCTCATGCTCGGACTGGTGCATGGCGCCGCCCGCTGGGCGGTCCCGGTAGTGGCGACCAGCGCCGAAACCGGGCAAGGCATCGCCGATCTGCTCGCCGGCATCGATCGCCATCGCACCCATCTCATCGACGACGACGAACTTGCGCAACGGCGACGCCGCAGCGCCGAGGCGAGGACTCTCAAAATCGCCGAGGATATAGTGCGCCGACGCTATGCCGCCCGCGCCGACGATGACTTGATCGATCGCGTCACCGCGCGCACCCTCGACCCCCATGGCGCCGCGCACCACCTGCTCGACACCCTCAATTCGGAGGCGAAATGATGACCAGCCCAGACCGCCCGACGTTCGACGGCATGGCGCTCGAACAGCTCGAACAGGACCACGCCGCATGGCGCGACGGCGAATTGAAAACCTTCCTCGAACGCCAGCCCGAGGCCAAGTCCGCCTATCGCACCGGCTCCGGCTGGCCGGTCGAGCGCACCTACACCGCGCTCGACGTCGCCGACACGCCGTTGGCGGATATCGGCCTGCCTGGGGCTTACCCGTTCACCCGCGGCCCCTATCCGACGATGTATCGCGGCCGCACCTGGACGATGCGCCAGATCGCCGGCTTCGGCACCGGTGCCGACACCAACCAGCGCTTCCGCTATCTCTTGGGCCAGGGCCAAACCGGGCTATCGACCGACTTCGATATGCCGACCCTGATGGGCTACGATTCCGATCATCCGATGAGCCACGGCGAGGTCGGCCGCGAGGGGGTCGCGGTGGACACCATCGACGACATGGAGGCGCTGTTCGACGGCATCGATCTCACCGCGATCTCGGTGTCGATGACGATCAATCCGAGCGCCTGGATCCTCTACGCTATGTACATCGCGCTGGCGCGCCGCCGCGGCGACGATTTGAATGCGCTGTCGGGCACCATCCAGGCCGACATCCTCAAGGAATACGTTGCGCAAAAGGAATGGATTTTCCCCATTCGCCCCTCGGTGCGTCTGGTGCGCGATTGCATCGCCTTCGGCGCCGCGCACATGCGGCGCTACAACCCGGTCAATATCTCCGGCTACCATATCTCGGAGGCCGGCGCGACGCCGGTGCAAGAGGCCGCCTTCACCATGGCCAACACCATCGCCTATGTCGACGAACTGGTGAAAGCCGGGGTCGATGTCGACAGCTTCGCACCGCGGCTGTCGTTCTTCTTTGTCAGCCAGGCCGACTTGTTTGAAGAAGTCGCCAAGTTCCGCGCCTTGCGCCGGGTCTACGCCAAGATCATGAAGCAGCGCTTCGGCGCCAAGCGCCCGGAATCGATGCGCCTGCGCTTCCACGCCCAGACCGCCGCCGCCAGCCTTACCAAGCCGCAGTATCAGGTCAACATCGTGCGCACCGCCTATCAGGCCCTCGCGGCCGTTCTCGGCGGCTGCCAGAGCCTGCACACCAACGGCATGGACGAGGCGTTCGCCATTCCCACCGAGGAGGCAATGAAGATGGCGCTGCGCACCCAACAGGTGATCGCCGACGAGACCAACGTGACGTCAGTGGTCGATCCGCTCGGCGGCTCCTATTACGTGGAAAACCTCACCACCACCATGGAACGCGAAATATTTGCCATCCTCGAAAAAGTCGATGCCATGGGCGGCACGATAAAAGCCATCGAGGATGGCTGGTTTCAAAAGGAGATCGCCGACTCCGCCTACGATCACGCGCTGCGCAAGGCGAGCGGCGAGCACCCGGTGATCGGCGTCAACAAATACGTCGAGGACGGCGATGACGAGGCGGTCGAGACCCACCCGTACGATCCGCAAACCGAAACCCGTCAGATCGCCGGCTTGCAGCGCACCCGCGAAGAGCGCGATGAGCCGCTGGTCCAAAAGCTGCTCGACGAGTTAGAGACCGCGGCCGGCGACCCGGCCGCCAACATCATGCCAGCGACCATCGCCGCGGTCGACGCCCGCGCCTCGATGGGCGAGATCATCGAACGCCTCAAGACCCTCTGGGGCACCTATCGTGAATCCCCGGTGTTCTAACTCAGACTCTCGCACGGAACATTAGGACGAGGAGAACGCAGTGGGTTGGCTACTCATCGCGGTACTTGTTTCCATAGCCATCTTCGGCCCGACGATTTGGGTTCGCCGAGTCATGGCGCGCCACGCCGATGACCGTCCCGACCTGCCCGGTACCGGTGGGGAATTGGCGCGCCATCTTCTCGATGAATTCAAGCTCGACACCGTTGGTGTCGCGATCACCGAAGGCGGCGATTGTTACGATCCAAAAACCCGGACCGTTCGCTTGTCAGCGGATAATCACGACGGACGTTCAATCACCGCCGTCGCGGTCGCGACCCATGAGGTCAGCCACGCCTTACAACATCAGGAAAACTACCGGCCATTTTTGCGCCGGCAAGTTATCGTGCGCGCCGGAAGCCTGGTCGACAGCGTCGGCTCGGCGATATTGTTTTGCTTGTCGTTGGTCGGCGGCGCGGTGGTATCGCCGCGGCTGCTGTTGTTGGGTTTTATCGCGGTCATCGTCATGGGATTGGCGCGAGTCATTGCCCAGGCAACCACCCTCCCCGTCGAACTCGACGCCAGTTTCAATCGCGCGCTGCCGATTCTGGCCCGCGATGGCTATCTCGAAAGCGACGACCTGATCAAGGCTCGGGAAGTTCTCAAGGCGGCGGCCTACACCTACGTCGCCGGCGCGCTCGCGCAAATCGTCAATCTCGTTCGCGCCTTCCGCCGGTAATGCCGCCGTCGCGAGGCAGCGCGAGAGAGGATTTACCGCGCCCTTCGCCTCACCCGTTCGGCTGCAGGCGCACCAGTTTCGGCACTCCCGGCGGGTACGACGAATAGGTCGCCCAGACGTCGCCGGTGTCCTCGTCGACCGCAATGTGGCGGATGAAGCCCGGCTCGGTCGGCCATGGATAGCGCGCAAAGGTCTCGGTCGCCGGGTCGAAGCGGTAGATGCTGCTGTCGTTCGATCCGCTGACCCAGACGATGCCGGTCTTCTGGTCGACCTCGACGTCGTAGGGACCGGCGGCCGAGGAGCCGAGATCATATTCGGTGAAGCGCTCGGTCTCGGGATCGAATTTCGCCAATTTGCCGGCGGCGAACTCGGGAATCCACAAGATCCCGTCGGGGCCGAGGCCCGGGCGCCGCGGGCCCGAATTCGCGGTCGGCATTTGATACAGCTTGGCGTCGCCGGTCTTGGTGTCGTAGCCGACCAGCGTATTGGCGGTCAGCATGGTCACCCACAGTCGGTCCTTGTCGTCGACCTGCAGCCCATAGGGCAGCGGCAGGCCGTTTTCGTCAGACAGGTTGGCGCTCGGAATGGTCATCGTCTTGACCGCGCCGGTGCTGGCGTCGACCACGCCGATGCGTTCCGGTTTGCCGAAATAATCATTGACCCAGATGTTGCCCTGGGAATCGAGATCGAGGCTGTGGGCGTACATGTCGGCGTCGAAGGTCTGGTAATCGCCCGACGCGATATCCAGCTTGACGATCGACGAGGTGCCGCCGATGAGAATCCACAGGTCGCCGTTGCCGTCGAACTCGAGCGCGCGGACCTGCGCCAGGACGTCGGGGACGGCGTTGACGTGATAGGTCTGCACCGCGCCGCTGTCGGCTTGATAGGCCACGCCACGTCGTTGAAGAACCCGGTCACCCAGATGCGGCGGTCGGGACCGACCACCAGATCGTGCGGCAAGGAGAACGCCGCCGGCACCGGATACTCGGTGTAGCGGGCGCGCGCGACGTCGGCCGAGACCGGCGCCGGCGGGGTAATCGTCGCGACCCGCGCGGTGCTCAGGCTCTCGGCCAGCCATGTGGCGTAAGCCGCGTCGTCGAAGTCCGGCGGGGTGAGCCCGTAGACTTCGGTCGAGCGCATCAAGGCGATCGCTTCCGCCCACTGCGCCGCGTCGCGCGCCGCGCCGTCCTTGGTCACTCGGTCATGGCTGATCTCGTGACAAGAGATGCAGTTGATCATGAACGCGCGCTTCATGTCGCCGTCGGGCAACAGGCCCATCCAGTGGGCGCCGGACAGCGCCTGCTTGGCGTCGGGAAGGGGGGTCAGCCGGAAATCAAGGGCGCCGCCATCGCCGGATACTACTTGCGCGGCGGAAAGCCATCCGGGTCCCTTGGCGGTGACGGTCTGCTCGCCGACCCGCAAGCCGGTCAACGCATAGACACCATCGCTGCGGGTGAACACGGTGACCTCGATCCCGGCGCCGCTTTTCGCCGAGACCATAGAGTCGGCCAGGCCATTGCCGCCGCTGTCGGTCACCCGACCGGTCACATCCGCCGTGGTCGCGCCGGCGACGCGCAGCGCCACCATCAGACCGCAAACCACAGGCAAGATTTTTCTTATTTTCTTGAGCCGCCTCCCCCTGCCCCGATCGATTTTCCTCGATCGGGTTGGTTCGGCGGACGTTTCTGGGCCGACGCGATCATAGCGAACGGGCGGCTCGGGCGTCGGCTATTTTGCCGACCTATTCCGGCTGATCAACGAACCGCAAGTACGGCTTCGGCGCGTCCCAACCGTCGGGATACTTCTCCCGCGCCTGCTCGTCGGAGACCGAGGGAACGATGATCACCTTGTCACCGGGCTGCCAATTGACCGGCGTCGCGACTTGGTGTTCGGCGGTCAATTGACACGACACCAGGGTGCGCAGCACTTCGTCGAAATTGCGCCCGGTGCTCATCGGATAGGTCAGCATCAGCTTGATCTTCTTGTCCGGCCCGATCAGGAACACGGTGCGCACCGTCGCGTTGGTCGCCGCGGTCCGCCCCGTCGCGCTGTCGCCGGCGTCGGCCGGGAGCATATTGTACACTTTCGCCACCGCGAGTTCGGGATCGCCGATCAGCGGGTAATTCACCACATGCCCCTGGGTCTCCTCGATATCCTTGACCCACGCCTGATGATGGCTCACCCCGTCGATACTGAGCCCGATGATCTTGCAGTCGCGCTTGTCGAACTCCGACTTCAGCCCGGCGAGATAGCCGAGCTCGGTGGTGCACACCGGGGTAAAGTCCTTGGGGTGGGAAAACAACACCGCCCAGCCATCGCCGATCCAGTCGTGGAAGGTGATCGTTCCTTCCGTGGTATCGGCGGTGAAGTTCGGCGCCTCGTCATTAATCCGCAATGCCATGTCGGTTCTCCACGATTGTGTGGCGGACATGGCATCGGTGGTCTTGTCTGATTCCCGATACCAGGTCCGCCAGTTTGCGCGTGCTTTCAGTTTATTACGAAACGCTGCCCGCCGCCATCGCTTCGGGGACTTCGACCAGTTTTCCGGACCCACAGTCGTAGATGTAGCCGTAGACCGGAATGTTGGCCGGCACCAAGGGGTGCGACTTGATCCGTTGCACGTCCTCGAGCACGCTCTTGGCGTTGTCGCTAAACGGCAGCCAGCCGATAAAGTCGCCCTCGGTCGACCCCGGGCCGGCGCCGTTGTCATGCCATCCGGTGGCGTCTACGCTGGCGGTCTCCAGGCTGCTCGCCAGTAAGCCACGGATGATCTCGTCGGTGAACGTCAGCATGCCGCAATCGGTATGATGGATGACGAACCATTCACGGGTGCCGAGCAGCTTGTAGGAAATCACCAACGAGCGGATCGCGTCGTCGCTGGCGCGGCCGCCGGCATTGCGGATGACATGCGCGTCGCCTTCCGCCAAGCCGGCATATTTCGCCGGATCGAGCCGCGCGTCCATGCAGGTCAAAATCGCGAAGTGACGGCCCGGCGGCATCGGCAAATTTCCCTTTTCGCCGAAATCCGCCGCGTAGTCTCCGTTCGCTGCGAGTACCTCGTCGTGTATCTGGCTCATTGAATTCCTCCCCATTTTCCCTGTTTTCTGGGTGTTACCGCGCCTCGCGGCGGTCAGCGCTGTTCTCTTCTTATCCGATTCATAACAGGACGCGGTGGCCGAGGCCAAGCGGTTGCAAACACATTTTTTTCATGTGTTTTATCGCCGCGGGCATCGACGAACCGCTCTAGGTCGCCGCGTCGAGAGCCTCCCTGATCGCGCCGTCCAGGGTGCTGCTGGAGAACGGCTTGAGGATCGTCCGGCCGATCATGGCGCGCTCGTCGCCATCGGCCTTTGCCGCCCCTTTGAACCCCGTCATCAAAACGATCGGAATGTCACCACGTATGTGTCGCAGTTTCCGGGCCAGGTCCTCGCCGGTCATTCCGGGCATGGTTCGATCGGTCAGCACGATATCGAAATCGTCCGGCGCCGTGGTAAACGCCTCGGCGGCATCGCTGGCGTGGTTGAAGGACACTACCCGATAGCCCAGCGACGACAGCATTTCCGCGACCATCTCGGAAACCTCGTTTTCGTCATCGACGACCATCACGCGTTCCTGGCCGCCCGTGGTCGCCGGCGCGAGCGCGGGGCTTTCGGTGTCGGTGGTGATCTTGGCCGGCAGGTAGACCGCGACCGTCGTTCCGACGCCGACTTCGCTCGACACCGCGATGTGGCCGCCATGGCCGGTGACGATGCCGTGCACCACCGAAAGCCCGAGCCCGGTGCCATGGCCCGCCTCCCGGGTGGTGAAAAAGGGCTCGAATATCTTTTGTTGGGTGGCCGTGTTCATGCCGCAGCCGGTGTCGCTCACACTGAGCTTGACGTGCGGTCCTTGCCCCAACATGACGTGGCTGTCCGCCAAGGCGGCGTCGACATCGCACATCGCAACCTCGACTCGCAAGATTCCTGAGTCGGCCCCGATCGCGCTCGCCGCGTTGGTGCACAAGTTCATCAGGACTTGATGAAGTTGTGTGGGATCGCCGGTAATCGGCGCGCAATCTTGGTTGATTAGCGAGTGAAATTCGATGGTCGACGGCAGGGCGGCGCGTAACAGCTGCAGGGTTTCCGCGACGATCGGACCGATAAGAACCGTATCTCTGGGCCCCGAGTCGAAGTGGGCGAAGGCGAGGATTTGTTGTACCAAGGCGGTCGCCCGCGCGGTGCCCCTTTCGATTGCCGCGACATATCGTTCGGCGTCGCTGTCGGGCGCGATCACCTGACCCAGCAACTCGGTATAGCCGCTGATCGGCGCCAGGATATTATTGAAATCGTGGGCGATTCCGCCGGCCAGGACACCAATGGTTTCCATTCGCTGGGCTTGGAAGAGCTGATGCTTCAACTGCTCGCGTTCCTCGTCCGCCCGTTTGCTTTCGGTGAGGTCGTTGACGATCGTGATCAATCCGCCATTCGGCAGGCGTTGGTCGCTGACCGAAAGTATTTGGCCGTTGTGATAGACAAACTCCGACGGGGTCCCGGGGTTATTCCTTTGTTCGAGCCTGGCCTCCCGCCACTCGCTCTCGCGCCCGATCGCGTTCGGATAGGCACCGGCGGCGACGATGGCTTCCAAATAATCCCGATACGGCATGCCGACCGGGACATCGACACCCAGTGCCGCCTGCGTCAAGCGCCAGGATCGGTTGCTAATCAAGAATCGATCATCGCCATCCCACACCACGACCATTTCCGAGACGTTGTCGAAGGCCATCGCCAATTGCTCGCGCGCCGATCGAGCAAGCGCCTCGGCGGCCACTTCCTCGGTGACGTCGGTTGACACGCCGCGGTAGCCGGTAAATTCGCCCGCTTCGTCGAAAGTCGGCACGCCGCTCACTCTAAACCAATGCGGACCGTCCTCGGCGTATTCGACAATGTAGACGAAGTCCTTGAACGGCCGATGATGTTCGAGATCGTCGAGATGTTGGCGCCATTCCGGCGCCCTCGCTTGCTGATCGCTCTTCGAGCCGATTTCAAATCGGGTATACCCGGTACTATGTTTCGGGCGGTACGCCGGATTTTTAAGATCGCCGTCGATGAAGGATTTGAAGCGGTGATCCGCGTCGGTTTCCCAGAACCAGTCGGATCCGGCGGTGGCGAAATCCTTGATCCGCGCGTCGCTCTCCTTGAGCGCGAGCTCGGCTTCCTTGCGGGCGGTAATATCACTCACCACCGCTTGCAGCGCGGGCCCACCTTCCCATTCGACGATCTTGGTCCGGTTTTCCAACCAGATCGTGCTGCCGTCCTTACGCAGGCCGCGAACTTCGTAACTTTCGGGCGCCGGCTCGCCGCTTAGCAGCCCGTTGAAAAAGGCGCTATTGACCGGGTTTCACTCGACGGCGAAACATAACGCGACGAAGGCGGTTTCGCCATCCTCCGAGACGATGAGGACCATCTGAGCGACCAGAACGGCTCCAGCTGGCGCAATAA
>JAKZSU010000169.1:0-5516 GCA_047517485.1 Alphaproteobacteria bacterium
AACGGAGGATTTCTGGCTCATCGTAGTGACCGAAGGGAACGAAGATGAGACAGAAATCAATGAGCAAGAACGACCCGGCGGAGAGAACGGTTCGGGATATTCGGCGCAAGACACGCAAGCAGTATACGGCTGAGGAGAAGATCCGGATCGGATCTTCCGCCTGATAATTTTTCGCTTTGTAATCAATGGCTTATGCTACTTTTTTGTCCAACTTTTCGGATTGGTTGGACAAGTTTGTTTGTTCTTTGTTCAGCAATTTGGCAACGGCGCTCGTGGTCATCGCCGAGCGGTTGGCCGCGGCGGTGTATGTCGCTGCCTCCTTCGGGGTCGCATGCGCCAAATAAGACATAATCTCAAGTTCGGTCGCGCCTGCTTCGGCCAGTATGCGGGCACGGGCCTTGCGGAGCCCGTGAGTTGAGCAACCCATCAGGCCCGCCTGTTCGCACCATTGCGGGAACATGCGGCTTATGCCCTTCGGCGTGTATGCTGTACCGGATTCGGTTGCGAGAGGCACCATCTGACCCGGCGGAATGTGGTCAAGTTCCCGTACCAGTTCCGGCATGATCGGGAGTTCGGCAGCTATGCCCGTTTTCTTTCGGCGGTAGCGAATTTGCCCTCCCTTGATGTTCGAGCGTGTGAGCGCCACTGCGTCGCTGCGTGCTGCGCCGGTGCCTAAGATGATTTCGAGCGCCAATCTCGGTGTAGTTCCGCTCGGATGCGCGTCGCGGTAGGCTGTAATTTCTGCATCGGTCCACGTGTGATAGCCGGTTGACCGAACCTTGATTGAATCGGCCAGCTTCGCCGGATTCGGCCCTTTGAACCCCAATCGCCGCGCGGCGTAATTGAACAGCTCCGCTAAATCCTTCCGAAGCCGGTTCGCGCTTGTCGGTCCATTTTTCTTTGTCATGAGAGATTCGACGTGATCCGGCCTCAGATTCGCGTAGCGGCCAGCTCCAAGCGCTTCCCGAATCCAATTCAAGCGCCGCAGCTTCGACTCGCGAGTTGAAGGCGCCAGCGACCCGAACGCGGGTGACTGGAGATAAACTATAATGAGATGGTTAAAGGTGCCTGGTTGTGCCCTGGGCGCCGCGATACGTGCGCCTTCGACCGCTTCCGCGTAGGCTGCCCGGAATTCGGTCGAGCCGATCGCACCGGCGAGGTACACGTCGATTCTGCGACCCCGGATCGTGCGGCGCAGCCGGTATCGCAGTTTGCCGTGACGATCCCTTACGACCGACACGCCGCGGAATTCATTACGATATCGCATTGGGAACCTTCTGGATCAGTGCGTCGATGTCGTCGGCGCCATCGGCAATGGCTTCGGAAGTCTTGCCGGCGACGACCGTAAGCTTGGTGCCGTCCGGCTTGTCGATCTCGACACGGGCTTCGTCATAACCGGCATCGCGCGCGGCTTTCAGGCAGCGCCGGATTTCGGCTTGCGTGACGCTGGCTTTCCGATTCGCCATCAGCCGCGGCCCATCCTCTTAGTGCAATCCCCGGCTTTCGCCCGCGACCATCGGGACGTATAGCGGCGCCTCGGTATCGTCCTCGAAAATCACGACCATCTGTTCGCTGCGAAATGCGATCCCTTTCAGCCTCCGTTCGGGCATCTCGCGTCCGATAAATTGGGCGAACGCGGAGGCGAGCGTGTCGCGGAGTCGCTCGGTCAGAACGGGTCCGGCTTCGCTCGGCGAGAGCCACGCGCCGCGTGCGTGCGCGTCCTCTAAACATTCGAGCGCTCGTCCCACGGTGCCGGAAATCGTAACCTTGCGGCCCGATCTCTCGGCGAGCGCATCGCGAAGGGCAGTCGCGCGCTCATGATCCCTTGCGTTAACCGCGATATGCCGGCGACTGGGCTGCTGGGCCATTTTGGTGCTCCCTCCACAGATGATCAACGTACAATATACGTTTGATACACGACGTGTCAACAGTACCATTTAGCCGACTGAAAAAGGGGGGTCAAGATGTCCCCGACCATTGACCCGGGACAAGCTGTCCCGGGGTGTTACGTAGGTTCGCGCAATAAACCCGTTGGTCGTGGCGAGTGATTGGACAGTTCAAAAGCGCAACATCCATTTCCGCGGTCCAGCGCGAAAAGGCGTCATGGAGCGGATCGCCGTGGCGGCGCCACCGCGCCCAATGCATGCCACACCACCCGCGTTTGGTCGCCCGCCGTTTGCAACTCTTGACTGCGCAGGCTTTAGTCATCGACGCTGCATTTAGTCGTCATGAATCAGAAGTCCTGTTGTCGTCAACGCTTCGTTCACTTTCATGCCGCCGGCGACAAGTTTTTGGAACGCCTGAGCGCGTCCCGCCAAGTCGACGTTGTACAGATCGAAGCGGAGTCGCACGTCGGTGTCGAGCTTCGCGATCAGTTCGTGCTCGATCTGCCGCGCCAACGGTACGACAACGCCAAGGTGCCATTGCCGCAACGCCTCGCGCTTGCTGGTCCCGTCGCTATCGTCGAACAGCGCTGGCGAACAGCCCGACGCGGCGAGCACGCGATTGAACGCCGCGTCGGCGAGCTTGACCATGGCCTCGGTCGGTGCCGGCCCCAACCGTTGTTGCTTCCAGTCGGATTGCGGGGCGGCGGGCTTCCCTTCGCCCCAACCGGCGTTGACCGTCTCGACCAACAGCGCCTTGCCACGCGCCGCTTTGATGTCCGTCTTTAGGCCGGCGAGCGGATCGTCGTCGCCGCCGTCGCCGCCGTCTTGCGGGACCGGAATCACGTGCCCGACCGGGCCGCCCGCTTCCTCGCCGAGCTGCGTTTCGAGATTCGCCGCGAGCGTGCCCGTGGACCGCGCCCAGCCGAGCGGGGAGATCCCGTACCACGGCCGCGCCGAGTCGATGGCATACCGGCAATGGAGCACCGCGGCGGCCGGCGCCAATTCAGTCAGATTCCCCGACGGGCCGAAGCGATCGCAGCGGTACCACCATTCGCGCTCGCGCGGTCCGCCCCGAACATCCCATGAGCCGATGGGTTGAAGGCGGACCATCCCGCCCTCCACCATGATCTGGTGTACGTCTTCGCCCCGGCGTATCAGGTTACGCGCCAGGAACGCCATGCACGGCGGATTCAGTACCGTAGCGGCTTCGGGCGGGTCAAATATGGTCGCCCCCGGCAAAGGCTCGACTGTAGAGCGCTACAGCGGCCTCTAGCGCCGCGATGGCGCCAGCGTCGCCCGCCGATGGCAGTCCCGCCGGCTTGCGCGGCCAGGGCGGCCACCACGGCATCCGTGAACGGGATAGACTCGCGCCGCTCCGGCTCGCGCTTCGACCACGGCCACAGTTTCATGCGATCACCCCGGCCCGGCGGATCTTCCAGGGCGCCAGCAACCCGGCCGCTCCCGAGTTTCGCCATGCGTTCGCGTGGTTCACCGGCCATTTGCGGGTGAGCGGCCCGATCGTTTGCTCGGCGAGCGCCCCGAAGTCGGCGGTACCCATGTATCCCGCGTACCGAATCACGGCCGCATCCTTGATCGATTGGGGAGCGCCGGGCGCCTCGCGCTCGACGCGGGCCGCCGCGAGCTCGCCGAGCGTGCACGTGCCCTCGTCATCGGCCGGCGCAAGCTCGCCCAGGATGCGCGAGTGCAGCCGAGTGATCGCCGCCGCCCGCGCCGCTGGCGTCGTCGGCCACGGGGAGAGCGCTTGATTCAAAGCCATAGCCGCCGCCTTCGGTGAATTTTCGAGAGCGCTTCCGCCATCACGTGCGCTGGTGTCGGGACCATGATCGGGTCCGGCCAACCTTCGCGCTTATCCGTCGCCGAGACGATGAACGCTCGGATCGGCGACTTGGTGTAGGTGGTGGTCCCGTCCGCGTCCGTCGTGAACTCCGCCGCGGTGCGGTCGATGGACGGCCGCACCACGACGCCAGAATCATCGGCCGCGGCGAGCACTTGCCGGCCAACGTCGGAATCGGGGAGATCGAATTCGATCTCGGCATCGCCGCCGACCATCCGCCCCCGCACCGTGCCGCGCGTGGTGCTCCCGAGCGGATTCTTGAAGTCGCCATGCGCCGCAATCACCGCGCGCGTACCGGACTCGATCCCTTCCTCGATCGCGCTGGCGAGCGCTTCCTGTAGGAATTTGACCTTGCACCCGATGCCGACACATTCGCAGTCCATCGCGGTATCGCTCGGGATGATGGCCCGGATCGTGCGCCCCGACCGTGCCCGGATCTCGACGGTCGATTGTGGATAGGCGCCGCGGTCTACCAGCGCCAGGCCGGTGAGCTCGGCGCGCTCGACCACGCGCACCCCGGCCTCGCGCCGTTCCGCATTCGCGTGAAACTCGATCGAGAATCCGGTCAGCGCGCCCCGGCGCACGAGCGCGAGCGCAGCGCTCCCGTCGGGGAGATCGGCCCGCACGTCGAGCGAGCGCGTCGAATCGATCAGCGTCGCCGCTTCGGAGACTACGAGCCGCGGATCGTGCTGCAAATTGACAGGAACGGTGCGCACTTCGCCGAATGCGCCCGGCAAGAATCGCTCGTTGAAGTCAGGCGATATATCGCCGTAGACCAGCGCGCGGCCCGATAGCACCCGGCCGCTTACCCGGAACGAGACGCCCTCCCGATGTTCGATCATTGGTCATGCTCGCTCGACCACGATCGCCGCCGTCTTGCCCGAATCGCACCAAACATAAATCCCTTCGCCCGCGTCCGCCGATGGATAGGAAAACTCATACGGTGACAGGACGAAGGCGCGATCCGTGCGGGCCGGCGCAGCCGTGGCAGTCTTTAGCTCGTCTTCAACAGTATCTCCGGAAGTGCGGCGGCCCGGATCCAACAAAATCATGACCTTAGGAGGTGATTAGAGCGGTCGTTCTCTAAAATGTAGTGGTAAATTCTGGCCAGAAACTTCGAGAATGACTCCATGTTTCTCTGGAATATCCCCGATAACCGTCGTAAAATATGTGGTGTCAATGATGGAGACGCCACATGTTCGTCCGCGTCAAGAAAGTCGGCACTTATCGATACCTTCAGATCGCCGAAAACCGCCGCGAAGGCAAACGCGTCAAGCAAACCATCATCGCTACCCTCGGTCGGCTCGATAAACTCGCCGCCTCCGGCGCCATCGACCAACTCCTGCGCTCCGCGGCTCGGTTCGCCGAGCGCCTCATGGTGCTCGCAGAACACTCCTGCGATGCACACGATTCCCCCCGACACACCCAGGTCGTCTCGGTCGGCCCGGCACTGATCTTCGAACGGCTGTGGCGTGAGACCGGCTGCCAGGAGGTGGTGCGCAAGCTGCTGGCCACCCGCCACCATCACTTCGATGTCGAACGCGCGGTGTTCATGACCGTGCTGCACCGTCTCATGGTCTCGGGCTCCGACCGCAGCGCGCTTCAGTGGCGCCGTGACCAGGCCATCGACGGCGCCGAAGCGCTCAAGCTGCAGCATCTGTACCGCGCGATGGGCTGGCTCGGCGAGGCGCTCGGTGGACGCGAACCCGATGCCCCCTCGCCACGGCGCGTCAAAGACCTCATCGAGGAGGAGCTGTTCGCTCGACGCCGCGACC
>JAKZSU010000170.1:0-5144 GCA_047517485.1 Alphaproteobacteria bacterium
GTGTTCATGAGCATCTCCTCGGAGAAACTCCGAAAAGTGCTCCATCCAATTCAAATCGACACCATGCATTTTCGCTTCAAACCCCGCAGAAATCCTGGCTCTCAAAGCCAGCACCGCTCAGTTAACCGGACAGCAGTGATAACAGACGTTATTCTTGTCGGGGCCGTAGAGCCGGTCCATTTCGGCGGCGGACAGGAAATAGAGGGTCAGCAAATTGTCCAGCGGTTCGACGTCGATGGCGCGCCGGAACGGGACTCCGGTCAAGGTCGAGGTCTCCTCGAGCAACGCTTCCAAGGTCGCGCGGTGCGCCACCGCGCCGGCGCCACGGGTGCGAACCTTGACCGGACCCTTCCATTTGCGCACGTGGCTCGGGCGTGCCGATTGGCCTCGCGCGCCGCGGCGCATCAGCGCCAGCGTGTCGAAAAAAATCAGCAGATCATCATTGTCGATGCGGCGCGCGGCCTCGGCCTGTCGTGGCCAGCCGGAAGTCGCAAGGCCGGCCGCCACGCTGCCTAGTCCGGCAATGACCTGTCTGCGGGTCGACATGCCGGGGATGTCAGGTATTCACCCGTCGGTCGAGGCGTCGATTTTCCAGGTATGGCCGCGTCTCAGGACATCGTTCCAGTCCCCGGTACCGGCCTTTTTCGCGGCGGCGATTTGCTCATACGCCGCACCCTCGTAGGTGGTTCGCGGATCGCAATAGAGCACGCCGAGCGCAACCGGAAACTCCGCGCCGGTCATATTGGCGAGTAACATTGCCATCGAGTGATTGGTCTGATCGTGCACCAGGATGTTATTGCCGGTCACGCCAGCCTCGTCGAGTTGCACCACTTCCAAGGTCATCGTGCCGGGACGGAACCGCAGGCCCTTGTCGGACTCCTTGCCGAAGATCAGCGGCTCACCATGCTCGACCAGCAGCTGGCGCTCGCTGGCGACGCCGCGATCGGTGAAGTCGGCGAACACATCGTCGTTGTAGACAATGCAGTTCTGGAAGATCTCGACGAACGAGGCGCCAGCGTGCCCGTGTGCCCGGATCAGCACTTGGCCAAGATGCTTGATCGTGGTGTCGACCGAGCGCGCGACGAAACGGGCGCCCGAACCAAGCGCCATGGCGCAGGGCGAAATCGGCGCGTCGATCGAGCCCATCGGCGTCGACGGCGAGCGTGTGCCGACCCGCGACGTCGGCGAAAATTGACCTTTTGTCAGGCCGTAGATCTCGTTATTGAACATCAATATCTGCAAATTCACGTTCCGCCTGAGCACGTGCATCAGATGATTGCCGCCGATGCTCAACCCGTCGCCGTCGCCGGTAATCACCCAAACGTCGAGCTCGGGGTTGGCCAGCTTGATACCCGAGGCAAAAGCCGGCGCGCGGCCATGGATGGTGTGAAACCCATAGGTCGACATGTAATAGGGCAGGCGCGACGAGCAGCCGATGCCGGACACGAATACCGTGTTCTCGCGCTCGGCGCCGAGGTCGGCGAGAGTCTTTTGCACCGCCTTGAGGATCGCGTAATCGCCGCA
This sequence comes from Alphaproteobacteria bacterium, assembly GCA_047517485.1. Classification (GTDB taxonomy): domain Bacteria; phylum Pseudomonadota; class Alphaproteobacteria; order UBA7887; family UBA7887; genus JAKZSU01. The sequence goes on from JAKZSU010000170.1 coordinate 1,525, forward strand.
ACCGGGACACCAGCGAACTTCCTGGTCGGACGCGAAATCGTTCGGCTTGAGTTTCGCCGCGGGGGCGGAGACGTTCATGTCAGCTCTCCAATGCGGCGTCGATCGCCGCGGCAATCTCGGAAACCTTGAACGGTTGGCCGCTCACCTTGTTCAGCCCCTCGGCGGGGACGAGGAATTCCGCGCGCAGCAGTTTGACCAATTGGCCGGTATTCATCTCCGGAACCAGAATGCGGTCGTAGCGTGACAGCAAGTCGCGAAGATTGCGCGGGAACGGGTTGAGATTGGTGATGTGGATGTGGGCCACGTCCTGGCCGTCGGCGTGCGCCAGGCTGACCGCTTGGTCGATCGGACCGAACGTCGAGCCCCACCCGACCACCGCAAGCGCGCCGCTGTCATTGCCGAAACTGACAGATTGCTCCGGGATGTCATTGGCGATGCCGGCGATCTTGGCCGCGCGGACTTCGGTCATTCGCTGATGGTTCTCCGGTTCGTAGGAAATATTGCCGGTGCCGAAGTCCTTCTCGATGCCGCCGATGCGGTGCTCGAGGCCGGGTGTTCCCGGGATCGCCCAGGGCCGCGACAAGGTGTCGGGGTCGCGGGTGTAAGGCTGGAAGCCCTCGACTTCGGTATGGTGGTCGACCGGAAATCTTTTCAGCGATGCCACATCCGGAATGCGCCATGGTTCCGACGCGTTGGCCAGATAGCCATCGGTCAAGACCATGACCGGCGTCATATATTTGGTCGCCAGGCGGACCGCCTCGATCATCACCTCGAAACAGTTCGATGGCGAATGCGTGGCGATCACCGGCATCGGCGTATCGCCATTACGGCCAAACACCGCTTGCATCAAATCCGATTGCTCGGTCTTGGTCGGCATGCCGGTCGATGGGCCGGCGCGCTGCGAATTGACGATCACCAGCGGCAATTCGGCGACCACCGCCAGTCCCATCGCTTCCGATTTCAGCGCGATGCCGGGGCCGGAACTCGAGGTCGCGCCGATCGCGCCGGTGTAGGAGGCACCGATCGCCGAGCACACCGCGGCAATCTCGTCCTCGGCCTGGAAGGTCACCACGCCATGGGACTTGAGGCCGGATAGAATATGCAGCAAAGTCGACGCCGGGGTGATCGGGTACGAGCCGAACATCAATTTCAATCCGGCAAGATCGGCGCCGATCGCCAGGCCCCAGGCGGCGGCCTCGCTGCCGGTCACCGCGCGGTAGAGGCCCGGTTCGATCTCGGCGCTCGGAATCACCCGCTGGGTCAGACCGTCGGGCAGTTCCGCGGTCTCCGCGAAGGCGTGGCCGGCATTGAGCGCGGCGATATTCGATCCGGCGATATCGGCGCGGTTCGCGAACTTGATTTGCAGCCAATCGATGGTCGGCTGGCGCTTGCGCCCGAACAGCCACATGACCAGCCCGAGCGCCCACATGTTTTTCGCTCGCAAGCCTTCTTTTTGGCCGAGCCCGAATTCGGCCACCGCGTTGAGTGTCGCCTGCGACATGTCGACCGCCACCTTACGGTAGCCTTCGAGGGAATCATCTTCGAGCGGGTTGGACTCGTAACCCGCCTTCTTGAGATTGCGCGCGGTGAACGAGCCGGTATCGACGATCAAGGTGCCGCCGGGGGGTAGGTCGCCGATATTGACCATGAGCGCCGCCGGATTCATCGCCACCAACACGTCGGGCGCGTCGCCCGCGGTCAGCACCGCATGGGTGGAGAAATTGATCTGGAACGCGGATACACCAAAGGTCGTGCCCGCGGGGGCGCGGATTTCGGCGGGGAAGTCGGGAAAGGTCGCCAGGTCGTTGCCCTGGATCGCCGTCGCCAAAGTGAATTGGCTGCCGGTAAGTTGCATGCCGTCACCGGAATCACCGGCGAAACGGATGACCACCGACTCGAGCGTATCTTCGATACTCGGTTCGGGCGTTTCTGCGTGCGCGAGGCTCACTGCCATGGTTCTTGTCCAAATATCCGCCGCCAACCCCGGAAGGGCGCGGGGCGGTCTCCTAGTACCGATCAATATGGGATCGCACCGGTCTTTAGCGAAGCCGAAAACTGGCCGGTCACCTCCCTACGGGGACGATTTTCCAATCCCCTGTGACCATTGTGCCATGCTACGCCAAAAGCGCCGGTCGGACCTCCCTTTTTCCGACAGGTTAGCTAATGATAGGGAACCTATAATGCAAGCGCTTTCGGGACACCAGTGGTGGCCGGTCACAAGTCGGTGTTGGCGGGCGAATGCTGGCGGTGCCAGCTTGCTGTTCAATGACCGGCCGCGCGACAATAATCCAGCGGTTATTCCGCGCATCGGTTCGATTGGGAGGATACGAGATGACGGCGCGATGGAAGCACCGGCCGGTGGGATCCAACTGGGGTGACTTCGGCCCCGACGATCAGCTCGGTCGTCTCAACTTGCTGACCCCGGACAAAGTCCGCGAAGGCATCTCGGAAGTCCGCGAAGGCATCACCTTCTCGCTCAGCCTGCCGCTCGATTATCCCGGCGGTAATGTGCTCAATCCGCGCCGCCACCCGCCGCGTCTGGCGGCGACCTTGCGCGAGGGCCGGGCCAATTATCTCTATCCGTTTTCACTCGAGACGCCGGAACACACCGATATCGTTTGTGACGACACGGTTTTGATGACCCTGCAATACTCGACCCAGTTCGACAGTCTTGCCCATATCGGCGCGATGTTCGACGCCGACGGTGACGGTGAGCCGGAGCCGGTTTTCTATAACGGCTGGCGTGGTGGCGAGCATATCGTCGCGCCCGCCGGCAGCGATGCGACCGACGCCCCGGTGCTCGAAGGCGCCGCCGCCAATCGGTTGGGTATCGAGAATATGGCCGCCAAGGCGGTGCAGGGGCGCGGCGTGATGATCGACATCGAGCGTCATGTCGGGCGCGCCCGCGAGTGGATCGACTATGACCGATTAATGGACATCTGCGACACCGACGGGGTGATGGTCGAGCCCGGTGACATCGTGTGTCTCTACACCGGATTCGCCGATATGCTGCTCGAGATGAAGCGCGCGCCCGACGCCCATGCCGTGCACAATGCCTGTGCGGTCCTCGATGGCCGCGACAAGCGACTACTGAACTGGATCACCGAGAGCGGGGTCAGCATTCTGATCGCCGACAATTATGCGGTCGAAGGCCACCCCGCGCGAATCCCCGGCAGTGGCAATCACGCGGCGCTGCCGCTGCACGAACATTGCCTGTTCAAACTCGGCATCCACCTCGGCGAGCTGTTCAATCTTGGCTCTCTGGCGCTTTGGCTGCGCGAGCACGGACGGACTCGATTTCTGCTGACCGCCTCGCCGCTCAGGCTGCCGGGAGCGGTCGGATCGCCGGTGCCCGCGGTCGCCACGGTCTAACGTAATTCTGTGTTGCATTGGCAAACATGGCCTTGACAAGTTGATTGTGTCACAAAATACTCCTCGCGCGGTTGCCATCGGCCCGTCAGTGCCAAAACAAGAAACGTACCTTGCCTATCCGGTTTACACCCACACCCACTAGGGCTAGAATGGGCGCAAACCGGATATAGGGGAGCGCGCCATGGATGTTCTCGACCGCGCCGATCTCCCATTCCCGCATTCGCTACCCGAGTTCCAGCGACTTTTCC
>JAKZSU010000171.1:0-7250 GCA_047517485.1 Alphaproteobacteria bacterium
CCTAAAAGCCGCTACAATGCCGTCCGAGTCCCTGCTCGGCATCGCCGGAGATATCTCCGCTTCGACCTGCACCGAGCTTTACTCAGGAAAATGGGTGCACACTACATATAGTGGGTGTGGGTGATAACCGGATAGGCAAGGCTGGACCATGGGGATGGATTACTTCTCGGCCGACTTCCAGTTCTATTGGATGAACCTGCTCTATGCGCAGTGGGTGGGCGAGGTATTGGTCGCCGGCAGCGTCTGGGGCTACATCTGGATGACCCGCGATCGCAACCTCGATAATTTGGCGCCCGAGGAAGAACTCAGACGCTACTTCCGCCTGATCGCGTTCATCCTGATCTATGTCTTCATCGTTTACTGGACCGGCAGTTTCTTTGCCGAGCAGGACGCCTCGTGGCATCAGGTGGCGATTCGCGACACCGACTTTACGCCGAGCCACATTCCGCTGTTCTATCTCTGCATGCCGACATTCATGATCGCCGGCGTGGCATCGTTCCTCTATGCGCGAACGCGCATTCCCGAGTTCAGCAAGCGGGTGTCGATCCCCTTCGTGATCGGGGTCAGCGGTCCGTTCCTGATGCTCCCCAACCTCGGCTACAACGAGTGGGGACACACGTTCTTCTTCATGGAGGAGCTGTTCTCGGCGCCGATTCACTACGGCTTCGTGGTCCTCGGCTGGTCGGTATTGGCACTTGGCGGCCTGTTGCTGCAAGTCATGCGGCGGGTTACCGAGCTGAGTGAAATCGCGATCGAAAGCGAAACCTGAGCCTGAGCGAGGAAAATTACACGGCATAGACCGGCATAGACCGTTGGAGGGCACCGGGACCGGCGGCTGATCGCCGCCGTCTTGAGTTTGTCATCCTCCGGGCGGACACAGGGGGACAGTGATCATCATGGACGACGTTCGGACCGACACGCCCGCGCTCACTACCGAATCACCGGTGATAGCAACCCAGTCGAAGCGCGCGATCACCACCAAGCTCAACTTGAAAAAAGTCGATTTGGCCTTTGATATCATCGTTCTACCCACTGTCGCGATCGTCTTGATCGCGGCGTTCCACATTCACTTTATGTTGACCGTCGGCGATTGGGATTTTTGGACCGATTGGAAGGATCGCCGGTGGTGGCCACTGGTCACGCCGGTCTCCCTGATCACCTTCCCCGCGGCGATCCAATACCTGTTATGGAAAAACTTCCGTATTCCCTGGGGCGCCACGGTGTGCGTGGTGTTGATCACGCTGGGGATGTGGATCAGCCGCAGCACGCAATTTGTCGGGTGGTCTTATTTCCCGATGTCCTTCGTGTGGCCGGCGACATTCATCGCGATGGGTTTGGTGCTCGATTGCACGCTGGTGATCACCCGGAGCTTCTTTCTCACCGGCATTTTCGGCGGCTTCGCGTGGGCGTGCATCTTCTATCCCGCCAACTGGCCGCTGCTGGCGCCGTTCCATCAACCGATCGAGTGGCATGGCGTGCTGATGTCGCTCGCCGACCTGCAAGGCTACATGTACGTCCGCACCGGGACCCCGGAATATATCCGCATCATCGAGCAAGGAACCTTGCGGACCTTCGGCGAGCATGTCGCGCCGGTGACCGTGTTCTTCGCCGGGTTCGTCTGCATCCTGATGTATTTCCTGTGGAATCGCCTGGGCGCGTTGCTGGCGAAAACTCTGTGGGTCAAGAGGCTATAGGCGCTGCAGGCGCACTTCACGAATAAAAAACGTTGCCGGCGTGTCAAGATGCACGGCGCCTCCAGGGGGGAAAGGAACGAACCCATAACACGGATAGCGAAGCGGCGCTTCTCTGGGGGTCATTGGCTCGCCGCGGCCGGTCTTCTGCTGGTTTGCGCGATGCCCATCGCCGATGCCTTGGCGCATGGCGAGAAGGCGCAGGAAGCCTTCCTACGCATGCGCAGCATCCATTGGGTGGATACAAAAATCGGTCCGATCGACCTCTCCGTCAACGACCTGATCGAGGTGTCCGGGAAGTTCATGCCGTCTAATCATTGGCCGGGCCATGTGCCGACGCCGACCACCGCGTTCCTCAATATCGGTGTGCCGGGCCCGAGCTTCGTGCGCCTGGAATCGTGGGTGAACGGCGTTAATATGGTGAACTCGACCGCGTTCGATCTCGGCGGCACCTACGACTATAAAGTAGTTCTGAAAGCCCGCCGGCCCGGGCGCTATCATGTCCATCCGCTGATCAATGTCCTCGACGCGGGACCGTTGATCGGCCCTGGTATCTGGGTCGAGGTCAGTGGCCGTTTCGAAGATTACAAGCACGAAGTGACGACGATTACCGGTGAGACCGTCGACCTTGAGACCTACAATCTGGCAACCGTCTTCGGTTGGCATGCTTTGTGGTTTGCGGCGGGCGCCGCGTGGCTGATCTATTGGATCTTTTTCAAGGGACGGCAATTGCTGCCGCGCTATCGCCGGGTACGCGAGCTCGGCGACGATGCCGACATAATGATCTCACCCTTCGATCGGAAGCTCGCATTGGGGGTCATGGTGGCGACCTTGTTGGTGGTGACCTATGGCTTCTTCTCCACCGACGCAAAGTATCCCAACTCGATCCCGCTGCAAACCGGCCAAATCAAAGTGCCGCCGCTGCCCGCGGCCGACCCGTTGGTCGAGGTCGAGTTCGACAACGCGAATTACCAAATTCCCGGACGCAGCTTGACCGTCAACCTCACCGTCACCAATACCGGCGACAAGACGGTGGAAGTCGGCGAATTCATGACCGCGAACGTGCGCTTCATCAACGCCGCGGTCCGCGATATTACCCCCGCCGACGAGGACGATCTGATCGCGCCTAACGGGCTTCATGTGACCGGCGGCGCGATCGAACCCGGCGAGACCAAGCAAATTTCGATTCGCGCCGAGGACGCGATGTGGGAGACCCAACGTCTGGCGCGATTGATCTACGATCCGGACAGCCGATTTGCCGGGCTGGTCTATTTCTACGACAGCGACGGCGAGCGCCAGATCCTCGAGGTGTCGGGTCCGCTATTGCCGACGTTCGACGAACTGTGGGGCGGCGCCAGCGGCGCCGCTTCGGCGAACTCATCGCGATACCATGGCCGCAAACGGCATGAGAGTACTGGCGCCGACACTTTTGGCACTGCTGCTGCTTAGCCTGCCGGTCGGCCAAGCCTTCGCGCACGGCGGCGTCTCGGTCGAGGATGACCAGTGTATTCTGACCGCCGGGCTCTATCGCGCGCATTTCACCGGCTACCAGCCGACGGCCCGGGGATCGCAGGAATTCTGCGAGGATATTCCGGTTGTCGACCGGGCGATCATCGTCGTCGATTTCATTGACCGGGCGTTGCGCGAAATGCATGTCGATGTTCGGATCATCCGCGATGTCGATAATATCGGCAACAATGCGACCTTCGAGGACCTGGGCAGCACCGACGATATCGAGCGGGCAACCCTGCATTATCGCGCGCCGGCGCTCTATCCCTCCGGCACTGTGAGCGTGAGTTACGATTTCACCGAGCCCGGGCGCTACATCGGCCTGGTCACCGCGCAGCGGCCCGGGGGCGGGCAAATATTTCGATCGGTGTTTCCATTCACCGTCGGCGTGAACGACACCACGCCCTACATCAAGGTCGTCGTGGTGATTCTGCTGTTTGCCGCCGGCCTCTATTATTTCTCCGAGCGCTATCGTCGCAAAGCGGCTAAAACATAAAAAATTCGCTGCGGCTCCGTGTCCGGGCGATCAGGCTCGGCGAAGTGAAGCGGCAAGGTATCCATGAAAACACTAATGCTATTGGCGATTGGCGTATTTCTGACGCTCGGCGCGGTCGTGCTTCTGCCTATCGCATGGTGGCCGGAGAGCCTGCAACAACCGATGGCGCAAATCGCCGGCGTGCCGGCTTGGCGGGCGGCGCCGGCGACCGATCCGGTCGAGCCCGGAATCAGCGAGCCGCATTGTGTCGAGTTGAGCCCCGACTGGCGTGACGGGCACACTATCGACGGCGTCGAGATCGAACCGTCGCTGGTGTGCAATCCGGACAATCCGGCCAATGTCGCGGCGTTCGTCAAGGGCACCAACAATGTCTCGGCGGCAACGCTGATGAACACCCGCCTCGCCGCCGACGCGGTGGTCAAGGGCGACGACCTGGACGGCGACGGCGATCCCGACGTCATTCACATCCGCCTCGAGGTCGCCGAACTCAACGGCTTCTCGCCGGATATCGACGAGCCGGTACCGGGCTTTGCGATCGCCCCGGGGATCGAGCCGGGGTTCTGGGTATTCACGCCGAAATCCCGCGGCATGGCGACCGAAAACTTCGAAAGCCTGCGCGCCAATCCGCTGTTGCGGGTGCCCTCGCCGGTGATCCGCATCGAGCAGGGCGATCGAGTGATGCTGACCCTCGAGAACAGTCACACCATGCCGCACACCATTCACCTGCACGGGGTCGATCATCCGTTTCTCGACGCCAACGGCGAGGGTAACGATGGGGTGCCGCAGACCAGCGAGACCCCGGTGATGCCCGGCGAGGCGCGGACCTACGACATTTCGCCGCGCCAGACCGGCACCATGTTCTATCACTGCCATGTCCAGCCCGCGATCCACATTCTGATGGGGCTGCAGGGGATGATGGTGATCGAGGAGAACCGGCCCGATAATTGGCTACAGACGCTGAATGTCGGCGGCGGCGCGGTGCGCCATCGCTCGGTCGCCAGCCGTACTGAGTATGACCGCGAATACGACCTGCATTACCAGGATATCGACCGCGAGCTGCACGACATCATCCGCGCCTCGAACGATCCACGGGTGATCGCCGAGCAGGCGCATCGGCGCTATGACATCACCGAGCGGACGGCGGATTATTTCGTGCTCAACGGGCGCTCGTTCCCCTACACGGTGCGCGAATCGACCATTGTCGCCAAGCCCGACGAACGGATTCGGCTGCGCGTGCTCAACGGCGGCGCCGAGGGCATATCGCTGCACACCCATGGCCATAAGACGACGATCACCCATTATGACGGCGTCGAGGCGCCGCCCGGCGGCAAGATCACCCGCGACGTGGTGTGGATCGCGCCGGCGCAGCGCGTCGATCTGCTGCTCGAGACCAAGAACGACGGTTTGCACAGCTATGGCGAAGGGATCTGGCTGCTGCACGATCACCGCGAAATGGCGGTCACCACCGACGGCATGGGACCCGGCGGCGGGGTGAGCGCAATCGTCTATGAATCGTTTCTCGACGAAGACGGCTGGCCGAAGGCGCAAGGCGCCGATTGGACGCCGTTCTTCAGCCCCGCCTATTACGCCCGCGCGGTGCCGGTGTGGGCGGCCTACGATCCGCTCGGCATTCTCGGCGATGTAAGCCCTGAGCGCGCGCTCGACATTCAGAAAGTCGTCTGGGCGACCGATGTCGGCTTGCTGGCGGCGCTGCTCATCGTGCTCCTGCGCCGCCGGCGGCGCCCCGGGGACTCCTCATGACACGGTTTCGAACAATCCTGGCGGTGTTCTGCCTGGCGGTTTGGGCGAGCCCGACGCACGCGCAGGAGACCGAGCCTGTTGCTGCGATCGGCGTGATCCATGGCATCGATGTGGACAGCCGCGCGGTGTTCCTGAGCCACGACCCGATCCCGGCGATCGGCTGGCCGGCGATGACGATGGATCTGAACGTCGCCCCGGATGCGGACCTGACCGGCATCGAGCCCGACATGGTGGTGCGGTTCACCCTCGATCGCGGGCCCGACGGCATGTACCGCATCGCCACCATCGCGCCGGCACCGGAGGGCACCGCCGTCGCCGCGTCGGAGGGCGAGGCGATGGACCACGGCACGATGGATCACGACGGCCATGCGGATCACAATATGACCCTCGACGCCGACGGCATGGTGATGAATTTCAACACCGATACCGTGCCCGAGGACTGTTCGGCGATCAGCGGCGATCATGAGTTCACCGTGCGCGTCGGCGTCAAGTATGCCGAGCCGTTCGCCGATCTGATCTATGGCTACAGCCAGTATGAATTCGCCGTCGAGCCGTGCTCGCGGGTCACCGTCACCCTGATCAACGAGGACGCCGTGCGCCACCAGTGGATGCTGCACGGATTGCCGCGCTATCTCTATCCCCAAGGCATGTTCCACATCGAGACCGCCGGCGGCGCGACCAAAACCGGCACCTTCATCGTGCCCGGCGATCAGCGGACATACCTGGTCCATTGCGACATGACCCAGCACATGGAGAAGGGCCTCAAGGCGCAATTGGTGGTCGGCGGCGGCGACGGCGTTTTGTCGAGCATCCCCGGCATCAGCGGTCCGATGATCCACGGCGCCACCGATGTGGCGGATGTCTGGTGGCACGGACTCGTCACCGCCCTGATCGGCGTGATCGGATGCGCGATCGGCGTGGTGGCGTTCCGAGCTCTGCTCTAACGCTTCTCGACGCTCCAGAAAAACGGCACCGGCGAGGCGATCAAGCCGACCAGGCTGTCGCGATAGGCCACCGGGTTGGTCCATTGGCCATAGGTGCCGTGGGTGACGACTTCGAAGGCGCGCGCCTGGATCTGTTCGGCGAGGCGTTTCTGTTCGGCCGGGTCGGAGGCGCGCGCGAACTCATCGCGCAAGGCCTCGATCTCCGGATCGCACGGCCAGCCGAACCAGGCGCGCTCGCGGCAGCCGCCGGAGACCGCGATGTTGGCCACCGGGTTGGCGACATCGACCGCCAGCGCCCAGGTATGAAACAGGTTCCAGCCGCCTTGGCTCGGCGGCTCCATGACCGGGCGCCGCGACGTGAGCGTGCTCCAATCCATCGCCTGCATTTCGACCGCCATGCCGGCCTGGCGCAAGATTTGCGCGGTGACCAGCGAGGCGGCGTTGAGGATGGCGATATCGGTCGGCTGGAGGATCACCACCGGGGTGCCGTCATAACCCGCCTCGGCGAGCAGGGCGCGCGCCTTGTCGGCATCGACCCCGGTCAGCGCTTGGCTGCCGATAGCGGTCTCATAGGGGGTGCCGCAAGCGAATAAGGTGGGACACGTCCGGTAGTAGGCCGGGTTGCCGACCGCGGCGCGCATATAAAGCTCCTGGTCGAGCAGCCACAGCACCGCGCGGCGCACCCGCACGTCGTCGAACGGCGGATGCAGATGGTTCATCCGGATCCAGCCCTGGACGCCCAAGGGATCGAGGTTTTCCACCGTCACCCCCGGGCTCGCTTCCATGATCGGCAGCAGATCGTGCGGCGGCAGCTCGAAATAGTCCATCTCGCCCGAGATCAAGGCGTTC
>JAKZSU010000172.1:0-4565 GCA_047517485.1 Alphaproteobacteria bacterium
CGTAACGCAAGCGCTACACGAAGCAGCGCGGGTCCCTCCTATGGACTACCGGGACAACCCCCCAACACCGCGTACCGCATAACATTAAGTGGACTAGTTTTGCTCCGCCCGGGTGGACTAATTTTGCTCCGCCGTTGACAGTGATGATCCCGGTGATGATCATGTGGACCTATCTCGGCATGGTCGACACCTGGTGGGGGCTGTCTTTGATTTACGGCATCGTCACTTTGCCGTTCGCGTTTTGGCTGATGATGACGTTCTTCGAAGAGGTGCCGCGCGAAATCGAGGAAGCGGCGTTGGTCGAGGGCTGCAGTCCGTGGCGGGTGTTCTATCGCGTCACTCTGCCGGTGGTGAAGGCGCCACTCGCCACCACCTGCCTATTCGTCTTCATCCTCAACTGGAGCGACTACGTGATCGCGTTGCTGCTCACCCGCAAGGACTGGGTGACTATTCCGGTCTATATGAACGCCCTGTCGTCGGCGATGACCGGGCAAATGTATGGCGCCAAGGCAGCGCTCGGTTTGATTGCCGCGGTCCCGCCGGTGGTGTTCGGGATCATGATCCAGAAACATCTGGTGCGTGGCCTGACCTTCGGGGCGTTGAAGCAATGACCGCGCTCGACTCCACCGCGGCCGATATCGAGGAGAAGCCGAGGCTCGACCTCGCCCAACAGGGCCGCAAGCTCGGCTTCTGGATGACCTTGCCGGCCCAGCTGTTGATGGTCTTCATCGTCGCGTTCCCCCTGCTCATGCAGCTTTACGTCAGTATGACCTGGTGGGGACCGCTCGACGGCACGACTTGGGTATACGCGTATGAATCGTTCGTTTGGTTCGACAATTATATCGAATTGATCACCTCGGCGCGGCTGTGGGAAGCGATCGGGCGCACCGTCTTGATCATGATCGTGGTCGTTCCGGCGGAGTTTCTCATCGGCTTTGGCTTGGCGATCCTGTTCGTCGACTCGTTTGCCGGCAAACGGGTGTTTTATTCGATCCTGTTGATGCCGATGATGATCGTGCCCGCGGTCGCCGGGTACATGTTCTTCATGCTGTTCCAAAGCAATGGCCCGATCAACCAGATCATCGGCCTGTTCACCGGCGGGGTGATCGATATTGTGTGGCTCGGCGACACCACCCTCGCCATGGCAGCGGTGATGATCGCCGATATTTGGCAATGGTCGCCGCTGATGTTCCTGATCCTGCTCGCCGGCATGCTCGGAGTACCCGAGGATCAGCTCAAGGCGGCGACCCTGCTCGGCGCCAATTGGGGCCAGAAATTCGTCCGGATCGTTTTGCCGCGCATGCGCACGGTGCTGATTATCGCCATCGTCATCCGCTCGGTCGAGGCCTTCAAACTGTTCGACGTCATGTACATCATGACCCGCGGCGGACCCGGCGTCGCGACCGAAACCATCTCGCTATACATCTACAAGGTCACCTTCGCCGAACTCGAATGGGCGTATGTCGCGGCGATGGGGCTCACAATTCTTATCGCGCTGTCGATACTCGCGATGATCGGGCTGAAACTGATGGCCAAGGCACAAGAAAAAAGGGCCGGCGATGGCGTCCATTGAGCTGGTCAATCTGACCAAGAGGTTTGGCGACCTGGTCGCGGTCAACGACTTGAACTTGGAGATCAAGGACAAGGAATTCGTCGCTCTGCTCGGGCCGTCGGGGTGCGGCAAGACCACGACGATGAACATGATCGCCGGAATCGAGCGCGTCGACGGCGGCGAAATTCGCTTCGACGGGCGCAATATCGCCTCGGTGCCGCCGCGCAATCGCGACGTTGGCTTCGTGTTCCAGAACTACGCGATTTTCACCCACCTCACGACCTACAAGAACTTGTCATTCGCCTTGGAAATCCGCAGGCTGCCGCGGCAAGAGATCGACGACCGTGTGCAAGATATCGCCAAACTCCTAGGCCTCGAGGATCGCCTGAATGTCCCGGCATCACGCCTCGGCGTGAACGAAATGCAACGCCTCGGCATCGGCCGGTCGGCAATCTCCAAACCGAAGATTTTCCTACTCGACGAGCCGCTGAGCAATCTCGACGCGGCATTTCGCGCGGTGATGCGCACCGAGCTCAAACATCTCCAGCACGAGCTCGGCCAGACCATGGTCTACGTCACTCACGATCAGCTCGAGGCGATGACCATGGCCGATCGGATCGCGGTGATGGACCTCGGCAAGCTCCAGCAATACGGCTCGCCGCTCGAGGTCTACAACCAGCCGCGCAATCTGTTCGTCGCGCGGTTCATGGGCAGCCCGAGCGTGAACCTTTTGCAATGCCGTCTGGTCGACGAGGCCGGCAACCGGCACCTCGACTTTGACCAAACCGGCCGCGTCGCGGTCGCCGATGAAGCGCTGACCAAACAGTCTGATTTGGCCCGTTCGCCGGACCTCTTTTTCGGGGTTCGCCCGGAGGATTTGCGGTTGCAACCGATGTCCGAGGACCGCCGGGGGTTGGCCATGGAGGTGACCTTCGTCGAGCCCATCGGTGCGCGCACCGTGGTTCACCTGGCGAGCAACCAGCACGAGGTCAAGGCGATCGAAAAGAATGGCTATCAGGCCGCTATCGGCACCCCGCTCGATGTCACGATGAAAGCGGGCGCCGGCTGGCTGTTCGATGCCAAATCCGAACAAGCGCTTGCGGTGGAGTAGAGATCAGTGGCGAAGCTCGAATTAACCGCGGTCAATAAGCGCTACGGCGAGACAATTGCGGTGGACGACATCGACCTCACAATCGAAGACAACGAGTTCTTCTGCATCTTCGGGCCGCCGAGCACCGGCAAGACGACGATCCTGCGTCTGTTGCTGGGACTGGACACGCCCGATGACGGCGAGATCAAGATCGGCGACGCGGTGGTCAATCATATGCTGCCCGCCGAGCGCGATCTGGCGATGGTGTTTCAGAACCTCGCTTTGTTTCCCCACATGACCGCGCAAGAGAACCTGGCGTTTCCACTAATCGAGCGAAAAATGCCCAAGGCCGAGCGGGACACCCGCATCAACGCGGTCGCGGACACGCTTCATATCGGCCCCTTGCTGAACAAGATCCCGGCCCATCTCAGCGGCGGCGAGCGGCAACGGGTGGCGATCGGCCGCGCCTTGGTGCGCGACTGCAACGCGCTGCTGATGGACGAGCCGATTTCGGCGCTCGACGCCCGCCTGCGCGAGGAAATGCGGGTCGAGCTCAAACGCCTGCAACGCGAAATGAACCGCACCCTGGTCTATGTCACCCACGATCAAGAAGAAGCGATGTCGGTGGCCGATCGGATGTGCATCATGCGCGACGGCGGCATCGCGCAAATCGGCACGCCGCAAGAAATCTACAACACCCCCAACAGCCAGTATGTCGCGGAGGTAATCGGCTCGCCGCCGATCAACTTCATTCCGTGCACCCGCGGCGAGGCCGGCGGCGGCTTTGTCGGAGACGGTATCGAGCTCGGTCTCGCGTTCGCCACCGACGCCCCGGCCGGCGGCTATGTGATCGGCATCCGGCCCGAGGACATCGCCGTCGAGCGATCGACCGACGGCGGCATTGCCATCGCCGGAACCATCTACGAAGTCGAACCGCTGGGCGCGTTCACCATTGTCGACGTCACCGCCGGCGATCATGTGATCCGCGCGCAACTCGCCGGCCAACCCGCGTTCGACTTGGGCGAGGCGGTTCATCTGACCTTCAACGCCGCCAAATGCCACCTGTTCGACGGCGAAACCGGCAGCCGATTGGTGACCGGCCACACCTCTTAAAACATCTTGGCGCTGATTACGTCGGAGGCGAGATGCCAAACAGATTCACCGGCACAAAGGTTCGACCATCACCGCCCGCCGCGGGTCTGTCGCTCGCCATGCTGCTGTGCTTGCTTGGATCATCGCCGGTCTTGGCGCAAGACAATCCGATCAGCCGCGCCACCGCGGTCGACGGCGACACCATAAATTTACACGGTGAGCTGATAACGCTCAACGGCATCGACGCGCCGGAGACCGACCAGACCTGCGCCGACAAAGCCGGCGAGACCTACGCGTGCGGCCAGCGTGCGAGCCAGGCGTTGGCGGAAAAAATCGCCGAGTATCCGGTCCACTGCGACCAATTCGAACACGACCCCGACGCCGGCAAAGTGGCGCACTGCAGGGCCGGCGGCGAAGACCTCGGCGGCTATATGGTGACCACGGGATGGGCGGTCGCCAACACTCTCAAAACCCTCGAATACCTCCGCGCCGAGCAATGGGCGAAAAAAGCAAGATACGGCGTCTGGCAAGGCAACTTCGTCATGCCGTGGAACTGGCGCGACGGCGAACGGTTGGAATGAGGGTGGTGCCCGCTCCCGGTATCGAACAAATCATCTAACCACTTGATAAACAGTGACAAAATTATCCTTCCGTCAGCGATATTCCCTCATATCATCCCACGCGTGCGGGATGCCGCCCCGCGCCGTCCGGGAGTGACACCAGACAAGGCTACCCGCTCCGGTTACCAGTAGACGGCGCGGCCGAATTTACGCGGCCATGCTCCCGCCATCGTCGATCAGCTCTGCGGGAGGTCCACGGCGAGGTCGATGT
>JAKZSU010000173.1:0-9773 GCA_047517485.1 Alphaproteobacteria bacterium
ACACTTTGTTACAGATCCTCTCGGTGACCCTCTTCGAGAAAATGCCCTTACATCAAGCACTTGCGGGAGACGAAAACAGATGCAACGCTTCGCAAATAACCAACCAATTGAATTTATTCGATTTTTAACCGGACACTAGTGTCGACAATTGTCAATTCGATTCAATGTTATTACCCATTCATCTTGGCATCCGCCATCATATCCCAGAACTGTTGGTCGTCGATTTGATAGATGTCACGTGGTGTTCCGCGCAGTTCGATGTTCTGATCTTGCAGAAAACGAATACCGGCGGTCACATATTTTGCAAGCAGCCCGTCGTCGGCAATGTCCAACCCCTGTCCGAAGACAAACCCAACAACTCCTACCACTAAAATTGTAGCGCCGGTACCAAGTGCTACGGCCGGAAAGAAAAATCCAACGGCTGCGACCGTCATTGCCGCGAGCACGGTCGCGACGACGGCCTTGGCAGCGCCGCTAACAAAATTTCCGACGGACTCTTCCCATTCGGTCGTTTCGGTCACCACCTTCATAATCTCCAAGCCGCCGATTACGATGACTTCCAAGGCGGAGCCCTTGGCCGTCTTACCGACCGCCTCGGCGACCTTGACGGCAATGATCTTGGGAGGCTGGGAAAGAAAGTCCAAAATCTTTTTTGAAACGCTCGCTCTACGCGGCACTTCCGCCAAAAGCGCCTTGGTACCCCCGGAATCGATGAGCTTCGCGCTATGCACGGAGTCGAAACCGAGTTTCTCGGCATATTTCAATGCGGTTTCGCCCGCGCCAGCCGCAGTGGGAAGGCCGAAACCTAATTCTTCGTCGAGGGCTTCATCCAACTCGACGACGGCGAGCATGGTGTCGCGTACGTTGAAATCGATGTGCAGGTCTGCGAAATCCTGGTTCAGTTCCCGTACCGAAGCACTATCCGCCAGCATGCTGATCACCATGCGGCCGGGCGCCGCGTTGGGATCGAGGTCGAGGCGCGGGTCGGATTTCAGCACTTTCGCGACTGCCGCCCGGATCGCGTCGGGGGCTTTGTCGTCCGCCATCGGGCGCCCTCGACTGTCAAGAAATACGCCGTAGCCCACTCCGATGCGCAGATCGATGCGACCGGCTCGATTCCGCGGCGGCTCGCGTGGGACCAGCGGCAGGCCCAGGGTGTCCTCGATGGCTTTCGCCACCGGCTCGATCGCCGCGAGCATCGCCTTGGGGATGCGCGAGAACGACACCGACGTCGTGTTCCCGGCGCCCTCGGCAAACGCGATCGCATGGTCCTTCACACCGGTGAGTCGCTGCAACTCTTGCGGCAGCGCGGCGATCAACGCTTTCTCAGTCTCTTCGCCACGGTGGAGCCCGCCGGTCGGCTTGATGTCGGCGGCGATCTGGAACTCGTTGAAGGCCTTGTGCAGCGCCACGCTCGCCTTGCCGTCGATCGCCGCGGTTCAAATCGCCCCGCCGACCGGCCGGTTGATGTTGGCGAGCGCCGCTTGGGCCGCCGCCACGTCGTGCACCGGGCCGGTGAATTTGTTGATCTTGCCGGTGAGCATGTGGTGCCCGGCTGGGCCGGCACGCAAGCTTCCCGGACGAAAGCGGATCGGCCGAGTGGTCGCCAAGACCAGCGGGTCGCTCGACAGCGCCCGCACGTTGGCAAAGCTCGCCGCCAGCAGTTGCAGTTGGCGCCACTCCTGTTGGCTCGGTTCCGGCGTCACCTCGACCTCGAAACGCAGGATGCCCGACGGCTCTGTCTTCATCTCGACGTAACTCATCACCAATGCGAGTTGACGGAACGCCGCGCCGCGATAGGCGGTGAGATCGTTATTCAGGTGCATCGGCAGCACCAACGTTTTCAGAAACTGGTCGCGAGGCAACGATTTGTTATAGCCCTGCGGCACCTTCACCGGCTGCCGTCCGGTGCTGGCGGTTTTGGTGTTGATGTTATTATTGTGAGCGGCATTGCTCCTTTCGGCGACCATGCCTTTGAACGCCGCCGGCAACACCTTCTCGAGGGACTGACATGTCGGGCAATTCTTACCAACCCGGCCGACGGCAGGCGTACGCAGTGCGCGTTGACAGAGCGTGATCGCGTCCATCATATCGGGCGACATCTTGCCGTCGATCTTGCCAGTCCAAAAACTTCCGTGGCCCGGAACCCTGGCGTTCGCCAGCGCGGTCTGGATGCAGATGACGTCCTCGCGGCGGTTATACCCGCCGCGTCCGACCGGGTGCATTATCACGGGCATGGTCATGCCTCCCATAATGAATGGATGAAATTGATATCTCAAGTTCTAGGCATAGTGGCATAACGAACCAGAAACGTCAACAATCTTTTTACAAAAACCGCGACAAGTCCCCACAATACGGGGACGAACCGCACAAAACAGGGAGAAATTCGTCTTTAGATCGGTTACTCAGTCTCCGAATAGGGGCGAGGTAACCTGTTTCAGGGAGCGAGAAGTACCCGCGTTGCGGTCCTCGGCCCCGACCGGATCGCGCGCGCCGTCGCTGTGGATCGGTCTATTTTTGGCGAGCAGTCGGCGACATCCTTTCGCCAGCGGATATACTGCGCGTCGGATCCATAGGTTCGGCGACGAAGGGAAGCTCTCATGCGCAAGATTCATCCGGGGTTCGGCGGCGCGCCGGCACCGCATTTCATCGCCGCCGTGATCGCCGCCGCGGTCGCCGCCGTGGTCATCGCCTTCGGCCTCGCCGCGACCGGGGCCCAGGCGCAGCAGCGCAACTTCGACGATGTCGAGATCGTCACCCATCAAGTCAGCGACACGGTGTATATGCTCGCCGGCGCGGGCGGCAATATCGGCGCCTCGGTGGGCCCCGACGGCATCTTTCTCATCGACGATCAATACGCCCCGTTGACCGACAAGATCCTCGCGGCGTTGGCGCGGATCTCCGACCAGGACGTGCGCTTTTTGATCAACACCCACATCCATCCCGACCATGTCGGCGGCAACGAGAATCTCGGCCGCCTCGGGGTCACCATCGTCGGCCATGACAGTATTCGCAGCCGCCTCGCCGGGGAGTCCAGATATCCGCCGGCGCCGCCGATCGCGCTTCCCGTCATCACCTTCAAGGATCGCGTCACCTTCCATCTCAACGGCGAGGCGGCGCACGCGATCAAACTACCGAACGGCCATACCGACGGCGACACCATCGTCCACTTCACCGGCTCCGACGTGATCCATACCGGCGATATGTTTCGCACCACCAGTTTTCCGGTGATCGATACCCGGCACGGCGGCACCTATCGCGGCACGCTTCAGGCGCTCGATCAGGTGATCGCGCTCGCCGGCGCGGCGACCAAGATCATCCCCGGTCACGGCGGGGTCACCGACCGGGCGATGGTGCAAACCTTCCGCGCCATGGTGGCGACCATCGGCCACCGGGTGCAAGCGCTGATCGACGACGGCCAATCGCTCGAGCAAGTGGTCGCCGCTCAGGTCACCGCCGATTACGACGAAAGATGGGATTTCCGCCCCGGCTTCTTCATCACCAAGGACGACTTCGTCGCGACGATCTACACCGAACTCAAGGGCGGGGCATAAACACCCTGGCGCCTAGACACCGATTAAAACGGTCGCCCCCGCCCGCCGGGGCGGCAAGCGCGACCGCGCGACCGAGCTTAGGCGAGGAGAGCTTGGCCGGCGCTTGAACGCGCTTTAAACTTCAACCCTCTTTACGATCAACGCATCCACCACCGTGACGCCCGCGCCTTGGCTGTGAACGATCACCGGATTGAGGTCGATCTCCTCGATCGCATCGCCCAGATCGGTGGCGAGATCGGAGAGCGCGACCATCACCGCGACCAGCGCCGCGATGTCGTTTGGTGGCGCGCCGCGCACCCCATCGAGCAGCGCCCGTCCCTTCACCCTGTCGAGCATCGCATGCGCCGCGTTGGGCCCGAGCGGGAGCGGCGCGAACACCACGTCGCCGATCAGTTCGGCGAGCACGCCGCCGAGCCCCGCCATCACCATTGGCCCATAGGTCTGGTCGCGGACGATTCCCAAAATCATCTCGACGCCAGGCTTGGCCATCGGTTGCACCAGGACGCCGCGGATGTCGGCTTCCGGCGCATGGGCGCGCGCGTTGGCGATGATATTTTCATAGGCATCGCGCGCCGCCGCCGCACCGTCGATGCCGAGCGCCACGGCGCCGGCGTCGGATTTGTGCGGCAGGTCCGGCGATTGCACCTTGAGTGCCATCGCGCCGTCGGCTAGCGCCGCCGCCTCGTCCGCGCTCCTCGCCAGTTGAGATCGCGGCACCGCGATCCCATAGGCGCCGAGCACCGCCAGCGCCTCGTACTCACACAGCACCAGCCCGGCATCTTCCAAACGGCGTGCCGCCACGGCACGATCCGGCACGGGTCTGTCGATCACCGCCTCGGGTTTGAGAATACGCTCGCGAAACGCGCGGTAGCGCGCCATCTCCGCCATCGTCGCGGCGCAGTTCGGCATGCTGGTATACAGCGGGTAGCCGGCGCCGGTGATCGCCGCCGCGGTCGCGGGATTGGGTGTCGTGTAGGAGCAGAACAGGATCGGTTTGTCGGTCGCCTCGGCCAGGGTCTTCAGCCGTTCGCCGTCGCTTTGGAACAGGCCGGCGTTGACCGCCGAGGTCACCACGATCACCGAGTCCACGGTGTCCGAGCGCGCCACCATTTCCGCCAAGCGGGCGTGGCCGACGCGCCAGATCGCCTGTGCGGTGACGTCGACGGGGTTGCCGGTCGATCCGTAGCTTGGTAAGTGTTCGGCGATTGTGGCGCGGGTCGCCGGGTCGAGTTGCGGCACCTCGAGACCGGTCTCGGCGCAGACATCCGCCATCCAGCCGCCGGCGCCGCCCGAGGGGGTGAAGATGCCTACGCGGTTTCCCTGAGGAAGTCGGTTGCGATATCGGGAAAACCCTTGCGCGAGATCGACCATCCGCTCGATGTCGCCCCCCTCGATGATGCCGTAGTGCTCGGCCATTGCCCGATAGCCGGCTACCGATCCGGCCAAGGCCGCGGTATGCGACAGCGCGGCGCGGCGGCCGGCGTCGGACCGGCCGATCTTGGCGGCGATCAGAGGCTTGCCGGCGCGCAGCGCTTTTTCCGCGATTCCGCCCAGACGCTCCGGCGTCTTGATGTCCTCGAGGAACAGGATGAACACCTCCGCGCGGTCCTCGTCGAGCATGTGGTCGAGCAGGTCGAGGGTGTTGAGGCACGCTTCGTTGCCGGTGGTCATCACCACGTTGAACGGGATCGCCTTCGGCCGGCCGCGGTCGTAGAACGAAAATCCCAAGCCGCCGCTTTGGGCGATGACCGCGACGTGGCCGTCGCCTCGCCCGGGCGGCATCAGCGGCGCATCACCGCCGTCGACCACCGGCGAAAAGGTGGCGCACAATTCGGTCTCGAAATTGGCGAAACCCACCGAGTTGGGCCCGCACACCGCCATGTCGTAGCGCGCCGCGATGGCGCGCACCTCGGCTTGCAGCGCGGCGCCATCCTCGCCCGCCTCCTCGGCGAAACCGCTGGCGATAATGTGCGCCGCCTTAACCCCCGCGGCGCCGCATTCCGCCAAGGCGTCGGGAACATAGCGCGCCGGCACGATCAGCAAGGCAAGATCGACCGGCCCAGGCACGGCGCCAATTGAACCATGGGCCGGCAGGCCCTGGATTTCGGATTCTCCGCGGCTGATCGGATAGATCGCGCCTGCGTAGGCGTGGCGCCGCATCACCCGGACAATACGACCGCGCAAGCTGGTCTGATCCGACGACGCGCCGACGATGGCGACCGCGCGCGGCCATAGGAGCGCATGGATGTCGGGCACGCGAACCTCCGCCGCCGGCGGCTCAGCGCAGGCCGAGGCCGCGGGCGATGATGCCGCGCAGGATCTCGCGGGTCCCACCCTGGATGGTGAGCTTCGGCGCGATCATCGTCGCCCGCGCCAGCACCGCCTCGAAACCGGGCGTGTTGCCGGGCTCGAATTCGACGAAGGCCGCCAAGTCGCGCGCCTTGGCGGGCAGCGCCTGCTCCCAATTGGTACCGAGATCCTTGACGATCGAGGCCTCGAGCACCGGCTCCTTACCCGCCGCCAATTTGCCGGCGACCGAAATCGACATCCGCCGGAGACTATTGAGCTGGGCAACCAATCGCCCGACCCCCTCGGCGCCGCGCAGATCGGGCTCGGGCCCGAGCACGCGGATCAGCTCGACCAACACCTGATAGGTATCGAGAAAGCGCTCCGGACCGCTACGCTCGAACGCCAACTCGGCGGTCACCTGCTTCCACGCCATGTCGGGCTCGCCGAGCAGCGCGTTCTCGGGCAACACCACGTCCTCGAACAGCACCTCGTTGAAATCATGCTGGCCGGCCATGTTGGGCACCGCCGTCACGGTGATCCCCGGCGTCTTCATGTCGACGAGAAACTGGCTGAGCCCGTGACGGCGATTGTCGTCGGGCGCCGGCGAGGTCCGTAGCACGGCAATCATATAGTCCGCGTGATGCGCGTAACTGGTCCACAGCTTCCGCCCATTGACCCGCCAGCCACCGCCGTCGATCTTCTCCGCGCGGGTCTTGGCGGCGAACAGATCGGAGCCCGAATCCGGCTCGCTCATACCAATGCAGAACGTGCATTCGCCACGTGTAATGCGCGGCAGAATGTCGTCCTTGATTTCATCAGCCGCGTAGCGCAGCAGCACCGGCCCGCTTTGGCGATCGGCGACGAAATGGCCCTGGGTCGGCGCGTTGGCGATAAGAAATTCCTCGTTCACCACATAGCGTTCGAAAAAACTCCGCTCAGCCCCGCCATAGCGTTTCGGCCAGGTCATGCCGATCCACCCCTTGGCGCCGACCCGGCGGCTGAAGTCACGATCGAGCGGCCCGCGCCCGCCGACCCCGGAAGGATCGAACGCGCCGCCGGCGATCTCGGCGTCGAGGAAGGCGCGCACCTCGGCGCGCAAGGTCTCGGCCTCGGGCGGCAGGGTAATCGGATCAAACGCGATCTTGCCGGACATAGTCTGCCCTCCTAACCGGATGTCATCGTCGGCCACAACGCATCGGCGCCGGCGGCCGCGATCATTGCGCCGAGCCGCGCCGCCCAGACGCTTTCGCTACCGAAATCGTCGCGCCAGGCAAGCAGACGCCGGGTATAGCGGTGCAACACGTGCTCGGCGGTGAAGCCGATGGCGCCGTGCACCTGATGGGCGATCGCCGCGCCATCGCGCGCCGCCTCGCCGATCCTAACCTTCGCCGACGCGACCTCGAAAAACACCCGGTCGTCAAATGTCGATCCCTCGGCCACCGCATCGGCAGCAGCACCCGACGCCGCCATCGCCGCCGCGGTCTCGCTCGCCAGCTTGGCCAACTCGTGTTGCACCGCCTGGAAACGACCGATCGGCCGGCCGAACGCCACCCGCTCGCCGGCATAATCGACACACATATCGAGCAGCGCTTCGAGCGCGCCGGCCATCTGCACGCACCGCGCGACCGCGCCGATCATCGCCAACCCATCTTTTGTGCCGGCCGGCACCGGGGCTAATTTTACGACCGCGGCGCCGTTGAAGGTTATGTCATTGTGGGCATCTCCAGCGAAATTCGTTCCTTCTGTGATTTGACAGTCGGTGCGTGCGACCAAGGCGACCATGAGTCTACTATTTTGTGTTGCGATCACCGCTAGGTGATCCGCCTCGGCGGCGAACGGAACCGCGCGCGCGTTGCCCGCCAGGCGGCCGTCGGGCCCAATGGTGATCGCGTCCTTCTCGCGCGTCGGCGCCACCGTCATCGCGCCGTCCGGGGCTTCCAGTCCGGCACCCCCGAGCAGCCACGCCGCGAGCAGGGTTTCAGCCAGGGGGATCGACGCGGCGTAGGCACCGCTCGCGCGCACGACCGCGAACCCGTCGGCCATCGCCGCGCCGGCGCCACCGAGGTCGTCGGCAAGCCACGCTCGGGTCAGCCCGGACTCCTCTAATGCCGCCCACAATGGGCCACGCCAGGCTTGGTCGGTGGCGCTGTTGACGGTTTGCGGATCGGCGAGATCGCCGAGAATTCGCGTGACGGTCTCGACGACGAGAGGATCGGCCGCGCCCATGTCCCGGTCCTGATCAGCGCGCGGCGAAATTGGGCACCCGGCGCTCGCCCATCGCCTTGACGCCCTCGGCGAAATCCTCGGTCGCGCGCAGGCGGGTCTGCTCGGCGAGCTCGCGGTCGGTCGCCGCCGCCACCCGGTCGGCGAGACCGAGGCGCATGGTCGCGCGGGTCGAGATCAGCCCGAGCGGCGCGTTCTCCGCGATCTCGGCGGCCAGCGCCATCGCCGTCGCGCGCACCTGGTCTTGGCTCACCAGCACATCGGCGAGCCCCATGGCGTGCGCCTCCTCGCCCTTGATCCGCCGACTGGTATAGAACATCAGCGCCGCGTTACCCTGGCCGATCGCCGCCGGCAGGGTGGTGGTGAGGCCGAAGCCGGGATGAAAGCCGAGCCGGGTGAAATTGGCGCAAAACCGCGCTTCCGGGCAGGCGACGCGGAGGTCCGGCACCATCGCCAAGCCAAGCCCGCCGCCCACCGCGGCACCCTGGATCGCGCCGATAATCGGCTTGGCGGTACGGAACAAGCGTACCGCCTCGACATAGAGATGATTGGCTTGCAGCGGCGGCCCGCCCTCGTCGTCGCCGCGGTCGGCGGCACGGTCGCTGAAATCGCCGCCGGCGCTGAAATCGGCGCCGGCGCAAAACGCCTTGCCCTCGGATGCGAGGACGATCGCGCGGCAGTCGTCGGTTTTGTCGAGCGCCTCGAACGCATCGGCGATCTCGGCGATCAGATCTTGATCGAAAAAATTATACGGCGGCCGGCGGATCTCGACCAGCGCGACGAAGTCGGTTACATCGACCGCGATATCCTTGTACGCGCCAAACTTCGCCATGCTCGTTCCCTCTCCGCTAAACCTTATCCGGAGCAAGACGATTCACACATGGCGGTCAAAGATGCAAGGCACGCGGGAAAGGGGCACCCCGGCGTGGAACGCATGAGGCTTCGTAACGCTTAATCTCCTTCGAACCATCTGGCGAAGCCAGCTCGCGTGCGGCGCTGAGCGGCACTCGATTGGGGACCGAGTACCCGATAAGAAGACAAATATTTCGCCGTATTCCACAATTCGTCCCCGTATTTTGGGGACTTGTCGCGGTTTTTATAAAAGGATTGTTGACGTAACTGGTTCGTTATGCCACTATGCCTAGAACTTGAGATATCAATTTCATCCATTCATTATGGGAGGCATGACCATGCCCGTGATAATGCACCCGGTCGGCCGCGGCGGGTATAACCGCCGCGAGGACGTGATCTGCATCCAGACCGCTCTCGCAAACGCCAAGATTTCGGGACATGGAAGTTTTTGGACTGGCAAAATCGACGGCAAGATGTCGCCCGATATGATGGACGCCATTACCATATTTCAACACGCGGCGCGTACGCCCGCCAACGGCCGCATGGGGAAAAACTGCCCGACATGCATGTCCCTCGAGAAGGCGTTGCCGGCAGCGCTCAAGGGCATGGTCGCCGAGAAAAGCAATGCCGCTCACACTAAGCCCAAACCGGCGTCAGGCGCCGGCCACTCTAGTCGAGCACCGCGACGGCGCCTGAAAGCGGCGCTAATTCGCAACCAGTTTCTGAAGAATCTGGTGCTGCCGCTGGCGTTGCGGAACGAACTCACCGCCTTTCGCGGCGCGGTCGACCGCGACCTCGATTTGTATCTGAGCTATACCAGCGTCAAGACCGATCCGGCGGGGTATTTGCGATTCG
>JAKZSU010000174.1:0-4399 GCA_047517485.1 Alphaproteobacteria bacterium
CGCACACGCCGTCTCCGACACGAACCACGCGTCGAATTCAGTCAGGGTGCGCGGGTAGTCGACCCCGCCTTCGGGATGGGATGCCGGGTTCGCCATCCCAACATATTGACATCACGAGAGCGAAGTGGATACCCTATTTCGCGCAAACAACCGCTTCAGCCGGAAACGATTCAGCTCGCCGCCTTATGCGCGGGCATGCGGAGCTTGATGAAGCGCACCCTGGGCGGAAACATAAAGATCGACATGACAGCCGACGACGACGTGTGGAATGTCCTGGCCGATCCGGGTCAAGTGGAAAACGCGGTGCTCAACCTTGCGATCAATTCCAGTCACGCCATGCCCGAGGGCGGAACCCTGACCATCAATATCGAGAACACATTGGTGACCGATCGAGACTGGGCCGAACGCTGGCTGGGGCGGCCCGGCGCATATGTGACGGTGAATGTCTCCGACACCGGATATGGCATGCCGGCGCATGTGCTCGAGCATGTCTTCGAGCCGTTTTTTACCACCAAGAATTTCAGTCAGGGAAGCGGGTTGGGTCTGAGCATGGTCTATGGCTTCGCACAGCAATCCGGCGGCTTTACCGCGATCGAGAGCGACGAAGGCAAGGGCACCACGGTGACGATTTATCTACCTAAAGCGTGATTCGATCAGGTGTCGGCCGGTTGATCGTCGGACGAGCGGGCGCGGCTGACCAGGGTCGCGCCGCCATCGACCACCAGCGTGTGACCGGTGATATAGCGCGCTTGATCGCTGAGCAGGAAACGCACCGCTTGGCCAACATCCCAGCCGGTGCCCTCCAGTCCGAGCACGGAGGCTTGGCGGCGGCGCGCGCGCGCCTCGGCGCTCATGCCGTCGCCTTGAACCATCGGCGTGTAGACCGGTCCCGGCGCCACGCAATTGACCCTGATCCCGTCGGGCCCATGGTCGACCGCCATCGCCCGGCTGAGCGCGATCACCGCGCCTTTCGACGTCGAATAGCTGGTCATGCCGCGCGGCCGCAACGCCGCGATCGAGGCGACATTGACGATCGCCCCACCGCCCGCCCGGCGCATCGCCGGGATCGCGCATTTGGCGGCGAGAAACATCGCCTCGACATTGACCCGCATCACCCGGCGCCAGTCGTCGGCGGCTTCATCGACCACGCTGCCGCGACTGGCGATGCCGACATTGTTGTCGAGATAGTCGAGGCGGCCCCAGCGGGCGACGGCATCGCCGACCATCGCGGCGCAGTGGTCCTCCTCGGTGACGTCGGCGGCGAACGCCGCCGCCTCGCCGCCGTCCTCGGCAATCATCGCGACGGTGCGCTCGGCCAGCGCGACATCGCGATCGACCACGAGGACACGCGCGCCGGCGCCAGCGAGCAGAATTGCCGCCGCCCGGCCATTGCCGATGCCGTCGCCCGCCGCCCCGCCACCGGTGACGATCGCGACCTTGCCGGTCATGCCCCAGTCGGGATTGGGTTGTGCCGCCATCGGAGTCACAATCCCGGTCGATCGATGACCGCACGGAGTCGTCGCGCGAGATCGGCCTTCGTATAGGGCTTGTCGAGAAGGTCGAAACCATCATCGAGCCATCCCTGATAACCGATGGCTTTCTCGGTATAGCCGGAGGTGCAGAGAATTTTGATCTCCGGTCGGCTTCGCTGGACTTCGATCGCCAGTTCAGGCCCGCTCATACCGCCGGGAAGAACGACATCGGTAAACAGCAATTGAATGGGCGCCGCTCCCGTCAAAATTGCCAGCGCGCTTATCGCGTCGGCTGCCTCGAGCGTTTCATACCCGAGATCGCGAAGCAGCGCGACGGAGAGAGAGCGCACATCGGCGTCGTCCTCGACGACCAAAATAGTCTCGCCTCGCGCGTTGGGGATATCCGTCAGTTCCGCGCGTCGTATTTCCTCGGAAGCGTATTCGGAACGCGGCATATAGAGCTTCACCGTCGTCCCCACCCCGGGCTCGCTGTAGATTGCCACATGACCGCGTGATTGTTTGACGAATCCGTACACCATGCTGAGCCCCAGACCCGATCCCGCGCCCACGCCCTTGGTGGTAAAGAACGGCTCGAAAACTCTGTCGATGACGTCGTGCGACATACCGATACCAGAATCCGTCACCCCGATCATGACATATTGTCCCGGTACCACCTCGGCCTGAGTTGCCGCAAAGGAGTCGTCGAGTTCGACGTCCGCGGTCTCGATGAGGAGCCGTCCGCTCCCCGACATGGCGTCGCGGGCATTGATCGCCAGGTTGAGGATCGCGTTTTCCAAGTACCCGGGATCCACTTCACAGCGCCACAGGTCGTCGCCACCGATCATATCGATGTCGATCGATTCTTCCAGCGTGCGGCGCAACAGATCGGTCATCCCGTGCAACAAGGCGTCGGCATCGACAACCTTGGGCATCAACGCCTGTTTTCGCGAGAATGCCAACAGCCGGTCGACCAAGGTCGCGCCCCGTTGCACGCTGGAAATCGCGCTCGCGGTGAATTTCCGCGCAATATCGTCGCCTAATATCCGATCATTCAGCATTTCGAGATTGCCTTAAACGACGGTAAGTAAATTGTTGAAATCGTGCGCGACGCCACCGGTAAGTTGGCCGACCACCTCCATCTTTTGCGACTGGTGGAGTTTTTCCCCGCTTTCGCGTAAGGCGACCTCGGCCTGCTTGCGCTCGGTAATATCAGTGCTGAAGGTAATCAGGCCGCCGTCCGGCAAGGCGTGGTGCCGGACAAGATACGACGTGCCCAAAGGCGTATTCAGTTCGTACCCGGCGCCCGGATTTCGCCGGTCCTCGTGCCGTTCCTCGAGCCACTCTTTTTCTCGACCCGCGGCGTCCGGGTAAAAGCCGGCCGCCAACAAGCCTTGCATGAATTTCACGTAGCTCATACCAATCGAAACCGTAATCCCGGCCGTCTCCGCCGCCGCCAACCACGCACGGTTTGCCAGCGTCAGGCTATCGTTGCTGTCCCACATCACAACCGCGTCCGACATACTATTGATTGCCGTCGCTAACTCTTGACGTGTCGAATGAGCTTGTTCGTTGGCCTTGATCTCCGCGGTAATATCGGACGTCACACCGCGATATCCACAGAACACGCCGTCGTCGTCGACCACCGGTACGCCGCTGGTCCGCAGCCAGTATCGTCCACCGTCGCCGATATCCACGGGATATACGAAATCGCGAAAAGCCACGCGCGCGTCGAGCGCGTCAAGGTGCCGCCGCCAGGCTTCGCGGCGCTCCCGAGGGTCGCCGACGCTGTTCATATCGAAACGAGTCTTGCCGATACTGAAATCGGGGCGATAGATGGGGTTCCTTTTATCGCCTCCGAACAGTGCGGTGAAACGGTTCTCGGCGTCGGTTTCCCAGTACCAGTCCGATCCGGCCTCGGCAAAATGTTTGAACCGGGCTTCGCTGGCTTCCAGAGCGAGCGCCGCCTGGTGCCGTTCGGTGACGTCGAAGTGCATCGACTGGATCGCCGGCGCCCCCTCCCACTCGGTAATATTGACGCGCACCTCCAACCATATGGTTTGGCCGTCGCGCCGCAGCGCCTGAAACTCGTAGCTTTCCGGCGCTTCTTCGCCACCGGTTCGCCGCTGCCGGTACGACGCCATGCGGTCTCTTTCGGCGGGCGCGACATAGTCGTCCATTGATGTCATCGCCAGCACCTCGGCAGGACTGGCAAAGCCGATCATGTCGGCGAAAGCCTGGTTGGCGTAGAGCGGTCGGTTATCGCGGTGAACCACAATCCGCTCGACCGATTGTTCGGCGAGGTTTTGAAAGCGCCGCTCGCTCGCGGCCAGTGCGGTCTCGGCGCGTATGCGCTCGGTAATCGTCGTGGTGATCGTCAAGGTGCCGCCATCGGGCAATCTATGATCACGGATTACCGCGACTTCGCCGTTGGCCAACGGGACTTCTATTGCCTCACCGGCTTCTTGGCGTTTCGCGAGACGCAGGCTCACCCACTCCTGCTCTTTTCCCACCGCCTGGGGAATGAACCCGGACGCGGCGAGATCACTCACATAATCACGGTAGCTGATGCCGATTTCAGGCTTCAGGCCGAAGTCTGCCTGCTCGTCCCACCAAGCCTTGTTGCCGAGCAGCAGTCTGTCGTCGGTATCGAACATCACCACGCGATCGGCGACACCGTCGATCGCCGCGGCGAGCTGGCGATGGGACAAGAGGGCGGCGACATCGCGCTCGCTCATCGTGGCGCCGCCTTGTGCCCGTACGGATCCCAGTTCTTTGCCGATTTCGAAAAACTGGGTATCCACTTCGCTCTCGTATCCCCTACATTTGGTTTCCGAGGCTGCGATGACCGCCGACTAGGCCCTTGTAGGGGACCGGCTCGTGCTGCACCGCCTGCTGGAGCAGTCGGAAGAAAAGCAGGCCACGAGCCT
>JAKZSU010000175.1:0-28221 GCA_047517485.1 Alphaproteobacteria bacterium
GTTCTACCCGTTCAACGCCTTCCGCTCATTGCTCGGCATCGCGGGCGACACCTCTGCTCCAACCTATGCCGAGCTTTACTCGGGAGAGTGGCGGCACCCTACATGTAGCGGTCATGGGCGTTAACCGGATAGGCAAGCAATTTTCTACAAATTAGAAATGGTAATCATTCCTTAAAGAATTTGGCAGCATCAGTATGAAGCTTCTCCTTTTTCGTAATTTCGTCCTCTACACGAGCGATTTCATCTCTTAGTTCGTCGATGTATTCTTTTAGCGATTCTATCGACATTGCGTCGAGTTTTCTTGGAATGGTGTTTGCTGTCTTCCTGGGCAGGTTCTCGTCGTCGAACATTTTTCCACCAAGCGACTGTTACGCATGCGCTTTTTGCGCGAACTTGGGCATGGATTTGCGCCCGCCCATTCAGCTTACCGCAAAACATCTTGGTTGCAATGAGGCCCTGTTTGCGTATCGTCATAATCTCGATCCGGGGAACACGCTTCCCGGACTCATTATTCGGTTGGACCAACAAGACACAATCGCACGTTCTCCTGTAGGGATCATCGATTTGCGGAACACCTGTCTTGGCTGAAGACCACGAATTTTTCGTGCGATTTTGGGGCGTGCGGGGGAGCATTGCGTGCCCGGGCGCCAAAACCATGCGCTATGGCGGCAACACGGCGTGTCTCGAGATCGGTTGCGGCGACCGGATGCTGATTTTCGATGCGGGAACCGGGCTCCATTCGTTGGGCTCCGATTTGGCCGCCAATCGCGGCATTGTCGGCGGCGGCCTCAAATATGATTTGTTTTTTACCCACACCCATTTCGACCACATTTGCGGCTTTCCGTTTTTCCAGCCGGCGTTCGATCCCAGCAACCAGCTGCGAATCTGGGCCGGCCATCTGCTGCCCGAGCGGACAATTCGCGAAGTGCTGATTTACCTGATGATGGATCCGTTATTCCCGATCCCCATCGATACCATGCGCGCCAAATTGGAATTCGAGGATTTCGAGGCCGGGAAGATCCTGTCTCCCGGCGATGACATTTCGATCCGCACCGCGCCGCTCAATCATCCCAATGGCGCGACCGGGTACCGCGTCGAGTACGGCGGTCGATCGATTTGCTATGTTACCGACACCGAGCATGTGGTGGGGGAGCCCGACCAGAACATTCTCGACCTGATCGAGGGCGCGGACTATTTCATCTATGATTCGACCTATTCAGACGACGAATTCGCCGAGCACAAGGGCTGGGGCCATTCGACTTGGCAGGAAGGGGCGCGCCTCGCCGATCAGGCCGGGGTCGGTACGTTCGTCGTGTTCCATCATGATCCCGACCATGACGACGCGCACATGGATACCGTGACCGAGGCGCTGGAGGCGGTTCGCCCGGGCAGCATCGTCGCCCGCGAAGACATGATTCTAACGCCGTGAGCACACTCCCGGATACCATGACCGCGGTCGAGGTCTCGACCCCTGGCGGACCCGACGTCTTGAAACCGGTCAACCGGCCGGTGCCGGCGCCAGGGCACGGCGAGATTCTCATCAAAGTGGCGGCGGCCGGGGTCAACCGACCGGATGCCATGCAGCGCGCCGGGCTTTATCCACCGCCCCCCGGGGCCTCGGATCTGCCCGGTTTGGAAGTGGCCGGCGAGGTGGTGGCGCTCGGGCCCGGTGTCGCCGAACACGCGCTCGGCGACTTGGTATGCGCGCTGACCCCGGGTGGCGGATACGCCGAATATTGCCTAACCCCGGCACCGCACGCACTGCCCTATCCGGACGGGTTCGACGCGGTGCGGGCGGCGGCCTTGCCGGAAACCTTCTTTACGGTTTGGGTCAATGTATTCGATCGTGCCGGTCTTACGGCCGGCGAGACATTTCTCGTCCATGGCGGCTCGAGCGGAATCGGCACGGCGGCGATCCAACTCGCCGCCACCGCGGGCGCGCGGGTTTTCGCGACCGCCGGCAGCGCGGAGAAATGTGCCGCCTGTGTCGCGCTCGGCGCCGAGCGCGCGATCAATTACCGCGACGAGGATTTTGTCGAGGTGATCCGCGAGGCGACCGAAGGGCGCGGGGTCGACGTCATCCTCGACATGGTCGCCGGATCCTATTTGCAGCGCGACATCGCCGCCTTGGCCGACAACGGACGCCTGTCGATTATCGCGTTTCTTGGCGGCCCGGTCGCCGAGGTCGACTTCATGGGCGTTCTCCTCAAACGCTTGACGATCACCGCCAGCACTTTGCGGCCGCGCTCGATCGAGGAAAAGGCGGCGATCGCCGACTCATTGCGCGA
This sequence comes from Alphaproteobacteria bacterium, assembly GCA_047517485.1. Lineage (GTDB taxonomy): Bacteria > Pseudomonadota > Alphaproteobacteria > UBA7887 > UBA7887 > JAKZSU01. The sequence goes on from JAKZSU010000175.1 coordinate 2,289, forward strand.
AAAGGTCTGGCCGCTGCTCTCGCGCGGCCAGGTGGCACCGGTAATCCACCAGACATTTCCGCTCGCCGACGCCGCCCAGGCCCATGCGTTGCTGGAAAGCAACGCCCATATTGGCAAAATTATCCTGACCGTATAGAGGTAGGGTCCCCAAGTTTGCCGTGGCGCATCCCTTTCGTCACCGGCTCAGGATGACTATATTCGGCAAAACGCCTCGCGGCGACGCTCCGGCTCTCCGCGGGAACAGCCGCATTTCGAAAGGACTCGAGGAATGGCTCAGCCCCTGATGCCGAAGGCGACGGCCGTCTGGTTGGTCGAAAACACGACTTTGACCTTCGATCAAATCGCCGAATTTTGCAATTTGCATCCTTTGGAGGTGCAAGGTATCGCCGACGGTGAGGTCGCGATAGGCATCGTTGGTCTTGATCCCGTCGCCAACGGACAACTTACCACCGAGAATCTCGAACTTTGCCAAGCGGACGCCAGCGCGCGCTTGACCATGCGCGAAGCGGTGGTGCCGGACGCGCCGCGCCGTAAAGGGCCGCGCTACACGCCGGTGTCGAAGCGCGGCGACCGACCCGATGCCATTGCCTGGTTGCTCAAATACACCGTCGAGATGACTGACGCGCAAATTTGCAAGCTGGTCGGCACCACCAAGCCGACGATCGAGGCGGTCCGCAGTCGCACCCATTGGAATACCAGCAATATTCAGGCGCGCGATCCGGTGCTTTTGGGGATTTGCACCCAGGGCGAGCTCGAGGAGCAGTTGGCGCGGGCGCGCCGCCGCGCCGAGCGTCAAGAGGCGGTACGCCAGAAGGCCGCCAAGAAAAAGCGCGCGGCGTCCGACGAGAGCGCGGCGGCCGACGAGAGCGCGGTGGCCGCGGAACCGGTCGACACAGCGGCGCCCGACAGCGAGCCGTCCGGCGACGCGGACATTAGTCCCGACCTGGATCATGGCGAGACCCCGGTCCCGGACCTTCCGGAACAAATCTGAGCCCGGCAGAGAGCGACGGCGATGACCGATTTCGCCGCCTTGGCCGGTGAGCTCGATCGCCTCAGCCAACCCAAGCTGCTCTGTGTCGGCGATGTCATGCTCGACCGCTTTCTCTACGGCGCGGTCGATCGAATTTCGCCCGAGGCGCCGATTCCGGTGATGCGGGTCGAACGCGAGTCCGCGATGCTCGGCGGCGCCGGCAATGTCGTCCGTAATCTGGTTTCGCTCGGCGCCAGCGTGATCTTTGTCTCGGTGGTCGGCGATGACGCCGCGGGCAACGATCTTATCGGCATGATCGGCGCGGTGCGAGGGGTCGAGCCCTACCTGCTGACTTCGCCCAACCGACGCTCGACGATCAAGAGCCGGTATATTGCCGCCGGCCAGCAATTGCTGCGCGCCGACGACGAAAGCGGTGCGCCGTTGTCGGAGGCGACGATCGGCGATCTTCAACGCGCCGCCGTCGACGCCGTGGACTCGTGTGACGCGGTCATTCTGTCCGATTACGGCAAGGGGGTCTTGACCGCTCCGGTCGTCGAGGCGGTGATCGGCCGCGCGCGTGCGCTCGAACGGCCGGTGGTTGTCGATCCGAAAGGCGATGATTTCGCGCTCTATCGCGGTGCCAGCGTGGTTACGCCGAACCGCCACGAGCTCGCGGCGGCGGCGCGCATGCCGACCGATACCGACGACGCGGTGGTCGCCGCGGCCGAGAAGGTCCGCGCCGACTGCGGCATCGACGCGCTGCTGGTGACCCGGGGCGAGGATGGCATGACACTGGTTGCCGACGACGGTATTTCGCATCAGGGCGCGCGGGCGCGCGAAGTGTTCGACGTCTCCGGCGCCGGCGACACCGTCGTCGCCGCCTTTGCCGCCGCCTGGGCCGCCGGATTCACCATGGTCGAGGCGGTGACCCTGGCCAACGCCGCCGCCGGTATCGTCGTCGGCAAGGTGGGCACCGCCGCGGTCGGTCACGCCGACTTGGCCGGCGCGCTGCATCGCGGCGATGTGTTGGACACCGATTCCAAGGTCGCGCCGCTCGACCGCGCCGCCGAGCGGGTCGAGCGCTGGCGCCGCCAGGGCTCGCGGATCGGTTTTACCAACGGCTGTTTCGATCTGCTCCATCCCGGACATTTGTCGCTGCTGCGCCAAGCGCGCGCCGCCTGCGATCGCCTGGTGGTCGGGCTCAACAGCGACGCCTCGGTCGCGCGGCTCAAGGGTACATCGCGCCCGATCCAACAGGAAGCGGCGCGCGCGCTGGTTCTGGCGTCATTGGAGGCGGTCGATCTCGTGGTTATTTTCGCCGACGACACCCCGATCGGATTGATCGAATGTCTGCGCCCCGATGTGCTGGTCAAGGGCGCCGACTATGCCTTCTCCGAGGTGGTCGGCGGCGATATTGTCGTGGGCTATGGCGGCAAGGTGGTGCTCGCCGACATCGAACCCGGCCACAGCACCAGCGAGACCCTGGCGCGGATCGGCGGCTGATGGCGCCGCGACTCATTGTCGGCATCAGCGGCGCCTCGGGCGCGATCTACGGTGTGCGTCTGCTCGAACTGCTGGCGCCGCTTGCGGTCGAGACTCACCTGGTGATCAGCCGCGCCGCCGAGGTCACCCTCGCCCATGAGACCGATCTCAAGATCGCCGACGTCAAGGCGCTGGCCGACGTCTGCCACGGCGCCGACGACCTCGCGGCGTCGCTGTCGAGCGGGTCTCATAAAACCTTGGGGATGGTCGTCGCGCCGTGTTCGGTGCGCTCGATGTCGGAAATCGCCACCGGTCTGTGCGGCACCTTACTTACCCGCGCCGCCGACGTCGTGCTCAAGGAGCAGCGCAAGCTGGTACTGATGGTGCGCGAGACCCCGCTACACGCGATCCATCTCCGCAACATGGCGACCTTGGCGGAACTCGGCGTGGTCATCGCGCCGCCGGTCCCGGCGTTCTACGCCAGGCCCGAGAGCCTCGAGCAAATGATCGACCACACGCTGGGACGGGTCCTCGACCTGTTCGATCTCGACAGCGGCACGGTTGCGCGCTGGCGCGAGGCGCCGGCGAAGCGCGGACGGCGCAAACAGCGGAGCTAACGCCCGCGCATATGGACGGCGATATCGCCAAACGAGGCGGCGTTTTCGGTGAAGGAATAGCCGCCGGCCTGGATTTCCGCCGCCGCCGTCATCAAGCTACCGAGGGCGGCGCGCGCCAGCGCGGAGCCGAGACTGATGCGGCGCACGCCGGCGTCGGCCAATTGCGCCGTGGTCATGTCGCTGCCGGCTATGCCCATCACCACATTGACCGGTTTACCGACCGTCTGACAGACCGTTCGGATGGCATCCAGGGTGGGCAGGCCCGGGGCGTAGAGCACATCCGCCCCCGCCGCTTCGAAGGCGACCAGCCGTTTTATAGTGTCATCCAGGTCGGGCCGACCGCGAATGAAATTCTCGGCTCTTGCGGTCAAGGCAAAGGGAAAGTCCTGCGCGCGCGCCGCGGTCACCGCCGCTTCGATCCGGTCGACGGCCAAATTGAAATCGTAGACCCGACCGTCGCCACCGCCGGAGAAATCCTCGATCGAGGCGCCGACCAGACCAGTCCGTGCCGCCAGGCGAATGGTTTCGCCGGCATCGTCCGGTGTGTCGCCATAGCCGTTTTCCAGATCGGCGGAAACCGGCAGCGGAGTCGCGGCGACAATCTCGCCCGCGTGGGCCAGCATTTCGTCGCGACCAATCGCGCTGTCCAAACGGCCGCGGCTGAAGGCGTAACCGGCCGAGGTGGTGGCCAGCGCCTTGAACCCCATGCCGGCGAGAATCCGCGCGCTGCCGATGTCCCAGGGATTGGGGATGACAAAGCACTCAGGCCCGGCGTGGAGCGCAGCGAAGACCTCGGCTTTTCGCGGCTGTTCATGGTTCATGATTTATCCCCAAAATTCTCCCAACAGCCTGCCGATCGCCCTATTCCGAGCTCCGTGCCGCTGCCCGGCATGCCTCGCTCAGAATGTTGATAACCGTCTCCGTCAGATCTGATTTCGGCGCGCCGATAAACGCTAAATATGTCGCCAAGTTACGCCGCATGTCGGAATCCCAATGCTCCAAATTGTGAACCACCGGCGCGCGATCGATGGTCTCGGTGAGCACTTTCTGCTCGATATGCTCGGCTTCAAGCTCGATATTCGCCACTTGATCGCGGAACGCCTCGGCATCGCGACGCGACACGCTGGCCGGTGGCTTGCTCAATCGTTTGCGTGCGGCGCGCAGCGGTTTGACCACTTCGGTGTGCCAGATCGATGCTGCTTGGCTCAGCCGGGCGAAATCGTCCGCGTCGACGGCGCCGCGTCCGGTTGCCGCCAGCCAGCAGCAGAGCAGCAGAATATTGACGTCGGCGTCGAGCTGGTCCTGCGCCGCCAGACAAGCCTCGCGGACCTCCTCGATGTCATAAATCGCGAGCGAGAAGTCCCAAAGGTCGGCACCTTCCCAGGGATTTGAGCGTGAGCGGCTAATCGGAGCGTCGGTCATCAATCCCCCAATGAGATTCCGAGACCACGCGCAGTGTGCACCAGCGGATCATCCGGGTCGACCAGAACCGGGCCGCCGATGACCTCGGCGAGCGGCACATCGACCACCCGGCGGCCCTGCCAGGCGACCATGCGGTCGAATTTTCCATCGGCGATGAGATCGACCGCGGCGACCCCGAAGCTCGATCCCAGGACCCGGTCGACGGTGGTCGGAATCCCACCGCGTTGCAAATGACCGAGCACCGTGACTCGAACCTCGGCGCCGGTTGTGTCCGCGATCCGATCGGCCAAGTGGTGGCCGATCCCGCCGTAGCGGCGCTTGCCGTCGGTGTCGGTTTGGGTAACCCGCTGACCATCCTCGGTGCGCACCGATTCGGCGACGATCATCAAACTATAAGTTTTGCCGCGGTCGGCACGGCGACCGATCTTTTCGGCGATCGCCGCCATGGTGTAGGGGATCTCGGGAATCAGAATGACATCCGCCGCCCCGGCGATGCCGGCGCGTAACGCGATGTGGCCGGCGTCGCGCCCCATTACTTCGAGCACCATCACCCGCTGGTGGCTCGCGGCGGTGAAATGCAAGCGATCGAGCGCTTCCGTCGCCACCGCGACCGCGGTCGAGAATCCCGTCGCGACATCGGTCGATCGTACGTCATTGTCGATGGTTTTCGGCACGCCCACCAGATTCCAGCCGCCTTTTTCGGCGAGCCGGCGGAGAATGCCCAAGCTGCCGTCGCCGCCAATGCCGATCAACGCGTCGAGGTCGAGGCTGGCATAGCCTTCGACGATCGCGTCCGAGCGATCGTCCGGATTGCCGTCCGCGTCGACTGCGTGAAACGGGTTGCCGCGGCTGGTGGTCCCGAGAATCGTGCCGCTCCGCATCATCACGTAACCCGGCACCGCGTCGAAATCGAGCGGCACGACATCCACCGGGCGGTCGATCAGGCCGTCGGATCCGCGTCGAATGCCGATGACCTCCCAGCCGTGTGCCCGCTTCGCGCGGTTGACCACGGCGCGAATGATCGCATTCAGACCGGCGCAGTCCCCACCACTCGTGAGCACGCCGATTCGCTTGTTCGATCCTCTCGCAGTCATGGCAGATGCTCCGAAACATGAGGCGATTGCTGATAATAATCGCTAATTGTGGTCACGATGACGCTTGTGGATTTCACACGGTTTCGTGATCTGCTATAATCGGCTCGCGAGGTTCGTCAATCATTGATCCTAGCGAGAAGGCTGCTGATGAATAATGAGGCATTGGTCGAGCGGCTGGAACGACTTCGTGACGAGCATGAAGTCCTAGACCAGCGAATCGGCGAGATGAATTCGGAAGGTGTCTTTAACGACGTACATATCCTACGTTTGAAAAAGCAGAAATTGGCGATTAAGGATCGCATGGGCCAGTTGGAGAACGATCTGGTCCCTAACCTCATCGCCTGACGACACAACGACGATCGATATCCTGGTGCGCACGGCGCGCCGGGCGTGAAGTTGTTTTCTTCCCTCGGCCCGCCCGAAAAGCCCGGTCGGGCCTTGTTTTTTCATTGGTATCGGTCGCCAACGAGAGTCCGCAATGAATCAATCCACACCGGTTGTTGGGGTGATCATGGGGTCCCAGTCGGATTGGGAGACCATGTGCAATGCGACGGAAACGCTCGAAAAACTGGGGGTCGCGTTCGAGACCCGAATCGTCTCCGCCCATCGTACGCCGCAACGACTGTTCGACTATGCCGCGAACGCGCGCGGGCGCGGTCTCAAGGTGATCATCGCCGGCGCCGGCGGGGCCGCGCATTTGCCCGGGATGACCGCGTCGATGACGCCCTTGCCGGTGATCGGCGTGCCGATCCAAAGCAAGGCGTTGAGCGGCCTCGACAGTCTGTTGTCGATCGTCCAGATGCCGGCGGGCGTTCCCGTCGCCACGGTGGCGATCGGACGCGCCGGCGCGGTTAACGCGGGCCTCCTGGCGGCGGCGATCATCGCGCTCGAGGATACCGCCGTCGCCGAGGCGCTCGATACCTGGCGCGCGGCGCAAACCGCGGCGGTCGCCGACGCACCCAGCGACGACCCAACGTGACCACGGGCGCTATATCTCCCGGTGCCACCATCGGAATTCTTGGCGGTGGGCAACTTGGTCGGATGACCGCGCTCGCCGCCGCTCGGCTCGGCTATCGCTGCCATATCTATTGTCCCGAGACCGACAGTCCGGCGGCGCAGGTTGCCGAGGCGTCGACCGTTAGCGCCTATGACGACGAAGCGGCCCTGGTCGCTTTCGCCGCCGCCGTTGACGTGGTGACGCTGGAATTCGAGAACGTCCCGCTATTCGCGATCGAAACGATCGGCGCCGTGGTTCCGGTACGCCCGGGGGCGCGTGCGCTCGAGGTCGCCCAGGACCGGATCATCGAGAAGGATTTCCTCAATTCTCTCGGCATCGCGACCACCGACTATGGCGCTGCGTCGGGGCCCGCCGATGTCGCGCGCCATGTGACCGAACTCGGTCGGTCCTGCGTGCTCAAGACCACGCGTCTCGGCTACGACGGCAAGGGACAAGTGCGCATCGACGACGCCGTCGAGGCCGAAGCGGCGTGGGCGGCGATGCCCGGCGACCGCGGCATCGTCGAAGGCTTTGTCGATTTCAGCTGCGAGATCTCGGTCATCGTCGCGCGCTCGCCCGACGGCGCGACGGCGTCGTATGTTCCGGTCGAAAATCGCCACGTGAACCATATTCTCGACACCACGGTCGCGCCGGCGCCGGTATCGCGCGATATTGCCGATATGGCGCGGGCGATCGCGGCGCGTGCCGCCGAAGGGCTCGAACTCGTCGGCCTGCTCGCGGTCGAGATGTTTGTTACCAAGGAGGGCCGGGTCCTGGTCAACGAAATCGCACCCCGGCCGCACAATTCAGGCCATTGGACGATCGACGCCTGTGCCACCAGTCAGTTCGAACAGGCGGTGCGCGCGGTTTGCGGGCTGCCGCTAGGCTCCCCCGAACGCCATTCCGATGCCGAAATGAAAAATTTGCTGGGAAATGCCGTCGACGATTGGCGCGAGTTGCTTGGCGATCCCGGCGTATGCCTACACCTTTACGGCAAGGCGGAGGCGCGACCAGGTCGCAAAATGGGTCACGTCACGCGCCTGAAGCCGCGCCACGATCCCTGAACCTTGTTCTTGAGCCCCATCTTGCGAGTGCTCGTTTGAATGGCGCGTCGAGCGCGGCGGCGGCCCGGTCGATGCGCCCGCGCACTTTCTGAATTTGCATGACGTTCTCGATGCGCCGGTCGAGGAAGGCCCAGCTGTCGGCATAGTCGTCCGAGCTGTCGTCGAGCCAATAGAGCAGGGTCGAGCTATAGACCGCCGCCAACAGGCCGCGCTTGGTGTACCAATTGAAGTCGGTCGCGGTATCGCCGGCGGCGCGCCACATCAGATCGACCGTGCGACCGATTTGCATCGCCGCGGCGGCGGCATATTGCGGCGTCGTTTGCAGGCCGATCAAGTGCCGGATCGCGTCACGATGCGGCGCGTCTTGCTCGATGCGGACCCGCACCAGGGTGGCGATGCGGTCGCGGATGCGGAGATTTCCCAGACCCCGCGAATCAAGCCCTTCGAGCATTTGACGGTCCGCTTCGGCGGCGTAGTACGCGATCACCGCGCTAATCCCGCGCGGGAAGCAGCGCCGCGCCATGATCGGCTGGTATCCCGCATCCTTCGCCGCCGCCTCGACGGTGCGCCAGGTCCAGCCGTCGAACGGCACGCGGGCCAGCACGCCGGCCAAAATCACCGCCCGCGCGCGCACCGGCTCAGGCATCGTCATCGACCGCCGGCGGCGACAACGACGCCGCGAGCCGCGGATTGTTGCGGACCTCCGAGACGAAATGCAGGGTCGAGAGATCGGTCATTCGCATCGGGTAGAGAACGCCGTCGAGATGGTCGCATTCGTGCTGCACCACACGGGCGTGAAAGCCATCGACCTCGCGTTCGATGGTCGCGCCGTCGGGCGATTGCGCCCGATAGTGGATCCGCGCCGGGCGCGGCACCGCGCCGCGCAGTCCCGGCAGCGACAGGCACCCCTCCCAATCGTCGGCGAGGTCGGTGCCGATGGGCTCGATCACCGGGTTGATCAGCGTCATCCGTGGCACCAGTTCCTCATTCTCGCTGGCGCGCAAGGGTGCCACCTCGAATACCACCACGCGCAGGCCCACATGCACCTGCGGCGCGGCGAGCCCGGCGCCGCCGATATCGTCCAGGGTCTCGTTCATATCGGCGATCAGGCGGTCGATCTCCGGTGCCGTCGGATCGTCGATTTCCACCGCGCGCTGCTCGAGCACCGGGTGTCCCATACGGGCGATTTTGAGGATAGACATGGCGGGCACTATGATGCGCTCCACGTCGGCGGTAAAGCGGGAGAAAGCGATGTACGCGGTTATCTTCGAATTTCGGGTGCGGCCAGGGCGCCAGGACGACTATTTCAAGTGGGCCGAGAAATTGAGCGATCAGGTCCAGGCGATCGACGGATTCCTCGGCATCGAGCGGTTCGAAAGCCGGTCGACCGCGGAAAAATTCGTCTCGCTGTCGTTTTTCCGTGATGCCGAGGCGGTCGCGGCGTGGCGCGACAATCCGACCCACGGCCAGGCTCAGGCCGCGGGCAAAACCGGGATATTCTCCGAATTTCGTCTCCGCGTGGCGGAAGTGAAGCGCGAAATCACCCTCGACGACGACGGCAATCGCACGGCGCGCGATCTCGAGTAATAGTCGGCATAGGGCGGTTGCCCTTCACAAACAGAGACCTATGTGATATTACCGCGCGCTCGTTCGAGCATGGACCACACTGAGATTTGGGAGCTACGACGTTTTGCAGGTACTCGTTCGCGATAACAATGTCGATCAGGCGCTGCGCGCTCTGAAAAAGAAAATGCAGCGTGAAGGCATTTTTCGTGAGATGAAAATGCGTCGTGCGTTCGAAAAACCCTCGGAAAAGCGTGCTCGCGAGAAGGCGGAAGCGATCCGCCGGGCGCGGAAATTGGTGCGCAAAAGGGCCCAACGCGACGAATAGACCACCGCGAACGTCGGAAAAGTAAAACCGCCGTCCCTGAGAAGGGTTGGCGGTTTTCTTTTGTTACCCGTGGCGCGCGGCTACCCCGCCGTCGATCGAGTAGATCACGCCGGATATGTAGGACGCGCGATCGGACGCCAGGAAGGTCACCAGGTCGCCCACTTCGCCGGCTTTCGCGGCACGACCCAGCGGCAGGCTTTTGGTCAGCTCGGGCCAGCGGTCGGCATCGCCGAGTTCCGACTCGGCACGGGTGCGCATCAAGGTCACCATCCGGCCGGTCTCGACCAGGCCCGGATTGACCCCGACCACGCGCACCCCATTGTCGAGACTGGCCGACCCCAACGCGCGGGTGAACGCCATCAATCCGGCGTTGCCGGTGGTGCCGGCGATGTAATTGGCGTTGTACGCCTCGCCGGCGAGGCCGATCACATTGACGATTACGCCGCTGCCCCGCGACGCCATCGCCGCATGGACGGTGCGGCAAATATTGATATAGCCGAACACCTTGAGATCCCACGCCTCGCGCCAGCGCGCCTCGTCGATCATCGCGACGCTGCCGCCGGGGATCGCGCCGGCATTATTGACCATAATGTCGAAATCGCCGACCCGGCCCAGCAAGTCCTGTTGCGCCTCGCTCTGCGACAAATCGAGCGCATGCGTGGTCACCGAAACCTGATGGCCGCGCATGATCTGGTCGCTGGCTTCGCCGAGCGCCTCCTCGCCGCGTGCCGCGAGATGCAAATGACAGCCCTCGGCCGCGAGACTTTTCGCCGCCGCCAGCCCAATCCCCTTCGACCCCCCGGTCACCAGCGCCGTGCGTCCCGCCAAGTTTAGATCCACGTCCTGTCCTCCCTATAAGCCTGTCTTTGCGTTTCGATGCTGCCTCAATCGGTCGAGAATACCAGTCGAAATATCGCATGGCGCCGGCCCGATATCGATGGTCAGGGCATCGTCGGGCGCTTCGAGCGCGGCGACCTGGCTGGCGAGCAGGTCGGCCGGCATATAGTGGTTCTTGCGCGCCGCCAGGCGTTCGCGGATCAGCGACTCGGGGCCGGTCAGGTGGACCAGCACAACGCCCCGTCGATCACCGATCAGCACGTTGCGATAGCGTTGCTTGAGCGCCGAGCAGGCCAGCACCGTCCGCTGTCCGGTCGCCAGCCAGCGATCGATATCCGCCGCCATGCCGGCGAGCCATGGCGCGCGATCGGCATCGTCGAGCGGCGTGCCGTTCTCCATCTTGGCGACGTTTTCCGCGCTGTGATAGTCATCGCCCTCGGCATACGCCGCGTCGAGCGCGTCCGCCAGCAAGCGCCCGACGGTGGTTTTGCCCGACCCCGCGACCCCCATCACGATGATTACCGTCGGACCGGCGCGATCAGCCGCCATCACCCGCCGTCCAATCGGTGTGAAAGTCGCCGTCGCGGTCGGTCCGCTGATAGGTGTGGGCGCCGAAGTAGTCGCGCTGCGCCTGCACCAGGCTGGTCCACAGCGCCGGCGTTCGATAGCTGTCGTGCGAGGCGAGCGCCGCGGATAGCGCGGGGACCGGAATTCCCGCCGACACCGCGGACGCGACGGTGCGCCGCCAACCGGCCTCGGTCTCGGCGAGAATTTCCGCCAATCCAGGCGCCGCGCTCAATAGCGCCAAGTCGGGCGCGTCGCGATACGCCGCCGCGATATCCTCGAGCAGGCGGGCGCGCACGATACAGCCGCCGCGCCACACCGCGGCCACCGCGGCGAGATCGAGGTCCCAGTGATGTTCGGCCGACGCCGCCTTGAGCAATCGGAAGCCTTCGGCATAGGCGATCACACTGGTCGCCCGCAGCGCCGCGCCCATTTCCTCCACCGCCGCCTGGCGGCGGTCGCCATTATAAGAGTCGACCGAGGTTGGTGATGCCAGCCGCGCTTCATGTCGCGCTTCGCCGTCGGCCGAGAGACAGCGCGCCAGATAGCCGGCGATCAATGTCGGGGCCGGGACGTCGAGCGCCAGCGCCGCCTCGCCGGTCCAGCGGCCGGTGCCCTTATGGCCGGCGCGATCGGCGATCATCGTCACCAACGCCCTGCCGGTCTCGGCATCGCGGGTGGCAAGAATATTGGCGGTGATCTCGATCAGATACGAGCCTAGCGGCCCGTCCGCCCAAATCGAGAACGTATTAGCCGCCGCTTCGGCATCGAAGCGGAACAGGTCGCGCATCATCACCCAGATCTCGCCAATCGCCTGCATCACGGCATATTCGATGCCGTTATGCACCATCTTGACGAAATGGCCGGCGCCGCCGGGCCCGAACCAGGCACAACAGGGATCGCCGCCGACGTCCGCGGCGATGGCGCGCAACACCGGAGCGACCACGTCGTAGGCCGTGCGGTCGCCGCCGACCATGATCGCCGGGCCATGGCGCGCACCCTCCTCGCCGCCCGAAATACCGGCGCCGAGAAACAGCAGCCCGTCGTCGGCCAGGGTCTCGGCGCGGCGCGCGGTGTCGGCGTAATGCGCATTGCCGCCGTCGATTATCAGATCACCGGGTTCCAAATGCGGGCGCAACGCATCGATCTGATCGTCGACGGCACGCCCCGCCTTGACCATCAGCAGGATCGCCCGCGGGTGTTCCAGCGCCGCCGCCAAATCCCCCGGCGTCGCGCAGCCGATGATCGCGCGCGCTTGCGCGTCCGGGCTCGCAATAAAATCGTCGAGGCGCGACCGCGTCCGGTTATGCACCGCCACCGACGTGCCGTGATCGGCGATGTTGAGCACCAGATTGCGGCCCATCACCCCCAATCCGATGACGCCGATTTGGCCGTGCATGGTGTCTACGCCCAGGCTTCCTTGTACAGATCGACGATCTGGTCCGGTGTCGGCACCCGCGGATTATTGCCCGGCGAGCCCGAATCGAGCGCTTGCTGCGCCATCGTCGGCAGCAGGTTGAAATATTTCTCCTCGTCGATGCCATAGCCCTTCGGTGTCGGCACCTCGAGCTCCTCATTGAGGGTGCGCAACTCGGTGATCAGCGCCGCTACCGCCGCCTGATTTCCCACCTCGGCGTCGGCGATCCCCATGGCACGCGCGCAGTCGCCATAACGGTCGAGCGCGTCGGGCGCGGAAAACGCGGTGATCGCCGGCAGCAGCATCGCGTTCGACAGACCGTGCGGCACATGGAAATGGGCGCCGATCGGCCGGCTCATACCATGCACCAGACAGACCGAGGCGTTGGAAAACGCCATGCCGCCCTGCATCGCCGCCAGCATCATCGCCTCGCGCGCCGAGTGATTGTCGGGCTCGCGGCAGGCGGTGCGAATATTGTTCGACACCAATTGCACGCACGACAGCGCCATCGCGTCCGAATACGGGTTCTGCTTCTTGCTGACATAGGCCTCGATCGCATGGGTCAGCGTGTCGATACCGGTATCCGCGGTCAGCCGCAACGGCATGGTCAGGGTCAACATGTAGTCGACCAGCGCGCACGTCGGCACATAGCCGAGCCCCGCGCACAGCATCTTCTCATCGGTTTCGGTATCGGTGATCACGGTAAACCGGGTGACCTCGGAGCCGGTGCCGGCGGTGGTCGGGATCGCGATCAAGGGATAATCGGTCCTATCGACCTGCGTCGGCACTTTATAGTCGCGCATGATACCGCTGTGGGTCGCCAGCACGCCCATGGCCTTCGCGGTGTCCATCGGGCTGCCGCCGCCGAGCGCGATCATGCTGTCGAAGTCGCCGTCGTTGAGCAGCGCCGCGCCGACATCGATGACCTCGGTGGTCGGGTCCGGCACGGTGTCGGAAAACGCCTGCCAAGTGATCCCGGCGTCGTCCAGAACGTCGGTGATGCCGGCCAACATCCCGCTATCACGCATAAATCCGTCGGTGACGATCAGCGGTCGGCTAACACCGATCTTGCCCATAACGTCGGCGATCTGGCCGCTGGCGCCGCCGCCGATCATCATCAGGCGCGGTTGGGTGATCATGGCGGGTGCGGTGGTCATGGGGCTTCTCCTCGCGGGGTTTCGAATGCGGAGTATACGAGCATTTACCGCCAATCAAGCGCTTGGCGGTATCGGTCACCGTCGAATACCGCCATAATCGCGGCCCACGGGAGGACTCGATGCAAAAGTTCACAATATTCTCGATCGCGGTGCTCGCCGCCGCTTTCGCTACGACAGCGCATGCCGCCGAAACCTTGAGCGCGACCACCATGTTGCCGCGCACGGTCACTTATACCGACAGCTTCATGGCCTTTGTCGACGCGGTCAACAACGATCCCGCGGGCGAAGTCACCATCCAGTTCGTCGGCGGGCCGGAGGCGATCCCCACCTCCGAGCAACCCGAGGCGGTGCGCAATGGCGTGGTCGATATGGTCTACGGGCCGGCGACCTATTATCTCGGCATGGTGCCCGAAGTCGATGCGCTGTTGGGCAGCAATCTCGGCCCCGAGACGCTGCGCGCCAATGGCGGCATCGCGCTGCTCGACGGTATTCATCAATCCCGGCTGAACGCCAAATTGCTCGCCCACCCCGATGCCGGCCACGGTTTTCATATCTATCTCACCGAGCAACCGTCGATCGACGCGCGCGGCATGCCCGATCTCTCGGGACAACGGATCCGCGGCGCGCAGCTGTATCGCGAGTTCTTCCGGAGCCTCGGCGCCACCTATGTCGCGATCAAGGTGCCCGAGGTCTACACCGCGCTCGAACGCGGCACCGTCTCCGGTGTCGGGTGGCCGTCGGTCGGGATTATGGATCTGTCGTGGGACAAATTTTTGCGCTATCGCATCGATCCGGCGTATTTCCAGACCGATCTGGTGATCCTGGTCAATCTCGACCGCTGGCACGCGCTCGGCGATGCGGCGAAAGCGGTTCTGACCCGGCTGGCGATCGCGCACGAGATTGCTTCCGCCGCGGCATTCCAGGCTCGCGAGATCGAGGAAGTCGCCGAAATGCGCCGGCGCGGAATCGAAATGGTGGCCCTCGACGCGAGCGCCGGGACCACCTACAGCGCCTTCGCGATCGAGACCGCTTGGGCCCGGCTCAAGGATCGCGACAATACCCATTACGACGCCTTGCGCGCGACATTTTATAAGCAATAGGGAACGTTCATGCGCGACAATCCGGTCAAGGCGAAGCTCGCGGCGGGCGAGCGGGTCTACGGCACCATGATCTTCGAATTCGTCAGCCCCGGGTTGGCGACCGTGCTCGCCAACGCGGGCGCCGATTTCGTCATGTACGATATGGAACACAGCGGCATCGACGACGCCGAAATCAAGCGCCAGATCGCCTATTGCCGGGGCCTCGATATCGTGCCGATGGCGCGACCGCCGGAAAAAACCTATGCGTCGACCGCGCGCCTGCTCGATCTCGGCATCATGGGGCTGATGTATCAGATGGTCGAATCGCGTGAGGAGGCCGAGGAAATCGCCTCCTGGGTGCGCTATCCGCCGGGTGGGGTGCGCGGCGCAATGTTTGGCGGTGCCCACGATGATTATGCCGGCGGCGATGTCGCGGCCAAGATGGCCACCGCCGACGACCGCACCCTGGCGATCGTGCTCATCGAGACCGCCAAGGGTGTCGAGAATATCGACGAAATTCTTGCCGTCCCCGGCATCGACATGGCGCATGTCGGCCATTTCGACCTGTCGCTGACCATGGGCATACCCGGGCAGTTCGACCATCCTGATTTTCAGGCCGCGATCGACACCATCATCGCGGCGTGCAACAAGCACGGCAAGGTGGCGGGGCTGCTCGCGCCCGACGTCACCTGGGGCAAGGATTGGATCGATCGCGGCTTTCGCTTCGTATCCTATTCCTACGACATCGGTTTACTGGGTGGCGCGCTCGGCGAAGGCATCGCCGCCCTGCGCGAACACGGCTGACGGCCACAGGAGGAAACGATGGACCAGACCTACAACGAAATCTCGCAAGCCCTGGCGCCGTATTTCGATGGTTTCTACCAAGGCGACGTCGAGACCCTGAAACGCATCTTCCACGCCAACGCGCATCTCTACAGTGCCAGCGACGGCCCGCTGCAGGACGATCCGATGGACGCGGTCTACGCCCGCGTCGCGGGCCGCACGCCGCCGGCGGCGAACCGGCAGAAACGCCTCGACAGCATTCTGTCGATCGACAAATCCGGGCCCGAGTCGGCGTTGGTCAAGGTGCAGATCGCGATCGGCGAGAAACTGTTCACCGATTATCTCAGCCTGCTGCGCATCGATGGGCGCTGGCAGATCATTTCCAAGACCTACACTTATGTCCCGATCGAGCTCGAGGTCGAGGACGCGGCGTCCGAAGCCGCTGAATAAGTTCGCCGCACGGAGATCGAAGTTATGACCGAGACCCGCTTGCCGCTCGACGGCCTTGTCGTCCTCGATCTCACGCGGGCGCGCGCCGGGCCGACGGCGGCGCGCCATCTCGGCGACTGGGGCGCCGACGTGATCAAGATCGAGGCGCCCAGCGAGTCGAAGACCGAGGGTCTGGGCGGCGCGCGGCACGGCCCGGATTTCCTCAATCTCCACCGCAACAAGCGGAGTATGACGCTCAATCTCAAGAGCGACGAGGGCCGCGAGATCTTTCTCAGCCTCGCCAAGACCGCCGACGTCATCGTCGAGAACTATCGCGCCGAAGTGAAGTTTCGCTTAGGCATCGACTATGAAACCGTGCGCGCGATCAATCCCCGGATCGTCTATGGCTCGATTTCGGGCTTCGGCCAGGATGGCCCCTATCGCGACCGCGCCGGGGTCGACCAGATCGCCCAGGGCATGGGCGGTTTGATGTCGATCACCGGCCTGCCGGGGCAGGGGCCGGTTCGCGTCGGTATCCCGATCGCCGATCTGTCGGCGGGCAATTACCTCGCCATGGGCATGCTGCTCGCGCTGCTCGAGCGCGAACGCTCGGGCGAGGGACAATGGGTGCATACCTCGCTACTCGAATCGCAGATCGCGATGCTCGATTTTCAAGCCGCGCGCTGGCTGATCGACAAGGATGTCGCGCCGCAAGCCGGCAACGATCATCCCACCGGCATTCCGATGGGGGTGTTTCCCACCTCGGACGGGGCGATCAACATCGCCGCCGCCGGACAGGTGCTGTGGCAACGGCTTCTCGGTGTGATCGACGCGGCGGAGCTCGGCGAGGACGAACGGTTCGCGACCGCCGGCGTGCGCTCCGACAACCGCGGTGAACTCAATAAATTGTTGTCCGAGATCACCGTCACCCGAACCAGTGCCGAGTGGATCGAGGTCTTGAACGAGGCCGGGGTACCGTGTGGCCCGATAAATTCGATCGATCAGACCTTCGCCGATCCGCAAGTACAACACCTCGGCATCGCCTATCCGATGATCCACCCGACACTGGGCGAGCAGCGGATCGTCGGCCAGGCGGTGAACCTTACGCGAACCCGGCAGCCGCCGAAGGCGCGTCTTGCCACGCCCGATCTCGGTCAGCAAACCGACGAGGTGCTCGGCGCGCTCGGATTTGACGCCGTCGCGATCGACGGATTAAAAGCGCGCGGCGTCATCTGACGAATGAGAGAACCATGAACCAGGTCACCGAAATCGCGCTCGATACGCCGAAGATGATCGCCCGCAAGGAAGGTCATATCGGCTGGATCGTCTTCAACAATCCCGAGCGCCGCAATGCTCTGTCGCTCGATATGTGGAGCGCGGTCGCCGATATTATGCAGCGTTACCGCGACGACGACGAGGTTCGTGTCGCGGTGATGACCGGCGCCGGCGACAAGGCGTTCGTCTCCGGCGCCGATATATCCGAGTTCGAGAAGCACCGTGCCAGTGCCGAGGCGGAAGAGAACTATAATCGCGTCTCGACCAGGGCGCAGGCCGCGCTTGAGGCCTTCGACAAGCCGCTGGTGGCGATGATCCGCGGCTTTTGCATCGGCGGCGGTCTCGCGGTCGCGTTGCAGGCCGATATCCGAATTGCCGCCGAGGACTCGCAATACGCTATTCCCGCCGCGCGCCTCGGGCTAGGCTACGGTTTTGGCGGATTGAAGAAGCTCGTCCATTTGGTCGGGCCGGCGATGGCCAAGGAAATTCTTTTTACCGCGCGGCGATTCTCATCCGAGGAAGCGTTGCGCATGGGCCTGGTCAATCGCATCGTGCCGGGCGATGCGCTCGAGGACACGGTGCGCGAATTGGCCCAAACCATATCCGACAACGCGCCGCTCACCGTGCGCACCGCCAAGGCGACGATCAGCGAAACCTTGAAAGATCCGGCCGATCGCGACCTCGCGGAGATCGAGCGCATGGTCCGCCTCTGTTTCGACAGCGAGGACTATGCCGAGGGCCGCCGCGCGTTCATGGAAAAGCGCCGGCCGGAATTTAAGGGACGTTAGCGGACCTCGATCGCGGTGAAATCGCGCGCCGCGTAATATTCCGGACGGGCATATGTCTCGCCGCGATTGTCGCATGGACTGACATTGATGTAGGCGATCGCCCGTCGCGTCGGCAGAATATTGACACTCGAGCCATGCACCAAATTGGCGTGCATGAAGAACACCGTGCCGGCCGCCCCGGTAATTGCTCGTGCACCGTTTTCTGAAACCAAGCGCGCCATGGCGCTGTCGGGAATGTCGTAGCGGTAACGCGCCACGGTCTGGTGATCGGGCACGCTGTCGTCGATCACTGCCTCGGAAATGATCCCGCCGCGATGCGAACGCGGGATGACCACGACCGGCGCATTGCACGCATCCACGTCGTCCAAATGCACGCCGATGACCAGCCCGCGCGCCTCCGGAATGCCGTCGACCCGGTGATAGGTCGCGAAATCTTGGTGCCAGACGACGATCGAGCCGCCGGTCTGTTTGACGTTGAGGCGAGACTGGTGGACGAAATACGGTGCGTCCAGGAGCGCGCGCGCGACTTCGATCACCGCCGGGTGACGGGCCAGCGCGGCATAAGACGCCTCCCACAAATGCACGCCATAAATGACATGCGCCGCACCGCCGGGCTCGCGCGCGACCTCGGGGCCGGGTCGCGCGATCAAACGTTCTATGCCGTCACCCAGCGCCGCGACTTCGGCGTCGTTGAGCGCGTTCGGCAGGATCAGATAACCCTGCTCGTGGAATTGTTCGATATCGCTTTGAATAACCATGCCAGCACCCTAGCGCAATCTCTTGCTAAGTGGAATTGCGCTGGATTCGTTCTGAATTGGACCTAACTGGAGTGACTTGGGGACTATCGTGGTGTTCGTGGAGGCGAATATGCTTTGGCTAGTTGTTGGTTTGATATTGTGGATTGCCGTCCATCTCTCCCCGAGTCTTCTTCCGAGTATCCGCGCGGGGCTGGTCGGCAGTATTGGCGAGAAGCCGTACAAGGGCGTGTTCGCGATCGCCGTCGTCGGCGCCCTCGCGGTCATTGTCTATGGTTGGCAGCTCGCGGTGCCGGTCGATGTTTACCAGCCGCCGACCTGGGCGCTATCGGTCGCCGGTATCCTGATTCTTCTGGCGTCTGTCTTGTTCGTGTCGGGTCGGTTGCCAACCAACATTAAGCGGCTTCATCGCCACCCGCAACTGATCGGCGTGGCGTTCTGGTCGATCGCGCATTTGCTCGCCAACGGCGATAACCGTTCGCTGTTACTGTTCGGTGGCATGGGGGCGTGGGCGGTGGTCGAGATCGCCTCGATCAATCAACGCCAAGGCGAATGGCAGAAGCCCGACAAGGTCCCGCTCACCAGCGATATCGTCACGGTCGTCGTCGGCGTCGCCTTATTCGCGGTCTTGCTGTTCGCCCATCCGTATCTGACCGGCATTCCCTTGATGCCGGGTTAGAGAGCTTTGACGATCTCCTCGACCATTTTCTTCGCGTCGCCAAACAGCATCATCGTGTTGTCGGCGTAGAACACCTCATTGTCGATTCCGGCATAGCCCGGCGACAGCGAGCGTTTGATGAACAGGACGGTTTTGGCTTTCTCGACGTCGAGGATCGGCATGCCGGCGATTGGACTCGCCGGATCGTTGCGCGCCGCCGGATTGGTCACGTCGTTGGCGCCGATCACCAGGGCCACGTCGGCGGTGGGGAAATCGGAGTTGATTTCCTCGAGCTCGAACACTTCCTCGTAGTCCACGTTGGCTTCCGCCAATAGCACGTTCATGTGGCCCGGCATGCGCCCGGCAACCGGGTGAATGGCGTATTTTACCCTGACCCCGGCCGCCTTCAGCTCTTCGGCCATTTCGCGCACCGTGTGTTGCGCCTGGGCGACCGCCATGCCGTAGCCCGGGACGACGATTACCGATTCCGCGTTCGACATAATAAACGCCGCGTCCTCGGCGCTGCCCGATTTCACCGCCTTGTCGGTACGCGCCGTGGCGCTCGACTCGGCCTCGGCGCCGAAGCCACCGAGTATGACGCTGATGAACGAGCGGTTCATCGCCCGGCACATGATGTAGCTCAGGATCGCGCCTGACGATCCCACCAGCGCACCGACGATAATCAACGCGGTGTTCTGCAGGGTGAAGCCGATTCCCGCCGCCGCCCACCCCGAATATGAATTGAGCATCGAGATCACCACCGGCATGTCGGCGCCGCCGATCGGGATAATGATCATCAAGCCGATCGCGAAAGCGAGCGCGGTCATCAACCAGAAATATGTCGTGTTCTCGGTCATCACGAAGGCGATCCCGAGCCCGACGATGGCCAGGCCGATCGCGAGATTGAGCATATGCTGGCCGGGGAAGACCACCGGCGCGCCGCTCATCAAGGCCTGCAACTTGGCAAACGCGATCACCGATCCGGTGAAGGTTATCGCGCCGATCACCACCCCTAGCGACATTTCGATGCGGCTCGCGGTCTTGATGAAGCCAACCGAGCCGATACCGAAGGCCTCCGGCGCGTACAGCGCCGCGGCGGCAACGAGGACCGCCGCCAGGCCGACCAGACTGTGAAACGCGGCGACGAGCTGCGGCATCGCGGTCATCTCGATGCGCAGGGCGATCACCGCGCCGATGCCGCCGCCAATAACCGTCGCCAGCACGATCCAGCCGTAGGCGCCGGCATCGAGGTGCAGCAGCGTAGTGCCGATCGCCAGCGCCATGCCGACGATACCGAATATATTGCCCGACCGTGCCGAGGTCGGCGACGACAGGCCCTTGAGCGCGAGGATGAAGCAGACGGCGGCTGCGAGATAGGCGATCGCCGATAGGTTGGCTGACACTGTTCGGTGCCCCCGCTATTTCTTTTTCTTGAACATCAGCAGCATGCGCTGGGTAACGATGAAGCCGCCAAAAATATTCACCGATGCGAGCAATACCGCGGCGAATCCGAGTGCCTTGGACAGGTTCATGCCGCCCTCGTCGATCAAGCCGGCCGCGGCAATTTGCTGCGCCATCGCGGACTCCTCGGCAAACCCCAACGCCTTGACCCCCATCGCCAACAGGGCGCCGACGATAATGATGCCGGAGATCGCATTGGTGACCGACATCAGCGGCGTGTGGAGCGCCGGGGTGACGCTCCAAACCACGAAATAGCCGACGAATATCGCCAAAACGAAAACCGTCAAATCTTGTACGAACGGATCGATCATCAGCCGTCTCCCTCGACTAGTGGATGAAATCTAACAGATGGACCCCATACGATCCGCATTCCCGGTTTCTCGATAGGAGAGCGCCCGCCGACGATG
Source organism: Alphaproteobacteria bacterium (assembly GCA_047517485.1). Taxonomy (GTDB): domain Bacteria; phylum Pseudomonadota; class Alphaproteobacteria; order UBA7887; family UBA7887; genus JAKZSU01. Next base: position 23,436 of record JAKZSU010000175.1, read on the forward strand.
TGGGGGCATCGTCAAGGGCGCTCGACGCCGCGAGAAGCCGGGAATGCGGACCCTGTGGGCGGCTTACCAGGCCCGCCGGCCGCGTTGCCCGATGCTTGTGATGTGCCGGCATCACCGCGCATCGGGCGCCTAACCGGGCGGGTCTGGTAAGCCGTCGTATGGGGTCCATCTGTTAGATTCCATCCACTAGCATCGGGTGAACCACTTGGCCGTCACGGGTCACGCAGGCGCCGGCAAACACTTCGTCGTCCCAATCCACCTTGATCGCCGTAGTGTCGATATCGATCATCGGGGTCAGGAAATTGAGCAAGTTGCGGGCGTAGAGCGGGCTGGCGTCGACCGCGACGCGGCCCGGCACATTGGCGTGGCCGACAATGTTGACCCCGTGTTTGACGACCACCTTGCCATGCTCGCTGAGCTCGCAATTGCCGCCGGTCTCGGTCGCCAGATCGACGATCACCGATCCCGGCTTCATGTCCGCGACCATTGGCGCGGTGATCAGCGTCGGCGCCACGCGCCCGGGTATCAGCGCGGTGCAGATCGCGATGTCCTGGGTCTTCAAGGTCTCGTGGATCAACTCGCTTTGTCGACGTTTGTAGTCTTCGCTCATTTCCTTGGCATAGCCGCCGGCGGTCTCCGCGCTCTCGGTCTCGTCGTTCGCAACCTCGACGAATTTGGCGCCCAGGCTCTCGACCTGCTCCTTGACCACCGGTCGCACATCGAAGGCCGAGACCACCGAGCCCAGCCGCTTGGCGGTGGCGATCGCCTGCAAGCCGGCGACCCCGGCGCCGAGGACCAGGGTTTTCGCCGGGGCGATGGTGCCCGCCGCGGTCATCATCATCGGCAGCACCTTGCCAAACGCGTTGGCGGCGTCGAACACCGCCTTGTAGCCGGCGAGATTGCTTTGCGAGGACAGCGCATCCATGCTTTGGGCGCGACTGATCCGCGGCACCAATTCCATCGCGAACGCGGTCACGTCCTTCGCCGCGTACGCGGTCACTTGATCGCGATGCTGCAGCGGCGCGAGCAAGCCGATCAGGGTACAGCCGTCCGGTAGCGCCGCCATCTCGTCGTCGGTCGGGCGCGCCACCTTGAGCACCATATCGGCACCGTCGTAGGTCGCCTGTGCGGTGGCGGCGATCGTTGCGCCGGCGTCTTGCAACACCGTATCGGTCATGGCCGAGCCAGCGCCCGCACCCGCTTCGACAACCACGTCGAGGCCCATGCCGGTTAGCTTGGTCACCACCAGGGGCGATATGGCGACGCGCGTCTCGTACTCGCGAATTTCCTTCGGAATTGCGATTTTCATGTCCAGATCCTGCGATGAGGGTAAGACTCGGCCCCTTCATACCGAAGGACCGGAAAAATTTCACTATCGAAGTTCCGCAAGTCTGCTGTGTGCTCAGCGGGCTCTAACGCCGCGCGCGAGGCTCGGGTAGTGCGCCGCCAGGGTTGCCGCGCGGACCACCATGAAAAGCGTGAACGCGAGCCAGAGCCCATGATTGCCCCAAAGCGGGACCAAGATGGCGAGCGCCGTCAGGTAGAAGAGAAACGAAATCACCATCGCGTTGCGCATCGCCCGGCCGCGGGTCGCGCCGATGAAGATGCCGTCGAGTTGGTACGACCAGATCGAAATCAGGGGAGCGGCGATCACCCATGGCAAAAACTCGGCGGTCATGACGCGGACGTCGCCGACCGTGGTGATCAGAGCGATGAGGTGCGGGCCGAGCGCCCAGTAGGCCGCCGCATAGGCGATCGCGAGCAGCCCGGCCCACAGAGTCGATGCTTTTACCACCGCCGCCAGCGCCGCCGCATCGCGCCGCCCAACCGCCTCGCCGACCAAGGCCTCCGCGGCGTGCGCGAAGCCATCCAATCCATAAGACATAAAGGCTTGAAACAGCAGCAGAATTCCGTTGGCGGCGAGAACCAGATCGCCAAATCGCGCGCCCAGCGCGGTGAACATCGATACCACGGTAATCAAACATAGCGTGCGAACCATGATATCGAGGTTGAGATGCATGATCGCCATCAGGCGGCGACGATCGACGATCTCGCGCCACGGCCAGGACGCGCCGGCGCGCCGGGCCTCGCGCGCCATCACCCAAAGGCCGCCGATCAGCCCCAGCGATTGCGCCAGCGCGGTCGCCAGGGCGACCCCGGGAACCCACATTTCGAGACCGACAGCGAGAGCAAGGTCGAGCACGATGTTGGCGCCGTTGATCAAAAGCTGGAGGTAGAGCGCGGTGACCATGCGCTGGCGTCCGATCAACCACCCCAAGATCGCCATATTGATCAGCGCAGCGGGTGCCGCCCAAATCCGGATCAACAGATACTCACGTGCAATCGGCGCCACCGCGTCACTGGGGGCGATCAACGACAAAGCGGCCTCGATGATCGGCAATTGCAACGCGATCAGCGCCAGTCCGAACAGTCCGCCGAGGACGGCGCCGCGGCCAAACGACGCGAACAGTTCCGCCCGTTCGCCGGCGCCGTAGGCCTGGGCGGCGAGCCCGGCGGTGCCCATGCGCAGGAAGGAAAAACTCCAGTAGAGAAACGAGAACACCGTCGCGCCGACCGCGACCGCGCCAATCTCCGCCGCGCCCAGGCGGCCGATAACAGCGGTATCGACCGCGCCAAGCAAGGGAATCGTCAAGTTGGCGAGTATGTTGGGGATGGCGAGCCGCCAAACGCGGCCATGCCAATCGGTTTTAGGACTCAAGGGCTGCCACTGTCTGGGTCATCACCGATGAAGCTAGCGGTGGTGTAGAGGTGGGTCAACATTGCCGGTTCAATGTGCTAAAAGACCCGCCGTGATTAAAGGAGTAGGGGCGTAAAACTTCGACGATAAGAAAGGACGCCGTGTGGCCACGCCTCTTCATGTCGTAGACGCTTTTGCCGATACCGCGTTTTCGGGGAACCCGGCGGCGATTTGCGTGCTCGACTCCGCGGCCGATCCCGCGTGGATGCAGCAGGTGGCGGCGGAAATGAACTTGTCCGAGACGGCGTTCGTCGTCGCCAGCGGCGACGGCTTCGACTTGCGTTGGTTCACTCCCACCCTCGAAGTCGATCTCTGCGGTCACGCGACCCTGGCGACCGCGCATATTCTGTGGGAGCGCGGCGATCTCGACCTCGCGTCGCCGGCGAAATTCGACACCCTATCCGGACGCCTCACCGCGACCCGCGAAAATGAGTGGATCGAGCTCGATTTTCCCGCCGAGCCGGCCGAGCCGGTTGAGCTTCCCGTGGCGCTGGCGGACGGCCTCGATAGCGAGCCGCGGTGGACCGGCCGCAACCGCTGGGACTATCTCGTCGAGCTCGACGGCGAGGGGGTGATCCGCGGCCTGGCCCCGGATTTCGCGCGCCTTATGGCGTTGAAAACCCGTGGCATCATCGTCACCGCGCCGGCCGAAACCCCCGGCATCGACTTCGTATCCCGTTTCTTCGCACCGCGCGCCGGTATCGACGAAGATCCGGTAACCGGGTCGGCGCATTGCGCCCTGGGGCCGTTCTGGGCCGATCGCCTGGGCCAGGATCGGCTCGAGGCATTACAGGTATCGCGGCGCGGCGGGCGCCTCAAAATTCACCGCAACGGCGATCGCGTTGGCATCGCCGGCCAGGCGGTCACCGTGTGGTCGGGCAAGATCCACGCGTGATGGATCGCCGCGCGCGCGAAACCGCTGCCGAGATTCTGGCGACCGCCCGGCTCGAGCGGTCGGTGATTACCCGCCTGCCGAGCGCAATCAGTCCGCAAACCCTATCGGAAGCGTACGACGTGCAGGAGATGCTTCATCGCCACCTGACCGCCGCCGGGCACGGCGCGTTGGCGGGGCACAAAATCGGCTGCACGACGCCGGTCATGCAGGCATTCCTCGATATTCCAAATCCCTGCGCCGGCGGGGTGTTCGCACCCACCGTGCACGATATCGAAGGACGGTTCCCGCATGCCGACTTTGTGCACGTCGGCGTCGAATGCGAGATCGCGGTACAGCTCGGCGCCGACCTCGACACCGGGACCTATGATCGCGCCGATGTCGGCCGCGCGGTCGCGGCGGTGATGGCGGCGATCGAGGTGGTTGACGACCGCTACGACGACTATCGCGGGTTCGCGACACCGCCCTTGGTGGCCGATGATTTCTTCAACGCCGGGTGTGTCCTCGGTGCCCCGGTCACCGATTGGCGATCCCTCGATCTCCCCGTCGTCGCCGGACGCATGGCGATCGATGGCCGCGAGATCGGCCGCGGCGTCGGCGGCGATATCATGGGCCATCCCCTCGAGGCCTTGGCCTGGCTGGCGACCATGCGGGCCGCGCGGGGCACGCCGCTTCGCGCCGGAGAGTTCGTTTTGCTCGGCAGTGTGGTTGCCACCGAGTGGGTCGAGCGCGGCGCTGTCGTGGAGGTCGAACTCGACGGGCTCGGCGTGGCGCGCGCTGTTTTCTAGCGCCCGCGCTTCGGGCAAGAGAATTGCCACGATCGCCCTATATCTATCCCCATCGTCGATCGAAGTGGTCCGAGGGCAGAGAAGTTATGGAAGAAAATATCGAGTGCTCGATATGCAAGTACTGGATCTCCCTTTGGCAAATCAAGGGTAGGCCGGCGAACAAAGGCGCCGGCGGGGTCGAGCGCCGCTCCAAGCGCGGCCGATGTCACCGCCATGCGCCGCGGGCCAGCGCGCTCAGCGTACAATGGCCGTGGACCAAACCGCACGACACCTGCGGCGACTTCGCGCCACGCCTTGAAGAACGCCGCACCGTCGTCGATGCCGCGGAGTCCGCGGATCTCGAAGCCG